>CAJFEV010000008.1 GCA_904374795.1 uncultured Bacilli bacterium
CCCTACAATTTGATGAGCTATTTTCCAAGTAGATTCATCCCGAACAGTCCATGGTAACCTTAATCCAATATATTTATTATAAGGAAATTTATAAAAAAATGTTCCACTAGCTATAATTAATGAAATTATTAATATAATAACAATTTCATTATTATAATTTTCTATATTAAATATATGTTGGGATATAATCAAAATAGGTATTGCTATGATAAGTAAATAATTAAATATTTTTATTACTTTAATTTTTCTATCATCTTTGCTTATATTAGTTAATTTATAAATATTTGAAGTAAAAAAGGCTAATGTTATAATAGCAACTATTCCTATAATACTCATACCAATTATATTATTAGATAACACAGGTATAAACAAGCAAGTAGCTAGCAATATTAAACACAAAATCAATAAAATATAGTTCGTTTTATTTTTATAATTAATTTCTTTTCTACAGCCTGCAAACAATTCATCCTTTGTAATTTTGAATATTTTACATATATCATCATATAGTGATGCATCAGGTAAGCAAATTCCATTTTCCCATTTTGAAACAGCCTTATAACTAACCCCTAACATTTCTCCTAATTCTGTTTGTGTTAAGTCTTTTTCTGTTCTAAGTTCAGCGATAAATTTACCAATCTTTTTTTGATCCATAAGATCATCTCCTTTTCATGAATCAAATATACCATTTAATTAGCAATATTTATACCACTTAAAAGTAGAATTTAAATTATGATAGTTTTATACCATTTTTCAAGAGATAAAATATTCTCTTAAAATCCAACTAATCAAAACTTACTTATTAATAATACTTGATAATAAATGTTGTTTGCTGTCCTTTCTTTGAATCAACTTTAATAGAGCCATTATCTTTTTCAATAATAGTTTTAGCAAGTGCTAAACCAATTCCTACACTATCTTTAGAAGAGTTTTTTCCTTTATAAAATCTCTCAAAGATATGTGGCAAATCTTTTTCATCAATACCTTCTCCATTGTCTTTAATAGTAATTTGTTTATATATTTTATTAGAATCTATATCTATTGTAATAGTAGAATCATCTTTTGAATGTTCTATACAATTTTTTAAAATATTAGTGATTGCTTCTATTTGCCATTTTGCATCACATACAAGTTTAATATTATCTCGATTATTTACTTCAATATTTATGTTTTTTAATTCTGCCATCATCTCTATATTAGAAATAGCACTTTTCACAAGATCATTTATGAACACTTGCTGTTCTTCAAATTTAATTACACTAGCATCAAACTTTGATAATTTTAATATTTCTCCAACTAAAGAACTAATATTTGTAATTTCTCTTTTTATATTTTGAATAAATTTTTCTTTTGTTTTATCATCCATCTCTGGATTATCTAAAATATTATCAAGCATAATATTAATTGAAGTTAATGGAGTTTTTAATTGATGGGATATGTCAGACAAAGAATCCTTTAGTTTAAGTTTATCTTTTTTAGAATTTTCAGCATCTTCTTTTAACATGATTGTAATTTTATAAAGTTCATTTTTTAAAATAGAAAGTTCATCTTCACTATTCTCATCAATGTTAATAGAATAATTTTTCTTGCTGATTTCCTCGATACATCTTGCAATTTTTTTAATTTCTTTATTTTGGACTTTCTCATGCTTTAAATATAATAAAATAAGACTTAGAGCTAAACCGATAAATAAGATATTATATACAATTATAAATCCACTAAATAATCGGTCATTTTCTATGATTATAGATTCATTTTGAATATCAATTCCATATCTACTAAAAATATCTTCAGATACTTTATCATCACTATTTAAAATAGAAATCAGTTCGTTTCTATCTATATCTGGATATTCTTTATCAAGCAAATTAACGAGAGATGCTATTTTATTATTATAATTTTGTGTATAAGAATGATATTGATAAAAGAAAAATATGTTTCCTATAATTAGAAAAACTATGATTGGTATAATTGATATTAATAAAAACTTTTTTAGATGAACTTTATTTTCTAGTATCATCTATTCTATATCCTATTCCTTTAATTGTAATAATTATATCAACACCAATTTTCTCTCTAATTCTTTTCATGTAAACAGTAACAGTTTTATCATTAACATCATTAGTAGTCCATTCCCATATTTTCTCAATTATATAATCTCTTCTTACAACTTTTCCCAAGTTAGAAAAGAGTAAATGTAATATTTTAAGTTCAAGTCTAGTTAAAGGAATAACCTTTCCATCTTTGCTTACTTCCATTTTATCAAAATCGAAACTAACTCCCTCAATCGTGATAACTGATTCATTTTTATGTTTCATAATATTCCTTTTGATACGAGCAAGCAATTCTCTTGTTGAAAATGGTTTTGTCATATAATCTTCTACACCAAGTTCTAATCCCTTTACCACATCATCTTCACCATCTCTTGCTGTTAAAAATATACTAGGAATATTTTTCTCTTTAATATAATTTTGGTACAAATCAAAGCCATTACCATCAGGTAAAGATACATCTATAATTGCAATATCTACTTGCTTATTTTCTTCTAAGAACTTTATGGTATCTGCTACATTAGTACAAGAAAATATTTTATACTTTTCTTGCTCTAAAGAATATTTTAATCCAGATACAATACTCTCATTATCTTCGATTAATAATACATTCATGATATGCTCCTTTCCAGCTATTAATATTATAACAAAAAAAGGGAATAATTTCCCCTTTAAATGTTATCCTTTCTAATTGTTTCAATGATGTTTTGTTTATTAATTTTACTCATTGAATAACGCATGATAATATATACTAAAACAAATACTGCAACGATAGAAATGATAGTTGCTGTAAGTGGGAAATGATAACCATAATCCAATTTACTTGCTGTTGCAAGATATACTAGATAAGAACCTATTGAACCTAGTGCTACACCATAAATAAGTGCCTTTATTGAATAGAATATTGTTTCTAAATTAATCATCCTGTTAAATTCTTTTCTTGTCATACCAACACTTTTAAGCATAGCAAATTCTTTTTGTCTTAATTCTAAATTAGATGTAATAGTATTGAAGATATTTGTTACACCAATTAGCGTAATAACTGCAATAAATCCATATAAGAATATCGACATAAGCAAATAAATAGATCTTTCAGCTTGAACATTTTCATCCATATTTACTGCATTTAATTCTGGCACTTCATTATTAATATCTAACGTTACTTGTGCTGGATCATCAGCATTAATTGTTAAAATATAAGGTGTAAAACTCAAATCACGATATTCTTCTTCTGATACGATTAAATATCCACCATAATCCCAAAATCTTTCAAGTCCATCTGGTCTTTCATTGGTTACTTCTGCCACATCAATTTCGAGTGGGTTACCATTATAAGTACCTTTGATTGTATCATTCTTTTTATAATTATAAATACCTCTTTCTATACGAACATTATCAGCATTAATATATTCATAATTATTTACTAGAACACCTTTATCTTTTGCATTATTATAGTTTAGCCCTAATTCTTCTACATATTTTTTAAATCCTTCTTCATTCATACCAATAATATTCATTTGAAGTTTTTTATCACAATCAAGATTATATGTATCTTTTCGCTCATCATAGCATCCTTGTTCTCTTAATCCTTCTTCCATAATATCTTTTCCAAAATCAGTTAATTTAGACAAATCATCTATTTCTAAATAACCCTCAGTAGTAAGAGAACTTTGATATAGCATTGTATAATTATCAGCACCATTAACTTTTAGAGCATCTTCCATTTTTGGAGTGTCCTCAAAACTTGCTGTAACCATTATATTATAATCTAAATCATCATAATAAGTACTTGTTGCTTTGAAAGTATAATACATAAATGTATTCATGCTAATAAATACAAATACACTAACTGCTAAAGATATTACTGTTGTACGATATTTCTTCTTGCTTCTTTTTAAATTCTTATAAGCAATTACTCCACCAATACCAAATAGCTTTTTAATAATAGATGGTGTTTTTAATTTCTTTTGATTAACTTTTACATCATCATTACTTCTGATTAAATCAATTGGACTTACTTTACTGGCTTTTTTTGCTGCTCTAATACTTGAAAAATAAATTGTTACTATACCAAGTAATATAGATACTAAAATCGGTTGCCATGAAATGACACATCTCATTTCAACATTTTGAGTTATAAAATCTCCAATTACACTATTTACAATGATAGTTAAAATGAAAACTGCTATATAACCTACTATAATTCCAATTGGAATACCAATAATACCAATCATTAATCCTTCTGTAATAACATTTCTTTTTATTTGTTTTTTTGTTGCTCCAGCACTTGCTAGCATTCCATAATTCTTTCTCTTTTCCATTACAGAAATATCAAATGAATTTTTAATACAGAATACACTTGTTCCAACGATTATTGCAAGTACAACTGCCATAATTGAATAAAGCATAGTTGTAGTTCCAGAATCAAATTTTAATGCTTGCCATCTAAGTAATGAAGCATTAATGCTATATTCTTCAGTTGCATTAGGTGAATCATTTGTAAAAGTAGTTCCTAAAATTTCTGAAAAAGATTTTTCATAACTAGCTGGATTTTTTAGGCGTATATAAACACTTTGCTGTTTATTAGAATTATTTTCTAAACCAACCGTAAGACATCCAATCCCAGGATCTCCATGTGGATCTAATCTATAATCTCTATCCATAATACCTACAATAGTAAATGTTCTCTCTGTTGAATTACTTATTACTTCATCTTCGTTATATACATCTTCTAGTGAAAGTGATGTTCCATCTATTGTTGTTCTATTTCCAACATTTAAAGTAATCTCTTCTCCTATATCATATTTATCTCTATCCAATAAATAAAGTTCTTCACTTATTAAAATTTCGTTACTATTCTTTGGATATTCTCCATCAAGTAAATCTATTGTTAGATTAGTAAAACTCTTTTCATCATCATAAGAGTATAAATGGATATATGGTCTTTCTTCTGTTGGCATATCAAATTTTGAATAACCAACATTATTTAAAACCTCTATTTCTTCTATATCACGATTATTTTCTAAAACTTTTATATCTTCATCCGTTTGATTAAATAACTCAATATGATAATTACCTTGACTTTGAACGGTTGTCTGAACTAAAGCATCTTGAAGACTGATAAACATTCCAGCAACTGCACATATTAATGCCACAGATAGTATGATACCAATTAAAGTACCTATACTTCTTTTCTTATTTAGAAGAAGATTCTTTAACGATAGTTTATTTAAAACCTTCATATTTAATCCTCCTCAACAATTCTTCCATCTTCAATTTTTATGATTCTATCAGCTTCTTTTGCAATTTCCATATTATGAGTAATCATGATAATTGTTTGGTTATATTCTTTGTTAGATTTCTTTAATAATGCTACAATCTCATCACTTGATTTTGAATCCAAATTTCCTGTAGGTTCATCTGCTAGAATAATAGCTGGATTCGTAATCAAAGCTCTTCCAATAGAAACTCTTTGCTGTTGTCCTCCTGATAATTCATTAGGTAAATGTTTACTTCTATGTTCTAGTCCAAGTAATTCTAATAATTCTTTTAATGTTTTCTTATCAACTTCTCTATTATCTAATTCTAATGGTAAAGTGATATTTTCTTCTACATTTAATATTGGAATTAAATTATAGAATTGATAAATAAGTCCTACTTGTCTTCTACGAAAGATAGCAAGTTTATCATCATTCATCTCATAAATATTTTTGCCATCAATAAAAACTTTTCCTTTTGTAGGTCTATCTACTCCACCAACTAAATGAAGAAGTGTTGATTTTCCAGAACCACTTGCTCCTACGATTGCAACAAATTCACCTTTCTCTACTGAAAAAGACACATTATCTAATGCAACTACTTTATTTTCTCCCTTTCCATATACCTTAGAAAGATTTTCAACTCTTAATATTTCCATCTAATTTCCTCCTTTGTCGTTTTAATTATATGATAACCAAAATGACAAGTAAGTGACATTTTGAAAAAAATAAAAAAAGATTAACTTCCAAAGTCAATCTCAAATAAAATATTATCTGACTAAAGCATATACAATTAAACCCACAAGTGCTACTACAACTAATATAGCATATATTGTAAACACTTTCCCAAATATTCTTATACCTTTATTAATTGTTCCAGCTAATTGCTCTGTGTTACTAACTTTTTTCATAAATTCCTCCTTCATTTTGGTAACAAATTCATTATATATAATCAGAATGACAAGTAAGTGACATAAAAAAAGATTAATCAAAATTAATCTTCGCAAGTTCCACCATTATCTTTAAAATATTTTTCAATATTTTCTATACTATGGTCAATGTTTGCCCAATCAGTTATATCTTTTAAATATACATTCATCTCTTTATTACATTCAGGGCAATCAAAATAATTATCATCTCCTATTGTAATAGTATAATTATTATCTTCAATAGAACAATTTAATGTAGCAGACTTTATTTCATTTACAGTTGTTACTTTTTCATTTGGAAAAACCTTAAATAAAATTATTCCTAAAACAATTAAAATAACATATATAATTCCAAAGACAGCAAACACTTTTAAAATCTTTATAATTATTCCTGCTAATCTTTCTGTATTAGATACTTTTTCTATTACTACATTTTTAACATCATTATCTAATAATTCATCAATACTTACATTTAATGCTTTTGATAATAATTTTAATTGTTCTGGATTAGGAGTTGTTTCATTTAATTCCCAATTTGAAATTGTCTGCCTTGTTACACCAACCTGTTCTCCTAATTGTTCTTGTGATAATCCATTTTGTTTTCTTAACTTTAAAATATTTTCTCCGAGTTTCATATATTTCTCCTTTCGATGCTAATTATAAAATAAATATACTTAACATTTCTACATAAGTTCTTTGGAAGTTTGTCAAAGAGTTTTAACATATATAATTATACATGTAAAATTTTTTATTTTTTGTGATGATACTATCCAAGAGATAATATATATAACAGCACTTATAATGCAACAAATAACTAAAGTCATATTCATATTTTCTCTAACATTAAATATTTGATTTAATCCAAATATTGATAATGCGAGTATTCCTGATGTTAAAGAATATGCTAGTATTGTTCCAATTATTGATTGCTCCTCTGGTAAAACAAAATTACAAGGCATTATGATACTTCCACTTAAAAGAGAAATAATAATACTAAATCCAATAAATATGTTCATATAATTATCTGTTGTATTTGTAATTTTTAAAACTATTAAACATATTAAAGTACCAACAATTAAGCCTACGATTACCCAAAATAAATATGCAATATACTTACTCGATATGATTTGTTTTTTTGAAACTGGTAATGTTACAGAATATTGAGTCCATTTATTCTTTTTATCAGATATAATAGTTCCTGATACTGTCATACTTAGAGGAATCGCTACTAATATAATAACTACCGAAGGAGAAATCACAAAGGATAATCCAATAGCCATTACTAGACATGATAGTAATGCAACTAATATATTAGCTTTAGTCGTATAAAAATCTTTTAAAAGTAAACCTTTCATTCTACTTTTCCCCCTTTACATACATTAACATAATATCTTCAATTTTAATATTGTCCATTATAAAATTAGGATATTTACGTTCTAATTCTTTTTTATTTTTTACTAATATTTCATATCCATAATCCATTTTTCTGAATCTGATTATATCTTCTTTATCAATACTATCAAAGTCTTTCTGTTTGCACTTCATGATACCATAATCATATATAAGATTATCTTTTGTTTCCTCAAAAATCATTTTACCTTCATGAATAAATACTATAGAATCTGCCACTTTTTCTAAATCGCTTGTAATATGTGATGAAATTAATATAGAATGGGTTTCATCCTGAACAAAGTCCAAAAGTATATCTAAAATATCATCTCTTACTACTGGATCAAGTCCACTAGTTGCTTCATCTAAAATAAGTAATTCGGCTTTGTGAGATAACGCTACACTTATAGATAACTTCATCTTCATTCCTCTTGAGAATTTTTTTATCTTTTTATCTTTTGATAAAGAAAATTTTTCTAATAATTCAAAGAACTTCTTCTCTTCCCAATTTTTATATATAGCTTTTAATACATTATTTAATTTATTTGGTGTTAAATCTTCAGGAAAATTATTTCCATCAAAAACAACTCCAATTCTTTCTCTAATATCATTATCAATCTTATTTTTTTTGCTATCTAAAATATAAATATCTCCAGAATCCTTTTGTACTATTTCAAGCATAGTATTTATAGTTGTACTTTTCCCTGCACCATTCTCACCAATTAATCCAACTATATTTCCTTTTGGAACATAAAACGAAACTTTGTCTAATAAAAAGCCATCATATTTTTTCGTTAAATTTTCTACTTTTAATGCGTAGTCTGACATCATTATTCCTCCTCGTAAAATATTTTTAACAAATCAATAAGTTTAGATAAATTGATTCCACTTTCTTTTCCTAAATCAACTGCTTTTTGTAAATGTTCTTCAATTTCTCTTTGTTTTTCCTCTTGAACAAAATTCTTATTAAAAGAGCTAACAAAACTTCCTCTACCAACTGTTGTTTCAATAAAACCATCTTTTTGTAAATCTTCATAAGCTCTTTGTACTGATATAACACTAACGTGCAAAGATTTAGCTAAAGAACGCATTGAGGGTATTGATTCTCCAGCTTTTAATTCGCCAGACATTATCATTTGTTTAAATTGACTTGTTATTTGCTCATATATTGGCTTACTTGTATTATTACTAATGATAATTTCCATTTTCACCCCTCCTAAATGTACTTATTGAATAAGTACATTATAGTACATTTTGCTTTTGCTGTCAACTCCAACAAAAAAAGAAAAATTAGATTGTTTTATAATTTTTCTTTTTGTTTATTTTATAAAAGTAATCTTGTCATAACTTCTTCAGCTTGTTTTTGAGTCAATACTTTTTCCATGTATTCATCAAAACCATATTCATAAATGAACTCATCTCTAGCTCCTGTAGAAAGAGTTAATACAACAATAGGAATATTAAATCCTTCTATATCTTTTAAATCATGTAAAACATCTATTCCATTACGTTTACCATATTTATATAGATTATTAGTTATGATAACGTCACAAGTATAACCATGAACAATTTTATCATAGATGTCATCACCAGATTCTACAGTATCAACTTCAAAGCCTAATGACATTAATACTTTCCTAGTGTTTTGAAGCATCCACTCATGATAATCACCAACTAGAGCCTTTTTTCCTTTAAAAGTATCTTTCATGACTAATGAGGTGTTATCAGATATTTTAATTTTCTTATTACTATTAATTTTCTTTAATTCTTGTTCTTTTACTATTTTCAATTCTCTTTCATTTCTTTTACTTTCTCGAAAATAGTATTCTTTCTCTTCTTGTTCTGTTTTTAAATTACGTTCTAATAATATTGAATGTAGTTTATACCCTCTAAGTTTGTCAATCAAAATAAAAAGAACAATACATAAAATTACTACTAAAATTACTGCTATTATTAACAAAATTTCTATAGCATCCATTATAGTTTCCTTTCCTTAATCTATACACGTGTATAGAAGACTTTGTACTGCACAAACTATATAATAAAATAAGGTTTTCGGGATTGGAGGCGATTGATTATTACAAGGAAAAGTAAAGATATACTTGCAATAAATTTGAAATATTATAGGTATCAATCTAATTTATCTCAAGAGAAATTTGCTGAAGCTATTGATACCACCTTCTTATACGAATACCAATTAGAAAAAGGTAAAAGAAATCCATCTGTGAATATGTTGGATAAATTATCCACCAACATTTCTAAATTGTTAGATTGTAATATTACACCTGCTGATTTATTATCATACGATGAAAAGAAAATTATAAGTTCTAAAAGAATTGATAAAAGAAATAGTAATTAGTGTCGACCAAAACATTTTAATTACTTTTTTTATAAAATTTTTTACTAGTATTCATATATCTATCGCCTCGGGATTTACCTTGTATTTATTTTCTTACAACTAACACTCTCCTTTCGTTAGTAATTCATATATATACTGCTTTATGATTACTCAAATACAATTATAACACAAATTTTGACTTATAAAACATAAAGTTGCTCCTTGTGAAGGAGCAGTATGTTAATGATATTTCCTATAAAATTATTTATAGGAGGTACTAACGATGAACAACATTTATGATTTATTTAATCTTATAGGTAGAAATATGAAAACTATAAGAACTGAAATAATTGGTAAATCGCAAGAAAAAATGGCAGAAGAAAACGATTTAAGTAGAAGTTTTATTTCACACATCGAAAGTCCAAATGTGGATATGGGAGTTTCATTAGATACCTTATTTTATTTAGCACAGAAATATAACTTTGATATTAGAAAATTCTTCGATGGATATGAAGAACTTATGAATAAAGATAAAAGAAATGACGATTAATCATTTCTTTTTTTAGTAGTTCATTCTAAACGATGCTACAGCATACCATGTTCCGTTTTTCTCATATACACTTACTGCCATTGCTGTATTTTGATCTCTTAACATAGTTTCTCTATGTGTTGGGCTACTTTTCCAAGCCTCAAAGAAATTACCACCTGCTGTTCCATAACCAATATTTTCATCAAAACCGTAGGAAGCATTATGCGAATAATTGCTTACAATTTGTTTAGCTCTCATGTCAGCTTCATTTTGTGCTTCTGTAGTGATTGGTAATTCAGATTTGCCATTTTGTCTTCTATAAGCATTAATCTGAGATGCGTATGTGCTAGCAATATCCCTTCTATATCCTTCTGATGATTGCTGAGAAGTATTATTACTTGATTGATTGCTTTTATTATTGTTTGTTGTATTATTGTTTTGTTTGCTCGTACTAGTATTATTATTACTTGAAGAAGGAGCTGGATTATTTTTAGCATTCTCATATTCAATCATTGCATCACTTTTATATATAGTACCATCAATAGTTTTACTTATCTTTCCGTCCTCTTTAGCTGATTCTAAATCAATAATTTCTAATGTAAATTTTTTAGATGTTTTATTTTTATATTGATCTGTTGCAGTTGCTTCTAATTCATAAGTACCAATTTGAGATAAATCATAATCACCATCAATAGTGATTTCAACTTTCGATAAATCCTCTGCTTCAAAGAATTTTTTTAAATCTACATCTTTTGAGTTTTGTTCTAAAGTTATTTTTTCTGGTACTGTTTTAAATTCTGGCTTTTTAGTATCTTCTACTTTTATTTGAAATTGAATTTCTTTATCTTTATATTTCATAGATAATTTATAACTACCAACTTCTAATAATTCAGCATCTTTTGATAATAATTTATCATCTACTATACTGAATTTATTTTTATCTTCGATATTAAGTTTATATTCATCTATATCTCTTATTTCTTCAGGATTCTTTAAATAATAAGATGATGTAAAAGGTACTTGATCTCCAAATTCAAATACAAAAGTATCTTTCTTCAATACAAGCTGATTTTTATTTAATAAAAGAAAAGAAATAACAATTAAAGATATTATTATAATAATGGAAATTAAAATGATAATCAATTTTTTTCGCTTCATTTGATACACCTCACACGTCTATGTAAATGTGGCAAAGCCACATTATATACTTCTAATTAATATGAAATTCATAAGTCGTTTGATAACTATAAGACACTCTATCGTTATAAATCGCTAATAAGTAAAATGCTTTAGGTTTATACTTTCTAATCGTTCTTTCTGCTATCTTCATTTTAACAGAAATTTGTGAATCTGTCAGTCCATAAAATCCTTTCCACATTAATAATTCTCCCAATACAGCATCTTTACTTTGAATTTCACATATATTTTTGATATATTGTCCAACTTTATCTTTTTCATTGTCTAACTTCTCTACTATTTTATTTTCAAATGAGCTTTTTTTTCTAACTTGATTTGAGAATTTTATTAAACTAGTAGAGTTCATTGGAATAGTTAGATTTTTTTTAATTCGCCTTTCAACTAAAGGCTGATATTTCATACAAAGTTTCTTACCATTTAAAATTGTTTTTTGTTCATCAATTTCTGGTATGTAAACTTCTGAAACATCAATCATATTATGCCACAGTTTCTACTTCTTCTTGTTCTATTTTATAAACATTGACTGCTTTCTTTAATTCTGGATCATAGTCAAATTGAACTAAATCTCCTTCATCTAATGTTTTAAAACCATTCATCATAATTTCTGAAAAATGAACATATATATCATTTTCTACTTCCTCACTTTGAATAAATCCATACCCCAACTGAGCATCAAACCATTTTACTTTCCCTTTCATCTTCTTTTTCCCTTTCCTTTCGTCTTTAATTCATTTTCTCCTACAGCAATTCCATATAACTCATCAATCTTTGATGTAATAGAATTAATGATTAATAAAATAGCTAAGGTTACAACTATATAATAAAAACTACTCATTAAACTACTAAATACTGCAAAATGTATAATTAATAAAACTATTTCTGGTATCAATAAAATTCCACATATAAACATCATAATAATTTCTTTTGTACTTTTTATATTTTTCTTTTTGATTGCAATTAATGTTATTGCAAATACAAGTGTAATAATACATTTCTTTTTGATTGCAATTAATGTTATTGCAAATACAAGTGTAATAATACATATATTGTAAACATCTAAAATAAAAGCAATAAACTTATTAATATTTATGATATTAACACTTGTAAGATATATTAAACTTTGTGTAACCAGATTTACAAATATAAAAGTTGTTAATAAAAATATTATTTGCTTTACTACTTTTAAAATATTAGAAACTTTATGATATTTTTGCATCCTTTTATTATTGCCTTCGCCCTTCCAATACTCCATAGCACTTCTATCATATAAATCAGTATAAAACTGTTTTAGTTTTTTCATTTCTCCTCCTTCAATGATAGAGATATAGATATTGCTTCATCAATATCTTTCATAGTACTACGTTTTAAAGTATATTGGTAACAGATTATCTGCTCTTTTGAGATAGTAAAGATATGTTCACATAAAGCCATCTGCTTTGAATCAATCCTTACATGAATTGGTAAATCAGTTCTTTTAATTTTTGTAGTAATTGGCACAACAATTAGTGTTTTAGAAAAAGTATTAGCGTAATCATTCTGGACGATTATACATGGACGTCTTCCGTTTTGAATATTAGGATAAGAATTATTAAGATTAACTAAATAGACATTGCCTTTTTTATAATTTTTCATAAAAAGTATATTTTAATTGGTGTTTTTACTTCAAGAATATAATAAGCGTTTAGAGGATATTTGGACTTTCTTTTGAATCTATCTTTAGGGTTTTCATAAATAATTCTTAAATCACAATTAAATCCAATCTTTTCTAACTGTTTGATTACATTTTCTTTTCCTACACGTTTTACAAGATCCCTGCCACAAGAACAATTACCAAATTTATCCAGATGATTGATAATCCATTGTGGTATTATTTCTTCATTAGATTTAGACATTTAGATGTCATCCTTTCAACATTACTATTCAACACTTCATAATACTGCACTTTGGAAACCAATCTGTCTTTTTGTTTCTATCTATCACTCCTCTCTTTTGTAGACTACAGGAAACATTTACTTTTTTTAAAAACACTAGTTATTAAGTGTAATTTTAAAAGTATTAGTTTGTAGACCACAGGAAACATTTTGCTTTAAAAAAATAAGTACTCCCTCTAGTTATGTTATGATTTCTCATCACCATCCTCGGTACTTCATCCTACACATACATATTAATCTTTTTTTTAAAAAAAGTCAACCACTATTTTGAAGATTAAATTGCTGTATAGATATTTTCTATACAGCTTGGTACTATTTTCTCATTATTGAGTCAGAATAATCAGATAATAATTTTAAAGTATTATCTAAAATGTCTTCATCCTCTATTGAAACAGTACCAATGATACCAACTGCATTTATTAAATTTTCTAATTTTACTGCTAATGAACTCGTACATAAAAGATCTTGAGTGGTAGTCTTATAATCTTTTATTATTACATTGAGTTTTTGAAGCAACATTGATAAGTCTTGATAATTCATACTTTCCTTTAATTCAATGTGCTTTTGTACTACAGTTAATACTTCATCTACTTCTTTTGCTACTTTTACTACTACAATTTCATTAGTCATACTTTTTTCCTTCCTTTTTTTGAGTGGTATTTGTGGCTTCTTCCCCCTTTAAATGATTAATACACTCTTCAAGAATCTGGATAGTTGTAGCTCGATCTAATTGTGTAGAAATTTTAATCTTTTTATCTTTCCTTGTACTTACACTAATCATTATACTTCTGACCTGACATGAAGACATCTCTATATTTATTCACCTCTCTTCCTTAGGGTGAAAAAACCACCCTTTTCAAACTATCGCCTCCACTTCATATACTACTAATTTAATAATATCAAAAAAAATTATGTTTGTCTACCACAGGCAACATAATTGCTTAATAATTAAAATTGAAAAGATATTTTTGTTACCCGTGGTAGACATTTTATAAAAAAAATAGTAAAATGATAAAGAAAGAGGTTGGATTATGACTAGAAATGAAGCAATAAAAAAAATTGTATCTGATTATATATCATCCAATGGATTATCACAAAGTGATTTTGCTAGGCGTGGTGGATTAACTAGAGTTTATGTAAATAAACTTATTAAAAGAGATCCATCAACAAAATATGGAATATCCTCTACCATGTTTGCTAAAATTGCTGATGCAATGAGAATGCAAGTGCAAGATTTAGAAGATTTAGTACACCTATATGAAGAAAATGATTCTATTCCAAAAGATTACACAGAAATTTCCAAGATTAAAAATGACATAATAAACATAATTAGAAATTCAAACCTTAATGAAAAACAATTATTAGAAATATATTACTTTATAAATCAATATAGCTCTAAAAATAGTTAGAGTTTTTATTTTGCTTTAATACTCAAGTTCTAATTCATCATTTTCTTTATACCATCCCGTTTCATCATCCCATTCTATTTGCTCCAAACTTTCTAATTTTTCAATATTGCTATACATCGAGGCTTTAAAATAATTATATTTATTTTCAATTAGATTTCCTTCTTCATCTTTAAATTTATTCTTAATAACTTTATTTGTAATATAATGACTAATTTTAATGAGTTCTTGATATGAATATTCAGATAATAATTTATTAAACATTTCATCATATTGAAACAAATCAATATCCATGTCCGAAACATAGTTTTTTTCAATTAAATCTTTTGTTAAAGGATTTAAATTATTTAAATCAAAAAAAGATGACTTTTCTTTATCATCTTTATCATTTTGTTCTTTAGTATTTTGTTTATTAGTATTTATTTGCGTTGGGTTATCCATATCTGGATTATCCATATATGGATTTTCCGTATCTGGATAAACTAATTCTTTTTCTATATGTGGTTCTTCATAAATAATATATGTATATTCAAATAATCCCTTATCATTTTTGCTCTTTTCTATTACCAAATAATTATTATCTTTTAATTCCTTAAGAGTAGATCTAATTGCATCCTTACCCTCTTTACAAATAGAACAAAGTCCAGCAAGAGAATAATCCCAGTCATCAGGTAAGGATAACATGAACGAAAGTAATCCTTTAGCTTTTAATGAAAGTGATTTATCTCTTAAATGATAATTACTCATTACTGTGTAATTCTTATTTTTTTCTACTTTAAACACCATATTCTCCTCCCCTTTCTGACATATAAAAAAGAGCTTAACGCTCTTTAATCATTAGAATCCAAATTCAACTCTACCTTATTTACTTTATAATCTTTATCAACTACATTTAATTGTAAATTTTCGATAAATAAAGTGGCTTTAAAATCTTTGATTGAATTTTCTATTGCATCCTTCAAATCTTCGTTAACATCTAAATCCAAAGTCTTAATCGGAGTTTTTAAAGAAACATTATTATTTGTTTTTTCTCCTCTTGCAATACTAATAATTTCAATAATTTGATCTCCTAATTTCATTTCTTTATCAAAACTATTATTTAATTCTTTAATTTCAGTTAAATGAATTGATTTCTTATTATGATATAATTCTTGATAAATTTCTTCAGTAATGAATGGGAAATAAATACTAAAATCTTGTAATAATTTATAAAGTAAAGTATAAACTGTTTTTTGTCCAGAATATCTTGCCTCATCACCAAATTCTTCAGGACGATATAATCTATGTTTTACAATTTCAATATAGTTGTCACAGAAGTTCCAGAAAAATTTCTCTAGGTGATTCAATGCAAGTCCTACTTCGTATTCATCAAGATATTTTAAAAATCCTTTTTCCATTTCTTGATATTTTCCTAATATCCATTTATCAATATATTCATAATTATTAAATTCTTTATCTTTATAATCTTGAAGGTGCATTTCAATGAATTTGGATACATTCCAAATCTTATTTACTAATTTACGTCCTCTCTGTAGTGTTTCTTCACTATAAACAATATCTGTTCCTAGACGTCCTGAACCAGCCCAATAACGAATGACATCAGCAGAATATTGGTTAATAAGATTCAAAGGTTCTACTTTGCTATTACCCTTACTCTTACTAATTTTTTCACCTTTACCAGCCATTACAAATCCAGAAATCATTACATTATCCCATGGTCTTTGTCCAAAGTGATAAAAACTTTTAACGATTGTATAAAAATCCCATGTTCTAATAATTTCTGAAGCATTAGTTCTTAAACTCATAGGTTTTAAAATATCTTCATAGTTATCTTTTTCACCATAACGCATATTGATTAATGGTGTTACTGAAGATGTTGCCCAAGTATCCATTACATCTGTTTCAGGAACAAACTCAGTACATCCACATTTAGGACATTTATCTACCTTTGGTGAATCCACTAATGGATTAACTGGTAAATCTTCTTTTCTTGCAAATATTGGCTCTCCACACTCTTTACAATACCAAACTGGGAATGGAACTCCAAAGTATCTTTGTCTTGATATACACCAATCCCACATGATATTCTCAACCCATTCATTATATCTATTTTGCATGTGAGCTGGATGCCATTTAATTTCATTTCCAATTTTCAAAAAGTCTTCTTTATGATCCATAGTATCAATAAACCATTGTTTCATAACAGAGTATTCTACTTCTTTACCACATCTTTCATGTGTTTGAACTTCATGCTCTAATTCTTCAATTTTTACTACAAATCCACCTGCTTGTAAATCTTCAATAATTTGTTTTCTTGCTTCTTTAATTTTTACTCCTCCATAATTTGGAACACTATCTATAATTCTTCCATCATTTGTAAAAATATATTTTAATGGTAAATTATATTTCTTCCACCACTCAATATCAGTTTGATCTCCAAAGGTACAACACATTACTACTCCAGTACCTTTATCAATAGCAACTTTCTCATCTGCCATAATTGGTACTTCTACATCTATAACAGGAATATGGGCTGTTTTACCAATTAAATGATTATGCTTTTCATCATTAGGATTTACAAAAACACATACAATAGCAGGTAATAATTCTGGACGAGTTGTTGCAATAGTAAACTCTTCTCCATCTTCTACAGTTTTAAAATTAATATAATTGAATGTTGTTTTTATTGTTTTTGTTTCTAGTTCTGCTTGAGCAATAGAAGTTAAACATTCATTACACCATAATGCTGGTGATTCTTTATGATAGCAATGACCTTTATCAATTAAGTCTAAGAAAGAAGTTTGACTGATTTTAATTGTAGAAGGACTAACTGTCTTATAATGAATATCCCAATCTGTACTTACTCCCATTTTACTAAATAATTCTTGAAACTCTGCTTCATATTTATCTGTAGTTTGGTAACATAATTTTGAAAATTCTTCTCTACCAATTTCATGAGCTTTTTTTCCTTGCTCTTTTTCTACAAGACGTTCACTTGGTAATCCATTATCATCAAAACCAAAAGGATAGAAAATGTTAAATCCTCTTAATCTTTTGTATCTTGCAATCATTTCTGTTTGTGAATAAGAAAAAATATGTCCAATATGAATTTTACCATTAACTGTTGGAGGTGGTGTATCTATAGAAAACACTTTCCTTCCATCTGGAATAAACTTATATATTTTATTCTCATTCCAATAGTTCAACCACCTTGCTTCTTTTTCTTGTGCATTATATTTTTTATCTAACATACTACATTTTCCTTTCTTTTTATATTAAAAATACTATTAACTGCCATAACTATATCCTTGATAACCCTTATAATTACAGGATTTGTACCATCGGGTGTAGTCTTAACAACACCTGTTCCTTTTTCTGGATCGGCATGCTCATCTCCAATAACAGGAATTTCACGATTTACTATTGGTAAAATAACTTTTTTTCCAATATATTTTTTGTATCTTTCATCATTAGGATTTACAGCAACCGCTGTATCTCCAAACATTGTTTCTGGACGAGTAGTCGCGATATCTAAGTATTCATCGCTATCCACAAAAGGATATTTAATATGATAAAATGCTCCTTCAACGTCTTTATATATAACTTCTTCATTAGATAAAGCTGTCTTAGCCATTGGATCCCAGTTAATCATTCTCTCGCCACGATAGATTAATCCTTCTTCATATAGCCTAACAAAAACAGTTCGTACAGCTTTACTTAAGCCCTCATCCAAAGTAAATCGCTCTTTATTGTAATCTAGGCTAAGTCCTAATTTAGCCCATTGATTATGAATATTTAAAGCATACTCTTCTTTCCATTCCCAAGCAACCTTTAGCCATTCTCCTCGTTTCATACTTCTTGGGTCAATTCCTTCTTCACGAAGCTTTTTATCAACCTTTGCTTGAGTTGCAATTCCCGCATGATCCATACCAGGAACCCATAAAGCATCAAATCCCTGCATTCTTTTATAACGAATCATAATATCTTGAATAGAAGTATCCCAAGCATGTCCTAAATGAAGTTTACCAGTTACATTAGGCGGCGGTATAACGATGCAAAAAGGCTTTCCATTATTTCTTCCTGATGCAAAATATCCCTTTTCTTTCCATGTTTCATAAGCATTTTCTTCTACTTCTTTTGGATTGTATTTTTTATCTAGCATTTTGTTTCCTCCTCTTATAATGTTAAACTATTTAAAATATTATTTAAAAAGTTCTTTACATTTCCTATATCATGATATTTTCCATTTTTGTATTCTATTGCATGAATACGGACAGGCTCATCAAGAAAATTTTCCAGATAATATTTTGCTTGTTGTTTAGTAGTGCCTTCTGGAAATAAAGCTACTAAATCGGTAACATCTGGCATGATGATTAAATCTTGAAAATTCTCACAAGCATATTTGGAATTATCCAACATTGAATCTTTTATTTGATAATTTTCATCATAATATTTTTGAATAATTTGACCGACTAAAATATCGTGTCTTATCGTTCTATCCTCTGTCGCATTTGTTAATACTTCACCACTAGGTTCTACAACTAAAACTTCTTTTAAATAATCCATATCTAATCCCTCTTTCCAATAAAAAAAGACGATACCAAAGGAGTCTACTTAAATAGACGGTACCATCCTTATTTTTCACTTTTTTTGATAACGCAGTTCCCTGCGAAATAAACTCCATTGCAACCTTCAAAAGTTTCTTTTGCTTAGTTTCACCAAATCCAAGCTCTCTATAAAAAGAAATCTTTTTACTCCTCAATTTCAACGTTCATAAAAATATGATAAATGATTTTCCAAAAATTTTCAACCTTTTTAATCACTTTCTATAGTTTCAACCACTTCATTATTAATTGATATGACCACATTATTATTCGGATCGACAGTTGTTAAAACCTCATCATCTTCTTCAATAGAATATGTTTGACTAACAATTTCTTGATTAGCAATATCATAGACATAAAATTCATTCGTCGTAGTAAAACAATTTAGATATTTATCAGTAAAGGATAAATAAGAAAAATCCTCTGATAATATAGAATTATTATTATAGTCTAAAAGATGATAGTAGCCTTCTTCACTTCTTGTAATGAGATAGGTTCCAGTATAATCAACTATAGCTTCAAAAATTTCACTGGTAAGCATAGCGCCATTTTGATCAATTAATCGCCAACTATTTTCATTTGCAACAATAAAATAGTCAGCCAATATTTTACCAGTTTCATCTTTTTGATCAGTTAATCCAATAAAAGTATATTGAATAGGAACAACCGGAGCGATGATATCACTTAGTTGAATCACACCATATTGATGTGATGCATTTTCAACAATCAACAAATTTCCACTAATTCCTACACCGTAATCTTTAGCCGAAAGATAAGCCGCTTGCTGATAAGAAACACCATTGACAATATCATAAATAAAAGCTTCTGAAACAGACGTATCTGAAGTATCTGTTAATACTGCAAACCGATTATTAATGATTTTAATAGGCTCATCTTCAGCTACAGCAACTGAATTCACACCATACTCTTCATCGTTGATAGTATTGATAGCATAGCCACAACGAGATGTCTTACATTCATATGTTCCAAGTAAAGTCCCGTCATCTTGATAAAACCATAATTTATTATCAAAATAAAATTCGTGATTTACATTTTCCAAACCAGTAGTTTTAACAGGCCCAGTTAATTTCAAAAACAAACCGTATCCAGCTAAAGGAACAAATAGAATAAGCAAAAAGATAATGAGAAAAAGTGCTCCTTTTTGAACTTTAGGATTCATCTCCATCACTATCCTTTTCTTTTAAAAATCCAACTCTTTCCGTATAGGTATTATTTGTATTTCCAATTTCTACATAAACATGAGTATTATCAAAAGTTACGCGAAAAGCCTTAGCTCCTTCACCATAATAATTATTAATATGAAGTTCTAAACCGCTATCTCCTTCTTCCGTAACAGTAATTTCATTGTTTTCATAATCGTATACATGAACCCGATTATTTAAAACCGCCGCATAATATTCATTATACAACTCAATATAATTATAAGAATTACTTGAAACCTCATCATCAAACGTATGAACAAAATACATGTTATCTTTATAAGTTTTTAAATATTTATGCGTATCATCTACTTCTAAATAATCAACAATTGGACTATTCTTATCTTGAGTAAGTTTATTGCCTTCAATATCATACAAAGCATAACCAGCATCACTTTGAGCAACATAATATTCCCCTAATTGTTTTATACTTAAATACTCAAATGGAAGAACAGGACTTACAGCATCCGAAGTAATTCTTGCAATTCCAAACTTTCCACTAGTCTTAGATTTAGCAATAAAATAAAGCTCATTAATATTTGTAAATGTTAAGCTATTCATATTTGTATAAGAAGAAGTGTCAACACTTTCATAAGTTGCAAGTTCTTTTTTATTAACTAAATCATATAAATAAATCGTCTCACCATCTTTAAGAAAAACATATTGTTTATTAATCAAAGGAATTGAACCTACATCCTCACTATGATCAATTTCAAGCGTATTTCCAGTAATTTCGTGATAAAAAGAATCTGTAGCAAGAGTACAAGAATTCAAAGTAGTAGTATTTTCATCAATAGAATTTCCACTTTTGCAAGAATACGTTCCAAGTAATGACTTCTTGTCTTCATCAGAATAAAAATACAAAGTTTTATCAAAATAATTCATAAAAGCAAGTTTACTAGAAAGGATTCCTTCTAATAAATTAAGAGAAAAGTTTTCATAATCATTTTTATCATAAATATTAATATTTAATCGATTATTTTCAAGAGTAAAGTCAAAAGCTTTCTCAGTTTGAACAAGCTGATAATCCTTATAAGTCTCAACTGGATTATATGCGGTATTTTTCAAGTCATAAGGGGCAGGTATCATGCTATTTCCTACATAATCACTTACGTATAACTGATTATTCAAAACATATAAATATATATCATCTAATGGAACAATATAATCATACCCATCTTCATTTAATAAAGTTGAATTATAATCATAAACATAATACTTATCATCCTCATCTTTAGTAACGATATGAGACGTTGTTGCATAAACAATTGATGTATTAAAAGCTTTTGTCAAAATTTTATTTCCCATATCCGCTAAATAAGAGTTATTGTCTTTTCGAACTGCTAATAAATTTGCTTCTTCCTGATCAGGCAAAATGCCTAAAGCATCATAACTATAAGGAATTACCGTTTCTAAACCTGTTTCAGTAATATGTTCTAGCCCATATAAACTTTCATCATTTTTTAAAACCACAAGATTTTCATAATCTTCATAGGCTTTAACTGAAAAAACCGTTTTTAAAACCTTTTCATCTTGTAAATCATATACTTTAATACTTTTATCATTTTCATCTTTATGATCAACGATAAAAACAAAGCGATGAAAATAAATGTTGCTAACAAGAGAAAGAGGATTTCCATCAGGATCAACCTGTTTAGGTTCCGAAAAATCATCATCTTGCGTTAAATTTGCCATCATGCATAAATTTTCATCTTTATTTTCACACTCATAACGACCAATCTCTTCATCATCTTCTATAAAAATCAAATTACCATTTTCATAACGATAATTACCCATTTCTAAAACAATATTAGGCTGTTCTTCTAAAGGATTCTCATCTTTACGCAAAAGAAAAAATAACCCAACTCCAATTAAGAGTAATATAACAACAATTAACACAATAAAAAGAATTTTTTTCTTTTTATCTAAATCATGCCATTTTTTTTGAAGCTTCTTTATCCAACTTTCTTTTGGAGTTTTCTCCAAAGAATCATTTTCATTTTTCACTTGTTCTTTTGTATCAACAACCGTTTTAAAAATTAAATCAGCATCATCCATTTCTTCATCATAATCTGTTTGATACTCACTTTCAATATTATTAATAGCCGTCATGGATAAATTTTTTAAAGTCTGTACTTCTTTTGTAGTTTCAAGCGTTTCAACATCCTGATCATTTATTGTATCGGTAAATTCTTTTTCATCCATCTTTAGTCACTCTCCTACTCTAAAACATTATATCAATAACTAAGTGAATTGACAAGGAAAAAAATGAAAGAAAAAAAGTGAAAAAACATTGGTTTTTCACTAAATAATTCCTTCCCAAGATGAATCTGTAGGTTTATTAATATCGGTCATTGTATCAAACATATATGTCACATCCGCATTATTTCGATAAACAAAATTATCTCCATAAACCACACTTTCTACACCACCACCACTATCACCACTGAACATGTACCTAAAATTTGTAACATTTTCTGTATTAAAACTACTAATGTCTAAAGAATTTATATTAGCATGGCCAAACATTCCTTCCATATTAACGACATTTTCAGTTTTAAAATTTGTCAAACTCAATTTTTCTAAATCTGAAGATGAGCTGCCTATTGAAGCAAACATATAGGACATATTTGTAACGTTAGATGTATCAAAAGTACTTAAATTGAAATTTTCAAGTTTCAATCCACCAAACATAAAAGACATATCTGTGACATTAGTTGTAATAAAGTTACTCACATCTAAAGAAGTTAAAGAATTCATTCCAGCAAACATTCCTGACATATTCGTTACATTTTCTGTTTTAAAGTTTTGGATATTTAATGTTGATACATTGGACAATCTATAAAACATATATGACATATCTTCTGCCTTTTCAGTATTAAAATTACTTACATCTAGAGAAAGTAAATTTTCTGAAAAAGCAAACATATTCGAAAAATCTGTTACATTTGAAGTATCAATAATTCCTAAATTTATAGTCTCAAGTCCTACTGAAAACCCAAACATTCCTGACATATTCATAACTTTTGAAGTATTCCAGTTACTAATATCTATACGATAAGTATCAAACAAATCATAAAATCCAAGGAACATATTACTCATATTTTCTACATTGGAAGTATCTAAATTTAACATATATACACTATTATCAGAAATCTTTGGAATAAAGCTAAAAGCAAACATCGAAGACATATCTGTAACGTTAGATGTATTTAATAAATCTATAGGAATATTTACTGCAATATTATTTGGAATATCTGAAGCACCTTCATATGTCGAAAAACTAGCTGCCACCATTCCAGTTCCAGCAAATAAATTACTCATATCTATTACATTTGATGTATCTACATTCTCTAACCCATTAATTTGTAATAAATACATCATGCCTGCAAACCAACCACTAAAATCTGAATTAGCAATAAATTCTCCATCCGTTTGAATATGCAAATCATACCAGGTTCCTCCTCCAGTTATCTCTGAAAAACTTGCATTTTCTACTAAATAAGCCAGAATACTTCCGTCTTGTTTTTCAGATACGTCATAGGTATAACTAGCATCATCAGGTGGATTCATTTCTGTTTCAAAATTAATGGATAGAATTTGATTACTATATTGCCAAAAGGAATCACTATCAATTGTTAAGAGTGGCATATCCCACACTAACTCCACATTAGCACTCGTAACAAACATGGCACTTTCATCAGGACTTTGCAAAATATTTTCTGGATGATATTCAATTTCAAAATCTGGTCCCTTCATTAACATATTAGAAGGAATATATGGAGTATAAGTAGCTGTTATGGTAATTTTACTTGCAAAAACTTTATTCATTGTTTCTTCTATAGCAGGTGTATCATAATCCATCCATAATCGTAAATCATAAGTAATACTTTCTTTAGAATCTAAATATCCTGCTTTTAATTTATAAGAAGTAGTTGCATTTTCTAGTGTTGTTTCTACCATTTCTTTCTCTGTTAAAACTTGAGCATTCTCTTCATTTAATAAAACCTTTATATATTCACTGGATAATGTTGTATCTTCTAATACTTCTAAATTGATTTGATATTCAGCAAATTCTTCACATTCATTTGTTATAGTAAAAGAATAAGGAGTCAATTTTCGGCCATCTTCATCACTTATAGGATATGCTGTACTCAAATTTATTGCATTACTCTCTTCTGTAAAAGTGATTTTAAAACAAGAACTTGCAACCGCATTTGAACTGTTCTGAACCAGCGTAAGATGCCAATAAGCATAACTGATTCCTATACAAACACTCATCAATAATAAAATAAATAAAACAATAGCTTTTTTATTATTCCTTAATTCCACAAGTTTTTCCTTCATATTCTCACCCTATTCTCTTTTATTATAACTTAAAATTTAAAAAAATTACTATAAGTTCTATAATGATTTTATCATAACAACTCCTACCCCCTGTCAATTCTCAAAATTTTTTTTATCATATTTTATGTAAAATAATGATATGATTATTATATAAAGGAGACTATATAAAATGAAATTAAAAATACATAATCAAATAATAAATATCAAAAAAGCCACTGATTTTAAAACGCGCTTATTTGGACTAATGGGTCAAAAAAACATTCAAGAAGGAATTTTATTTCCAAAATGTAAGGCTATTCATACTTTTTTTATGCAAGAAGAAATTGATGTTATCGGATTAAATGAAGAAAATCAAGTAGTATATATTTATCGCAATGTACCTAAAAACAAAATAGTTAAAATCCAAAACAAAAATAAAAAAACTAGTATTTTAGAACTTCCTAAAAATACTAGCAAAGGACTAGTTATTGGCTCTATTCTTACTTTCAAAGAATAATCTTATATTTTAAAATTTCTTGTTTCTAAATCTGTGGCATATAACATCAAAGTATCCCAAATCATTTGTTCATATTCTACAATGATTTTATTAATTTCAGGACTCATATTTCGATAAATGTTAATTTCTGATAAAAATTCTCGAGCTTTAAAAGCAAATGAATAGTGATTTTTACAAGAATGGCATTCTAATAAAAAGAGTTCTTTTTTTATGAAAAGAATTTTTAAAACTTGTTGAAGGTTTTTCATTTATTCTTTCCATTCGAAAATGTAGTCTAAAATTTGAACTTCATCACCTGGTTTTGCTCCTAATCTTTCTAGCTCATCATCAATTCCCATGCCCTTTAATTTACGTGCGAAACGTGTGACTGCTTCATCTTCAGTAAAACGAGTCATTTTAAATAATTTTTCTATTTCTTCACCTTTTAAAACCCAAATTCCATCTTCTTTAGTAATGGTATAAGGTTTTTCATTTTGAAATTTATAAACAATTGTGCTTTCATATTCCTCATCTTGATAAAGTTTTTCTTCGCCAATTTCGTCCAAAACATCACGTAAATGAGTAAGTAGTGGTTCTAATCCTTCATGGTTCATGGCACTAATAGAAAATATTTCTTTATCTGGATATTTTCCTTTAAATTTCTTTAAATTTTCTTCAAATCCAGGCATATCCATTTTGTTAGCAACAATAATCTCTTTTTTCTTAGCTAGAGCATCACTATAACTTACGATTTCTTTACGAATAATTTCATAATCTTTAATTGGCTCTCTACCCTCCGTACCAGCCATATCAATCACATGAGCAAGTATACGTGTTCTAGATGCATGTTTCAAAAATTTTGTACCAAGGCCAACTCCCTCACTTGCTCCTTCAATCATTCCTGGTAAATCTGCCAAAATAAATGTTCGACGATCTTTTAAAGTAACTACTCCAAGATTTGGACTTAATGTAGTAAAATGATAAGCAGCAATTTTAGGGTTTGCAGCTGAAACAGAAGACAAAAGTGTACTTTTTCCCACACTAGGCATTCCAACTAATCCGACATCAGCAATAACTTTTAATTCACACTTAATATAACGAATCTCCCCAGGTTCACCAAGCTCTGAAAACGATGGAGCGGGTTTTTCATGAGTTGCAAAAGCAGTATTACCACGTCCCCCTCTTCCGCCATGTGCCACGACAAAACTTTCGCCATTTTTTGTTAAATCCACGATAACAAGGCCTGTATCTTCATCATAAATAGTAGTACCTGCAGGAACTTTAATAATAACATCAGAGGCATTTTTTCCTCGCATATTTTTTCCTTTACCATTTTCTCCTTTATCTGCTTTCATAATTTTGTGAAATTTTAGATCAACAAGTGTTGTAAGACTATCGTCAACCAAAAAGACGATGTCGCCACCTTTGCCACCGCTTCCTCCATCAGGTCCACCCATTGGCACATATTTTTCTCTTCGAAACGAAGTACAACCATCTCCGCCTTTACCGGCTACAAGTTTCATTTTTACTTCATCAATAAACATTTTTATTCCTCCCTTTTTAACATTTTAGTTAAGAGCTATTTAAATCCATACACTGATATCCGACACTTTCATAAATTTGTCTAGCTTTTTGATTTATTGGATATATTTTTTGAAACCGCAAAAGTTTCATTAAAATATTTTTCTATTTCTTTTTTTCTCTGTAAAGTTTCAAGTAAAAGTTTTTTCCAAAAGAATATCCTTTTTCCTGAAATTCATATTTCACAAAAAGTTGATCAATATATAAAGATCCAAAAGCGGGTTCTTTATCATATGATGCTTTATAAGCTAAAAATTTGCTACTTAATATTCATTCTGTATAATATTTTTCCTCTTCTAAAAGACTTGCCAGCTGATAAGCATTCTCTCGTAAGCATTCAAGTACTTTTATGTTTTCTCTAGTTGAAATGAGTAAATTATATGAAATATTCATGACTACTCCTTTAAATTTGCAATAGATACGATATATACACCATTATCTAGTTGATAAGAATATTCATCTCCTACTAAAACCATCAAAAAGCTTGGTTTTCCTAGTTTATCTGTATCTACTTTTTCTTGGAATTTCAATAAATTTTCGCTTGCACTTAATGCAAATCCTGAACTAAGCTTTATCTCGACAGCACCCCATCTTCCATCTTGTAAAACAATAATTGCATCTATTTCTAAATCTGTTTCATCACGGTAATAAAAAATTTTGCCTCCCAAACTTTCAGCATATACTCTTAAATCCCTCATGCATAAAGATTCAAACATAAGTCCTAAGGTATTTAAATCCCCTTTTAAAAGTTCGCTATTTAACCCTAAAGACGCACAAGCAATAGACGGATCTACAAATTGAAGTTTTTCTTTAGAACGAATAGCAATTTTCGAACGAATTTTTCCCGTCCATGCAGGAACGTTTTCAACAACATATAATTTTTTTAAGATCTCAATATAAGAAGAAATTGTATTTCTTGCTAATGACGAATCATGGGCTAAAATATCTTCCTCGATCGTACTGATATTTACAGGTGAAGAAATATTTCTCGATAAGGAACGCAACAACAAATCAAGTCGATTTGCATTAAATTCTTTTTCATTAGATAAACTCATATTCTCGTGTAATAAACTTATATAATAGTTTTTAGCAATTTCCAAAGAATAAGTTTTTTCCATTTTAACTGCGTTTGGCCAACCCCCACGTAATATATAAAAAATAATATCATCCAAAGTAACATTTGCTTTGGTTGCTGAAATATTCTTTTTATCAAATAAATCTTTTAAAGAAATCATTCCATCCGATTCTTCCGATTCATACAAAGACATAGGACGCATTAAAATTCTAGCAATTCTTCCTATCCCGCTGTGCATCGTCGTTCCTTCATTAGGCGTGGCAGAACCCGTTAAAATATACTCTCCTTGCAACCCACTTTTATCTACGTCATGACGAATTGCATCCCAAACAACAGGATACATTTGCCACTCATCAATAAGAAGAGGCTTTTCCCCTTCTAAAAATAAAGAGGGTTTAGTCTTAGCAATTAGATCAAATTTAGCTTTATCATCAACATTTTGAAGTTCCAATATGCTTTTTGCATGTCTTCTTGCAGTAGTACTTTTCCCGCACCATTTACATCCTTCAATCAAAACACAGCCAATAATTTTTAATTTTTTTTCCAATTCTTTATCTAAAATTCTAGGCATATATGTCTTCATAAAAGCACCTCACTTATTTATTTATACCATATTTATTATTTTAAAGCAATCAAATTAATAAAAAAAAGGACGTTTTTTTGATAAAAAAAGGGAGAAAAAATTGATAAAAAAAAGGACATAAAAACTATGTCAACTTTTCTGAAAATTTTTTATATAAATCATCGCAAATATTTTTATCCATTTCTGGTGTATCTTTTAAAGGATTTTTCAAACCCAATTTTTCATACTTTTCAAAACCTAAATGATGAAAAGGTAAAAATTCAATTTTCTTTACATTTTTAATTTTCTTTACATATGAGGCTAAAGAATCTAAATACTCTTCTTGATCGGTTATACCAGGAACGATTACCTGTCTTAACCACACATCCTTGCCACTTTTATTTAAGTGTTCAATAAATTTTTCTACCTCATCCATTTTTTGACCAGTCATTTTTTTATATCCTAAAGAATTTGTATGTTTAATATCCAAAATAACTAAATCAACTAAGGATAAAATTTCATCATATTTTCCTATTCCTACGCCAGCTGTATCTAAGGCAATATGAATATTTTCAGCTTTTAACTTTTTACAAACCTCAAGCAAAAAATTCACTTGTAATAAAGGTTCTCCACCAGAGAATGTAACTCCGCCATGATTTCTATTAAAATAAGGCTTACTCCGCAAAATCTTTTTAACAAGAGTATCTACATCCATATTATTTTCTTTTCTTTGAAACATTTCAGGATTATGACAAAAAAGGCAACGCAAGCGACAGCCTGAGAAAAAGACAACTGTTCTAATCCCAGGTCCATCGACAAGCCCAAACGTTTCAATAGAATCTATACTCCCCATCATAATTTTTCATGGAAAGTTCTTGCAATAACTTCCTCTTGTTGTTTACGAGTTAAACGATTAAAACGAACAGCATAACCAGAAACGCGAATCGTAAGTAATGGATATTTATCTGGATGCTCCATAGCATCAATCAAAGTTTCACGACTTAATACATTAACATTTAAGTGATGCGCCCCTTGAATAAAATATCCATCTAACAAAGAAACTAAGTTGTCAATTTGTTCTTCTTTTGAATGTCCCAAAGAAGATGGAACGATACTAAAGGTATTAGATATACCATCACGACAACAATTTGCATAATCAAGTTTAGCAACGGAATTTAAAGAAGCAATAGCCCCACTTTCATCTCTTCCATGCATCGGATTGGCACCAGGAGCAAAAGCTACCCCTTTCTTACGACCATCAGGTGTTGAACCTGTTTTACTTCCATAAACAACATTTGAAGTAATTGTTAAAACAGATAAAGTAGGTACAGCATCCCGGTAACATTTATGTTTCGAAAGCTCAGCATAGAATTTCTCCAAAACTTCTTTAGCTAAATCATCTACTCGATCATCATCATTTCCATATTTAGGATAGTCTCCTTCGATTTCAAAATCAACAGCAATACCATCTTCATTACGAATCGGTTTTACCTTAGCATATTTAATGGCTGATAAAGAGTCTGCTACAACAGATAAACCTGCTACACCATAAGCCATTAAACGTCTTACATACGTATCGTGTAAAGCCATTTGACCAGCTTCATAAGCGTATTTATCATGCATATAATGAATAACGTTCATCGCATCACTATAGACAGAAGCAATTCGTTCAAGCATTTTAAAGTAAGCATCATGCACTTTTTGATAATCTAATACTTCATCCGTCATTTTTGAAAATCCTTCAATAACCAAATCGCCTTTTACTTCATCAACTCCACCATTAATAGAATAAAGCAAGGCTTTAGCTAAATTACAACGTGCACCAAAAAATTGCATATCTTTACCTTCACGCATGGCTGAAACACAACAAGCAATCGCATAATCATCCCCATAAATTGGACGCATGACATCATCATTTTCGTATTGAATAGAATCCGTTTCAATCGAAATTTTTGCACAATACTTTTTGAAAGTTTCAGGTAAATGTTCACTCCATAAAACCGTCATATTTGGTTCTGGTGCCGGATCGAGATTTGTTAACGTATGTAAAATACGGTAAGAAGTCTTTGTAACCATTGACTCACCCTTCTCCGTAATTCCGCCTATCGAACAAGTTACCCAAGTTGGATCTCCTGAGAATAATTCATCATATTCAGGTGTTCTTAAATGACGAACTAAGCGAAGTTTAATAACAAATTGATCAATAATTTCTTGAATTTCACTTTCAGTAATAGTTCCATCTTTTAAATCTCTTTCAAAATAAATGTCAAAGAAAGCATCCACTCTTCCCAAACTCATCGCGGCCCCATTATTTTCTTTAACGGCTGCTAAATATCCAAAATATGTCCATTGAACAGTTTCACGACTATTTTTGGCAGGCTTAGAAATATCAAAACCGTAAGAAGCTGCCATTTTTTTAATCTCTTCTAAAGCACGATATTGCATAGAAACATCTTCACGTAGCTGAATAAGTTCTGCAGTCATAGGACCTACTAAAACTTCATCCCAATCTTTCTTCTTTTGTTCCATTAAATAATCAATACCATATAAAGCAACTCTTCGATAATCTCCAATAATTCTTCCTCGGCCATAGGCATCAGGTAAACCAGTTAAAAGTCCAACGTGTCTAGCTTTTCTTACACTTGCAGGATACGCATCAAAAACTCCTTGATTATGAGTTTTACGAAATTCATTAAAATATTTATCAACTGTTTCATTTAACTTATATCCATAAGCATCTAACTCTTGATAAACCATTCTAATTCCACCATAAGGATTAACAATACGTTTTAAAGGGGCATCCGTTTGAAGACCAACAATAACATCATCGCCCTCACTAATATACCCGGGTTTAAAAGCATTAATTCCTGACATGTGATCCACATCAATATCTAACACATGTTTTTTTAATTCTTCTTTTAACAACTCATTTACTTTTTTTAAAACTCTTCCCGTCTTATCTGTAATTCCAGATAAAAAAGATTCGTCTTCATCATATCTTGTATAGTTTTTCAAAATGAAATCCGAAACATTAATTTCATTCATCCAAACTCCTTCTTTAAAATTTTTCCATTCTTCCTTCATATCATACCTCCGCCATTTAAATATATCATGAAAAAGCAAATGAAAAAAGTGGCAGATGCACCACTTTACAAAACATTGAAAAAAAGTTTTTCATTCTTGTAAAAATTTATAACTAAAACCAATTTTTGTGTGGATAACTAAATGGCGCCCCTGCCACTTTTACTCGTGGCTGGGCCCCATTTTAGATATCCTATAGACTCAAAGTAAATGGTGAACTTTCTGATCCGTCTCCCCCACTTATTTTAACATTAGAGGATAGATATAAGGCGGGGGAAACAGCATCGAGCGGGTAGCTCACACTGAAGTTGCTGACACTCCCAAAACTGTACACATAGAACACGTTGTACGAACTACTGGAATAGGGAGTTAAGGTCCATTGATAATTTGAACTATCATACAACCAGTCGTTATTTTTACAATCGCTTACACTTGAACTATTCCAATTGTATAATTCTGTATTTAGGCATGTTTCCCTATCTGTACTATTTCCTCCACTAGTTGCATATCCATAGTCACTTGCATACATGAGTCCTATTTTTCCTATCCATTCTGTTGGTCTTCCACTATATACTGTTGTGCCTCTTTCTCTTTCATAAAACATGCTTGCTGTTACATTATTGTATGTACTACTTCCTCCTAAGTTCCATTTGGCATCACTTATCATAGTTTTTGCTTCTTCTGTTAGTCCAGTAGAGCTAAAATCACAATTTGTCATTTCTCCGTTTTCTCCATATGGACATTCTCCGCTTGTTCGATTATAGTATGTTCCTTCATTTAAGACGATTTGTAAAGCACTATCACTCCAATCATTACTTCCGTTTGATGAAGTAGATGAGCCTACTCCGCTTGCTTTATTATCCCAACTATATTTTCCTATAGGTTCATTTCTTATGATTTTTAATCTTGTTTCTTTTGTTCCTGTTCCATCATCTATATTATTAAATACTCCTATTATTCTCCATAATTCATTATTAAATGATACGTAGTTATTTGGATTAGCTCCGATATATCTTAAATTATTATCTGCTGTATTATCATAAGCTAGTTCTTCTGTTTCTCCTTTAGCTAATATAGTATCTGCGGCTGTTACTATTTTTACTGCAGAAGTAATAATGTTCACACTTCCTTCAAATCTTGTGTTCATCGCTTCGTTTCCTGTTGTCTCATCCATCCATAAATAGAAGTTGTAAGTGACACTTTCTTCTTCTTTTAATTCGCCACTTGCGATAATGATAGATTCATCTAAATTGGCGATTTGTAACTCTTCTGTTGCTGTATTATAGTTGTTATTCGTTCCTAAATTTATTCCTGTCGTTGGTTTTGCTTCATCACTTTTTTGAATCGCATATTTAATCCATTCTTTTTTCATTGTATTTGTTGTTAAAGTATTTAAGGTAACATCATATGAAGCTCCTATTGTACAGGTATTTTTTATCGTAAATGTATAAGGTTCTGTTGTAAGGCCTTTTGTATCATTTACAGGATAAGTATTGTTTAAAGATATTGAACTTGTTTGTTCTGTAAATTCAATTTCAAAACATCCAACATTCACTATATTTTCTCCACCTGTGTATGTAGCTACCCATAATGCATAACTTTGATACGTCATTAAACATATTCCTATACCCACTGTTATGATTGCTAATAGTATTTTATATTTTAGTCTCATCATATCACCTATTCTTCTTTTATTATAAACATTTTTTTAGTTTTAACAACTTTATTTTTTAGATTGAAATAAAGTTATAGCTATCAAAATAAAAACGACCACAGCTAAACCTATAATAATATAATTAATACTTTGAGGATTATTTACCGCATCATTTACAACCGCTGCAGTAAGAAAATAATCCGAACAATGGTCAATCTGAAATTCCACATATCCATTTTTTACTTCTACACCATGCTCAATATATTCTATTTGATCAAGTTCCGGATTATAATAATATAAATAAAGTTTTTCCCCATTTTGAAATCTATCTTGAACATTAATTTTCACGGTTGTATCTAACGGCAAATTTCCATGATAATCAAAAGTAATAATAAGTTTATCCTGAGATACTTCTTCGTTAATTTTTTCAGTATCCTTAGTATCAGCGTCTAAAGAAAGTCGTAAATCTTCTTCTATATATAAGCTATCTTCCACAGATATATTTTGATTTCCCTCTTTTTGGAACTTCCAAGAATATTCTAAATCTCTTTCATAATCCTTAATTTCATAATAGTAATAATCTTCTGTTTCAGTTTTAGTCATCAAAGTATCTTGATTTTCCATAGCTAAAACCTTACTTTGCTCATCATCCACTAAAATTGTATTTGTAATAGTGTCTTTTGGAAGAAAAAAAGTATACTTGCCGATCAAAGTCATACAAATTAGCCCCACAAGGATGAAGACTATTGTTATATATTTCTGCTGTTTTTTTTTCATTTTTTTCTTCCTTTCTAAAAACTATATCCCGCTAATTAGTATAACTAAAGGGATAAGATTATATGCAAACTTTGTAAACATAACTAAAAGAATATTTCTTTTGTTTTTGACATAAATAGTTCCAAACAATAAAGCTGGCAAAAAATACGCCAAAACTTGAGACATATTAAACGCATCACTAGTAAAAATAAAATTCATAATAGTATAAATAACCGCACTTACCAAAACAAACAAAACATTATTATCTATTAAATCGCTTAAAGACTCTCTAAACAAAAGCTCTTCAGCTACAACTCCAAAAATCATTGTTTTAAACACGGTATAAAGCATAGATAAACTTGCTAAATTTTGAATAGATTGTGTGTTCTGATCAACTGACCCTTCTTGAAATAATAATTGAGTTATACCAGCCACTAAAACATTAATAACAATAATAGATAAAAAACCAATAGCAATTACTTTAAATATTTTGCCTACAGTATAATCTTTTTTTAAAATTTGAAAATCCTTTTTTAAAGCTTTTTTATATATCAAAACAATAACAAGCAAAAATAAAATATCTAAAATAAGCATTACTAACTGACTATCCAAAGTTGGAAACATATTGGCAATATAACTTCCAAAATATGTGTATAAAAAATACACTAAATATAATGATGTTGTTTTTAACAAAACTTCACTCTTTTTCATATACATCCTACCTTTTCTTTATTTTATCATTAAAATGTTTTTTCTTCGTTAACATTTAGCTATTTTACTTAAACTTTACAAAAAAAGAACTGAAAAAACTTTCAGTTCACCTTCCAATTAGCTATTAGAAGAAAATTCTAAAAATCCATAACATAGGATCACACTTCCCTTCCATCACTACTTGTACAAATATATTTTACCACAATTTTTGTAAAAAATCTAGGCTCTTTTAACAAATTTGCAAATTCCCCTTAAAAATTTTAGCAAAAACTTTTGAATTATTTAGCAAATTTATGGATAATAAAAAAAGTGCTTACGCTTCTACTTCGTAAACACTTGCTTTCTTTTTATCTCTTCCTAATCTCTCAAAACGAACAACACCATCTATTTTTGCAAATAAAGTATGATCCTTACCCATTCCCACATTTGTTCCTGGATAAATTTTTGTTCCTCGTTGGCGATAGATAATGCTTCCAGCTGAAATAACTTGACCATCAGCAACTTTTGCTCCTAATCTACGACCAGCTGAATCTCTACCATTATCTGTAGAACCTTGAGCCTTAACATGAGCGAATAATTGAAGATTTAAAAACATCTTATTCATTGTACTCATCCTCTCTAACCGTTATATTTTTAGGATATTTTGAAGAAAGTTCTAAAAACAAATCAACCATATTTTCTAAAAGAATATCAATGATTTCACTAGTTTGTAATATTTTCAAACAAACCAAATCTTTTTCTTGTTGAACATCAATCGCTTGCTTATTAAAACGCAAAATCGCATTTACGGTCGTAATAAAAATAGTTGATGCTCCAGCACATACAATATCTTTACCATAATCATCATACATCGCATGTCCAAAAACACAAATTTCTCCAAAATTTCCTTTTTTCTTTTTTATCAAAACACGTATCATTATCCAACAATACTCTTAATCGTAACTTTTGTATAAGGTTGTCTATGTCCTTGTTTTTTACGATATTTTTTCTTTGGGCGATACTTAAAAACAATAATCTTTTTTTGACGACCATGTTTTTCTACAGTTCCAACAACTTTAGCGCCTTTTACAGTTGGATTACCAGATTTACCATTAACATATAAAACTTCAGTAAATTCCACGTCACTACCAACTTCATTTGGCAATTTTTCTACATAAATCGTATCCCCTTCAGAAACATAATATTGTTTCCCACCAGTTACAAATATAGCTTTCATTTCCTACCTCCTTTATAAAATTAAGACGCGCCGTAAAGGTACGATTACACGTTTCCAACCTTTTCCGAGCGGTTTTGATAAAAGCTAATTGCCTTACAAAACAAAGTAATTCTATCAAAAAAGCAAGAGCTTGTCAAATATTATCCGAGCTGTTAATTAAGATTTAACAAAAAAAGAATGCATCCAATTTTCCTTTTAAATGCATTCCTAATAATTCATTTCATTTTTGCAACAGCATATTGATTTAAACATTGACCTCGTAAACGAATAGCCCCAATAATAAAAACGCATGAAAAAACGCATAAAACTCCGCTCATTACCCAAGTAGCCCAATTAATTTCTTCAGATATATAACCACTGACAATTAAAAAAGCAGAAAACAATAGTCCAATTATTCCAATAATTGTTAAACGATTTAATCTTTTTCTCATTTCTTTACCTTTAGGTGTATTATAATAAAATTCTTTACATTGCATTTTTTCTTCTTTACTCATTCTTTGGTATTTATTTTTCATTTTCCACCTCAAAAACATCTTATCACAAAAAAGAAAAACATAAAAGAAAAAATAAAGCATATAATTCTATCAATGAATAAAGTGTTAAAAACCTTAGAAGAGGTACGTATTGAAGATTGGATTTGGATTATTTACCTTTTTCTTGCAAGCTTTGCTTTAATTTCCAATTTCTTTGAGAAAGACTATTTAATAACCGGAAATAAAACTTCAAAAAAAGCTTTTAAAACAATTAATATAGCTAACTTTATCATTGTTTTCTTTATTTATTTATACTTTGTATTACTTACTTATTCTCGTTTCAAAGAAAGAGAAAATCATACTTCCATAAAAAGTATGATTGTTACAAACGCAAATTTTATTGCAGCTACCTTATTTTTAATTGGAGGAATTATTTACCTATTTACGGAAATTGCTAGTGATAATGAGACTGATGTAGATATACTCTAAATTATTCTTTTTTGAAATCGAAAGGAATAATATGTATTTTTCGCTTCATCGTTTAAAGATAACTTTTTGCAAATATCCATTTCATCAGCTGATACTTCCTTGGAAAAAGGATAAAAATAGCCATCAACAAATCCCTCATCCAAAAACATTTTTAAAATGTCACTCTTTGTAAAATGATTTTGTTTTTGAAAGTTTTGATAGTACCACGAATCTTTTAAAAGTAAAGAAAAATTTTCAATATTACTTATATTTGAAAACTCTCCTATGATATATCCACCTGGTTTTAAATATTCTTTTAACTCATGAATAAAACATAAAGGCTTTTCGACTTCTTCCAAAATATTTCCAATAAAAATGGTATCAAAAGAATTTTTAACTAAATCTTCTATATTATTAGTAACATTCCCTACTAACTTAGAAATTGCAAATTTATGAAGATTGCTTTCTACGCCTGCAACATAAGCATTAGGAAAAAGATAATGAATTCTTAATAAAGATGCACCAATTTCACAATGATAATCTAAAACTTCCTGCGGATCTTTTGCCAAAAAAATAGACAAATTTTTATTATGATCAAAAGAAAAAACATCAAAATTCCATTTTTTTTCAAAATAAGCGCGATTTTTTAAAATAAGCTGATTAAATTTTTGCTCATCTTTACGAAAAGATGTTCCTAAATAATGATGAATAAAAGCATCATGACATAAATAGAGTTTATAGCCTAATTTAACTATACGTAAAGACAAGTCATTATCTTCAATATATCCAGGCGTATAACCTTCGTCTAATCCACCCAACTTATCAATTACTTCTCTTTTAATAAGCATGCAATATCCAATTAAACAAATCTTTTCTTCCCATCTACTGGAATCACTAACATTATTTTTTTGTGCTTTTTCTTGCATTTCATCAAAGTTTTCATAAGTAAATTCACAAGCTTGCAGATTAGCTCCATGATTGGATACCGCACCCACAGCCCCAATTTTAGGATCACTATGAAGACATTTTTGCAAATTGTTAAGCCAATTTGTAGTAGCAATAGTATCATTATTCAAAAGTAAAATATCATTTTCTCTAGCTGAAGCTTCAATCCCTATATTACACCCCTTAGGAAATCCAACATTTTCTTGATTAAGTATCACATGTAAATCACTTTGAGTCTTTAACCATTCAGGCGTTTCATCTTGACTATGATTATCCACAATGATAATTTCATAGGTATCTTGTTCGGTATATTTTCGTATGCTTTCAATACAATCCTTGGTTAAATCTAAATGATTATAAGTCAAAATAATAATCGAAGTTTTCTTTTTCATAAATATCACATTATAGCTTATGTAATGAAAACTAAAAAGTTCATTCTGTCCTTTTCATAATTGACAATTTTTTTTAATTCCCTTATAGTACTCTTTATTAAAGGAGGATATATATGCAATTATCTGATACCTTATGGTTAGAAAAAATAAATCTTAACAAAAATGCTCATACTTGGCTTTTAGACACATTAAATAAAGAAAATCCATCTAGCCAAAGTTTTATTTGGAATTTTAAAAAAGAAATCCAAAAACGTACAGACAATTATTTAGAACGCCCTGACATTCTATATTCACCTTTTGCTCTATATTCCTATGATCATCCTGTAGGTTATTTAGAAATTTCTGACATCTACAATCCTGGAAATTATGTATGTCTTATTTATGCCTTGTTAAAAAAAGAGCAAAAAAAAGGATATGCTAGTCGGACTCTGTTAAACATAAGTAAAATTTTATTAAATGAATATAAGCAAGAAATTCAGAAAGTTATCCTAACAATCGATCCAAATAATAAGGAGAGTATCACCCTAGCAAAACGTTGTGGTTTTTATACTTTAGATACGCCAATCCAAATCGAACAAAATGGAATATGTACATATGAAAAAAGTCTTAACCCACCAAAAAACATGTAAACATATTTCATTCTATAATGTTTATCAAAAAATAGACTCGAATAATTATTGTTCATCCCCCCAAAATATTACAGCATCAGTTTTATAAGCATACCAATTTTTTACTCTAAATCTTAGGATTCATTTCTTTTTTTTAGAAATTTAAGCAAAAAAAATCAACCCAAATTGAGTTGATATTTATATTTAAAGTTCGAACTATTCGAACATATTTTTAAAATGGTGC
>CAJFEV010000009.1 GCA_904374795.1 uncultured Bacilli bacterium
ATCCGTCTTTACCGATGTTTGTTATAATAACAAAAAAACATAAAGAAATCAAAAATTGAATCTTGAAATCTTTATGATTAACATTATACGTGATATAATATTTATATATTGAGAGTTGGTGTTTATGATGAAAAGCCTAAAAAAGATTCTTTTTCTTTTTCTTTTATGGATACCTTTTTGTGTTCAAGCAGAGTCTGGTATAGAAAATTTTTATGTCAATGCTGTTATTCAAGAAAATGGAGACATTACCGTCGAAGAATATTTTTATTTAAATGGCGAATTTAATGGAATGGATAGAGATATTTTATTTAAAAATGACGATGCCTATTCTTTTCGCCCGGAATTAGAATATTATGGTGGGAGTGATATTCATAATGGTTCAGGGATTACCTTAGAGGAGATTAGAGCTTTACCTATTGATGAAAATTTTGATTTTCAAAATATTTCTGGAGAACTTTTTAAAGAAGTATCGAGTGCAGATGCTGGTGACTATGGTGTTTATACAATAACTCGTTCTTCTGATGGTGCTTCTTATCGAATTTTTTTGCCGGATAGTAAAAATGAAGCTTTTTATTTAAAATATACTTTAAAAAATATGGCTGTGGTTCATGATGACGTTGCTGAAATTTATTGGAATGTGATCGGGGATAGTTTGCGAGAGTCAATTGGAACTTTAAAAATTCGAATTACTTTTCCTAACAATCAAACTGAATTTCGTGTTTGGGCTCATGGTCCTTTACAAGGAGAAATACATAAAGTATCAAATCAAGTTTTAGTAGCTGAAGTTCATAATGTTTATAGTTATCATGCTGTAGATATTCGAGCTGTTTTTGATAAGAGTGTGGTACCTTTATCCACTAAATTTACACATGTTACAGCCTTAGATAAGATTTTAAATTATGAAGAAGATATGGCAAATCAAGCTAATTATGAACGTGAGCAAAGAGAATATCAATATCAAGAAAAAGCTTATGAAACATAACGTATTGTCAAAGAAATCACACTCGTTCTTGTTATAATTCGGCTAAAAACTATACTAATTTAGTTACAGATGAAAAAGTTAAAGCAGATTTAGAAGAACAACTTTCAGATTTACTTATTCTTGTTGTTGCCGAAGAAGAAAGTGATGCTAAAGAATATACTAATAACGCTCTAGAATATGTAGATTACTACTGGTATGATAAAGCTATGGATGCTGTAATGATTTTAGAAAATGAAACTTTAAAAAATACATTGCTTGATCAATTAGATACTGTGCGTTTAGAAATTACAGAAAATGAGGAAAAATATAATCAAAATGCCATTATAATTATATTTGTTTTACTTATTGGTACAGGGGCTTTTGTTATTCTTTTATATATTAAATGTGATAAAGAAATAAAAGTGGATTTTCCGCATAAATATATGCGTGAATTTCCGGATGATTTTTCACCTTCAACTGTTGAATATCTATTTAAAAAGGAATTGACTGATAAATCAGTTACTGCAGAAATTTTATATATGGTTTGTCAAAAAAAGATTTTTTTAAAACAAATGGAAAATAAAAAAGATTATCTTTTAGAAAAAAATTCTCAATACATGGAATCATTAAATCCAAAAGAAAAATCTTTAATAGAATTTTTGTTTAATTCTGCAAATTCAGTTACGTTAAAAAAATTGAAAAATCGAAATTCCTATTCCTCTGTAAAAAAATGGGAAAAGCTTCAAGAAAAAATGTTGGATGAAGCTTTAAATGAGGAATTATATGTCAATGAAGAAAAAGAAGGCATAGCTAAAGAAAAAAGTAATGCTCCTTCTTTGATCTTTGTAATTCTAATTTGGCTTTTGGTAGGCGGAATTTTTGATTTTCCTATTTTATCTATTGTTCTTATATTTATACTTTTGGCTTTTTGGAAGAAAAAAAATTCTATAAAAAATATTGTACAAAAGAAGAAAACCTTTGAAACCTATTTAAAATTAGGATCTCGAATTTTTTCTGTTTTTCTTATTTTCTTTTCAATTTTAGGAATGATTCACTTATTTGTATATAATCATTTTATTCTTACAAGTATATATTTTTATCTTATCTTAATTTTAAGTGCGATTTTTTTATTCATTTATGCAGGTATGGTTAAGAAAAGAACGGAAAAAGGTGCATTAGAATTTGCAAAATGGTCGGCATTTAAAAGATTTTTAGAGGATTTTGGAAGATTAGATGAAAAGGAATTACCTGAGGTTGTTTTATGGGAAAAATATTTAGTATATGCAGTTGTTTTAGGATGTGCAGATAAACTTTCTAAAACAATGCAAATCAAGATGCAAGAAATGAATATTCCGGAAAGTAGTTTTATAGATCCTTTTGTCTTCACACATTTTCATATGATTTCTTCATCAGTTTCCTCATCCGTAAGAAGTGCTCATAGTTATACATCATCTTCATCGTCTGGCGGGAATTGGTCAAGTGGTTCAGGTGGCGGCGGAGGATTTTCTTCTGGCGGTGGCTTCGGCGGCGGAGGCGGCGGAGGCGGTCGCTTCTAAAAAATAAATCATGGCATCTGAAACTACGATTGTATTCAGGTGCTTTTCCTTTTTACATTAAAAAACATTTGATTCTCTTTCAGATGTATTTCATAAAAATTATCCTTAAATTTCTTTGATATATATAATTCGTTTTTTGAGCAATTATTAAATAAAAAATGAATTTATGCTATTTGCAAAGCAAATATATGTTTGCTATAATGATATCGGATACATTTGAATTCAGATGTTTCTCTTCAAAAGATTAAGAAGGGTGGTGATACTATGAATAAAAGAGAAAAATCCTTTTATTTCATAATATTACTGTTATTATTTATAATAATCTTATTATTAATAAAATAAATAAAGGCATCTGAAACAACTTGGTTGTATTCAGGTGCCTATCAACATTTAAAAGGATAGCATCTGATTGTCCTTCAGATGTATCCGTTAAAAATTATAATCAAATTTCTTTGATATATACATTATATATGATTTTTTTCATTTTTTCAATCAAAATTTTCATTGAATGACGAACAAATATATGCTATAGTATTTTTGCATATATTTGCTTTTTTTGTGGTAGAATATTAATGCTTTTAAATGAGGTGTTGTAATGGATAAGATTGTTGTTAAAGGGGCTCGTGAAAATAATTTAAAAAATATAGATATTGAGCTTCCAAAAAATAAATTAATTGTTATGACTGGAGTTTCTGGAAGTGGTAAAAGTAGTTTGGCTTTTGATACGATTTTTGCTGAAGGACAAAGGAGATACGTGGAAAGTTTATCTGCTTATGCTCGTCAATTTATTGGAAATGTAGAAAAACCTGATGTCGATAGTATTGAAGGATTAAGTCCAAGTATATCTATTGATCAGAAAACAACGAATAAAAATCCACGTAGTACGGTTGGAACAATTACAGAAATTTATGATTTTTTACGTCTTTTATTTGCACGTATTGGAGTACCATATTGTCCAAATCATCATATTCCTATTAAAAGTCAAAGTATAGAAGAAATGACGAATAAGATTATGGAATTTGATGAAGGGACGAAGCTAGAGATTTTAGCTCCTGTAATTCATGGTGAAAAAGGAACTCAAAAAGATTTGTTTGAAGATTTGCGTAAAGAAGGATATTCAAGGGTAAGAGTCGACGGGGATAACTTTAGTTTAGATGAAGAGATAAAACTAGAAAAAAACAAAAAGCATAATATTGAAGTGGTTGTTGATCGTGTTGTCGTTAAAGAAAGTGAACGAAGTCGTATTTTTGAATCGATTGAAACGAGTACAAAACTTGCTAGTGGAAAAGTTTTATTTCATGTGATCGGTGGAGAAGAAATTTTAATGAGTGAGAATTATGCTTGTGTGAAGTGTAATTTTTCCATTCCTGAACTTGAACCTAGACTTTTTTCTTTTAATAGTCCTTATGGAGCTTGTCCTGAATGTAAAGGCTTGGGAACAAAGCTTAAAATTAGTGAAGACTTAATTATTCCTAATAAAGAGAAAAGTTTACATGAAGGAGCCATTGTTGCTTTCAATTTAGATAATAATATTCATAATCAATCTATGCAAGCCGTTTGTGATAAATATGGCATTGATATGGATATGCCAGTTAAAGATATTCCTAAAGAAAAATGGAAAATTATTCTTTATGGTTCTCTTGAACCCGTAGAAATTAAATATGTTTCTAAAACAGGAAATGTTCGTTATACGAATGATTATTTTGAAGGGGTAATTCCTAATTTAGAACGAAGATATATGGAAACAACAAGTGCTTGGATTCGTGAATGGCTTGAAGGATTTATGGTGGAAATGGATTGTCCAGTATGCCATGGAACGAGACTTCAAGATAGCGTTTTATCTATTTATATTAATAAAAAGAATATCTATGATATGACGATGATGAGTATTAAAGAATTAAGAGACTTTTTACGTGGTTTAAAACTTACGAATGAACAAGAAAATATCAGTCGTCTTTTGTTAACGGAAATTGATAATCGTTTATCCTTCTTAGTTAACGTTGGTTTGGAATATTTGACTTTGCATCGTAAAGCAGGAACCTTATCAGGTGGTGAATCACAACGAATAAGACTTGCCACTCAAATCGGTAGTAAGTTATCTGGAGTATTGTATGTTTTGGATGAGCCAAGCATTGGACTTCATCAGAAAGATAATGAAAAATTGATTAAATCTTTAGAAGAAATGCGTGATTTAGGAAATACTTTAATTGTTGTTGAGCATGACGAGGATACTATGCGTGCAGCAGATTATTTAGTGGAGATTGGTCCTGGAGCTGGAACCGAAGGTGGCAGGGTTGTTGCAACTGGTACACCTGAAGAAGTTATGCAAAATGAGCATAGTTTAACGGGTCGTTATTTAAGTGGAAAAGAAAGAATTGAAGTACCTAAAAAACGTCGTAAGGGAAACGGTAAATATTTAGAAGTAGTTAAGGCTGAAGAAAATAATTTGAAAAAAATTAACGTAAAATTTCCTTTAGGTAAATTTATATGTGTTACCGGTGTTTCTGGAAGTGGTAAAAGTACATTAGTAAATGAAATCTTGTATAAAACGGTTGCTAATCAGCTTTATCGTTCAAAAGAAATTCCGGGTAAATGTAAAGAAGTTAAAGGTTTAGAAAATATTGATAAGGTAGTTATGATTAGTCAAGATGCGATTGGTCGTACGCCACGTAGTAACCCTGCAACTTATATTGGTTTATTTGATGATATTCGTGATTTATTTGCTAATACTAAAGAGGCTAAAATGCATGGTTATGATAAAGGAAGATTTTCTTTTAATGTTAAAGGCGGAAGATGTGAAGCCTGCTTTGGAGATGGTGTTAAAAAAATTGAAATGCATTTTTTACCAGATGTATATGTTCCTTGTGATGTTTGTCATGGTAAAAGATACAATAAAGAAACACTTTCTATTACTTTTAAAGGAAAAAATATCAGTGATGTTCTTCATATGCGTGTGAATGAGGCAGCAACATTTTTTGAAAACGTTCCAAAAATCAAACGAAAAGTAGATATTTTAATGGATGTTGGACTTTCTTATATTGAATTAGGACAAAGCGCTCCAACGCTATCCGGGGGTGAAGCTGGAAGAGTAAAACTTGCTAAAGAACTTCAAAAGAAACCTACAGGAAAAAGTTTATTTATTTTAGATGAGCCAACAACAGGTTTACATTCTGAAGATATTAAAAAATTGTTGGTAATTTTAAATCGTATTGTTGATAATGGGGATACTGTTATTGTGATTGAACATAATTTAGATGTTATTAAAGTGGCTGATCATATTATCGATTTAGGTCCTGATGGTGGAGTAGGAGGAGGGTCTGTTGTTGCCTCTGGTACTCCTGAACAAGTAAGCAAAGTAAAAGAGTCTTACACAGGACAATGGTTAAAAAAATACTTGGAAAGATAGTTTTAGCTATCTTTTTTTTCTTATTTTCGATATACTTGTTTTAGAGGTTTATATGGAAAAATATTTAGTTAGAAAAATTCGGAAAGATATGAAGAAAGAATATTGGGATAGTTTGATTCTTTTAAATAATCACAATATTTTTAAATATTCTTTAGCTTTGCTAGAATATGATATATTTCATTTTTATTTTAAAGGCAATTATGAATATCTTTTAAAGGCAATGGCTTGTTTAAGTGAATTTTCTACTAGTAATATTGTAACGAATGAGGTTTATGAGAGAATTCAGAATATTCGTGTTGAAATAAGGAAACGATTAGTAAATAAAAAATTAAAAGAGCAAAATAAAGCAAATTATAAGTTGTTAAAAAAGATTCTTGGACAAATAGAAGTTTTTTCTTTAACTTGTAATGAATTTATTGATAGAAAATATGATGGGAATAAGCTTGAATTACTTTATTATTTGATTTTTTCTATTAAAAATGTAAAGGTTTTACAAAACTTAATTCGAAAAAAACCTCATATGTTTAATCTTATGGATAAAAAGGCTTATGAGCTATTTAAAAAAATTATTAAAAATTATACAGATATTACTAAAAAACACGTTGCTGATCCTAAAAAATATTTGGATGATTTATGTTATTATGATGAAGTTATAGAAATTATAGTTAGTCATGAGATCAATCATTTATCTATTGGCGATTTGAAAAATTTGGTTACTTATTTTGAAGAGCTTCTTTCTTTGTATAATGGAAAAAATCAAGAAAGATATGTTTATTTTATTCAAAAATGGGAAGTTCGATTTTTAGAAGAGATTCAAAAAAAACTAAATTGGAATATTACACAGGTTGATAATAGATTTTTGGAAGATGTTTGTTATGAGTTCTTTGTTGAAAAGAATTTTTCAATACCTGTAGAAAATGCTAGTAAAGTATGTTATTTAAAATATTGGCATATGCCAAGATCAGATCAAATGACATCAATTTATACGGTTGATTCAGAAGGAGCTTTAGAACTTGATGATGGTTTTAGTTGTCAAAAAACATCTGACGGATATCGTTTAGGAATTCATATAGCTAATCCATTAGTATATATTGATTTTTCTGGTCTTATTTTTAAAGAAGCTACTCGAAGAACTTCAACTCTTTATTTTGACTCTAACACTATTCCTATGTATCCTGAAATTTTATCTAAAAATTTATTTAGTTTAAATGCTGGATGTGTTCGAAAGGTTTTGAGTTTATATGTAAATATAGATTTTGCTAAGCAACAAATTCAAAATATAGAATTTAAATTAGAAGATGTTTTTGTTGCAGGAAATGATACTTATAAAAATTGTGATTTGTGTATGCAAAGTCAAAATGGTTCGAATTCTTATTTAGATAATTTAAATAATTTAAGTGATATTTTTCCGCTTTTACTTCAATATTTTTCTATGGATAAAATTTATGAATATATGAATCGTACGACTTTTAATCTTTCAAATACTAATGTTGTTGGTAATACTAAAAGTGAAAAAATGGTTGAAAGTATGATGATTTTTATGAATAGGTATGTTGCTGAATTCGCTTTAAAAAAAGGATTTCCTTTTTTGTTTCGTAATCATGAATTGAAAAATATATATAAAGAAGATTTAGAAAGATATAAAAATCTATTGCAGAAAGAAAAAAATACACAAGCATATTTAAATGAAATTGAAATTTTAAAAGGAAAGTATCCAAAAAGTTATTATGATGTAGTGAATCGAGGACATTTTGGATTAGGAATACCCACATATTCTCATATAACGAGTCCAATTCGAAGAATTGCTGATAATTATAATCAATTTATGTTAATGAAATGGTTAAGTAATGATACGTCAGATCAAGAATGGTATAAATACGAATTGATTTTAAAAGAAGTTGGTGAATATATTAATTATCAACAAAAACCTTTAGAAGCATTTTCAAAGAAAGTGCGGTCAAAAAAATACAACATCTAGAAAAATTGTGCTATAATCATGTATAGAATGGAGGATATATATGAATCCTGTTATGTTTAAAATTGGCAATTTTGAAATTATGTGGTATTCTTTTTTACTTTTAATTGGAGTAGTTGTTGGTATTGCTTTACTTTTAAAAGAAGGAAAAAAACAAAATTATCCGACGGATTTTTTATTTAATTTGTGTTTTTGGACGATTATTTTTGGCTTTATTGGGGCGAGAGCTTATTATGTGATTTTTAATTGGAGTCAATATGCAAGTGATCCGATAAGCATTTTTAAAATTTGGGAAGGTGGATTAGCTATTCACGGTGGTCTAATCGCTGGATTTATTACCATGACTTTATATTGCCGTAAGTATAATGTACGATTATTTAAGATTGTGGATATGGCAGTTCCAGGTGTTATTCTTGCTCAAGCAATTGGCAGATGGGGGAATTTCTTTAATATGGAAGCTCATGGGGGAATTGTTAGTCGATCTGTTTTAGAAAATTTACATATTCCAGAATTTGTTATTAATGGAATGTATATTAATGGTAATTATTATCATCCGACTTTTTTGTATGAATCCTTATGGTGTTTATTAGGATTTCTCGTTTTACTTATCGTAAGACATTATAAGTATTTAAAAGTAGGTGGATTAACCTGTGTATATTTGATTTGGTATAGTATTGGTAGATTTTTTATCGAATCCATGCGAACTGATTCTTTAATGCTTGGTGGATTTAAGGTTGCCCAAATTATTTCTTTTATTCTATTTATTATTGGTATTTTAGGTTTGATGATTCAATCACGTAAAGGAAAATTTGAAGATCTTTATAGTGAACCTAATCACGAAAGTATTCATTTTTGAGGTAGAAAATGAAAAAAAATAAAAAAAAATTATGGGGAATTTTATTTCTATCTTTAGCTATATGTATTTTCGTTTATGATACGTATTCTTATCATTTTTCTGATCATGCAAGCAAAAAAAAAGAAAATTTAACTGTAGAATATGAAAATGCTGGGAATTTACTTTTATCAAATATTCGTGAAGGAAGTACGACTTCCTTACATATTAAAGTGAAAAATGAAACGGATGAGTCGAAAGATTATCAATTAAAGTTTATTGAAGTTTATAATGAACTTTATTCTAAAGATCAAGTTACGTATTCTTTTAGTAGAGATAATAAGAGTGTTGAAATAAGTAGTGCAGTTTTTCCTAGTGAAACAACAACAATATATGATGGTGAGTTAATAAATCCTGGAGAAGTTGTGGATTATGTATTGACTGTAGTAGTTCATAATCTTAATGAGTTAGATATTGGAAAAAATCTTCAAGCAAGAATAATTTTGGAAGAAATAGAATAGTGGGGCTAGAAAATGAAACAAAAGAGAATGTTTGTAGTTATCATATCATCTTTAGTCATAATGATTTCTTTGACCTATCAAGGAACGTATTCATATTTTACATCAAGAGTAGAAGGAACAGGAAATATAGAGAATAATCAGTCTCAAGGTCAAACGAATACATTACAAAATTTGATTATTGGTGAATCGGCGAATGTTGTAAGTAGTAATATGATACCAGGAGATAGTGTTACGTATACATTTACTGTTCAAAATCCAAATAATATAGAGGTATGTTATAACTTATTATGGAATAATACAACAAATACATTTGTAAATCAAAAAGATTTGCGAGTAACCTTAGCAAAAAGCGATGGAACCGTATTAGTGAAAGATGCTCAATTTCCTGCAACAACTAGTGGAACTACGATGATATTAGAAGGAACAAGAATCGAAGCTAGCACAACAGATACATTTACATTAACTGTAACCTATCAAAATACAGAAGAAGATCAGACAGCAGATATGGGAAAAAGTTTTAGTGGAACCATTATAGGAGAACTAGGGGAATGTAAAGTTCCAACTGCTGTAGAAACCATTTTAGCAAAAGGAGAAACAGATGAATTAAAGTTTGATGGAACAGTTGATAACAATTTAAGATATATAGGGTCTAATCCAAATAATTATGTACAATTCAATAATGAATTATGGAGAGTAATAGGCGTGTTTAATAATATAGATGATGGAACAGGAACAAAAGAGACGAGATTAAAAATCATAAGAAACGAACCAATAGGAGAATATAGTTGGGATAATAAAGCAAGTGGAACAGGATCATCTACTTCATCATATGGAAGCAATGATTGGAGTGATAGTGCCTTAAAAATCGTCTTAAATGAAGGCGCATATTGGAATAGAACAAGTGGAGAGTGCCCATATGGACAAAACGGGGCTACAACGTCTTGTGACTTCAGTACCAATGGATTAACAGAAGAAGCCAAGGCTATGATAAGTAATGCCAAATGGAACTTAGGAGGAACAGCAAGTTATACAAGTAGTAGTAATGGATTAGCAAGTCATTGGTACACATATGAAAGAGGCACAGAGGTATATAGTGGAAGACCAACAGAATGGATAGGCAAAATAGGACTTATGTATCCAAGTGACTATGGATATGCAACAGCAGGAGGAAGTACAACAAATAGAGAAACATGTTTAAAAACAGCATTATATAATTGGGATGGTTCAAGTGTAAGCGATTGCAAAAATAACGACTGGTTGTATGATAGTTCAAATTATCAATGGACTTTAACTCCTCATTCCAGGGGTTCAGATGTTGTGTTCTCTGTGGTCAGTGATGGGCACGTCTTCAGCAGCTTTGCGAGCCGCGCGGACTTTGCTGTTTCCCCCGCCTTATATCTATCCTCTAATGTTAAGATAAGTGGAGGAGATGGGTCTCAAAGTAATCCTTATCAGTTGAGTCTATAATTTTATTTAAGTTCTTACTTTTGTAAGAATTTTTTCTTGTTTTTTGATTTGTTCACTTTTATAATAGAATTATTCGGGGGAATACTATGAAAAATGTTTATAAGTTGTTTGGCATTTGGAAACGAATTTTAAAAGTTCAAAAGTTGTATGAAATTGAAAAGAAAGAATGTTATAAGATTGTTTTAGAAGATTTGATTCAACAAAGAGAAGAAATTTTAAATTGTTTTGAAAAAAATTATATGGCTTTTCATGATGTTGTTAAAAGAATTGAAAAGAAATATGGGTATACTTTTCAAGGCTCTTTGCTTGCAAATCTGATAACTAATCAGAACTTACCTACTGAAGTATTATTTACCTTTAGTTCTTTACAATCCATTTGGGAGTTTTTTGAATGCCAGGCTTTTAGTGCATTAAATTTTGAAGAAGCTTTATCTGTTAAAAATATTTCGTATTTTAGAGAGTATATTGAAGCTTTTTTGAGTTTTAAAAATTGGGAATATCAGGTTAGTCAAACATATTTAGATATGACTTCCACATTAAAAGATTTTTTTTCTCCTTTTGTACAAGCAAATGATAGGTTTAAAATGCCTATTTTTAAGCAAAATGAAAAATCTTTTGAAATGGAAATGAATGTTTTAAAAAAATTATATAAAAAATTGGTTCAATATAATATTGGAAAAACAGAACATGAAGAATTTTTATTGTTATTTGAAGCGTGTTTGAAAAACTTTCCTGAATCTTATTTGATTGATATATGGAACGAATTACAATCTTATTTTTTTACATTGGATCTTGCTGATGTTTATGAAAAATATTTTCATGAAGTGAACAGTATATTATTAAAATATAAAGTTGGTTCGTTAGAATATGAAGATTTACAAGAAGCTGATCTTCAAAATGTTGATTTTAATGGTTTTGAGTATTATCAAAATGTTTTTTTGATGGATATCAGATATTCTTATAAAGATATTGTTAAATATCATAATGCTTTTTTACAATTAGAAAATTTGGAACTTCATATTTTACATGTTTATCAACGACTTATGATGTGTAAGTTGCACAGCGAACAAGATACTAAAAAGTCATTTTATCAGAATGTTTTAAAAAGTTTACTTGAACAAGAAAAAAACTTTTATACATACGTAGATTTTGTGGAATTTCAAAACTATTTACGAATTATTTATAATCCGAAGATAAATTATTTTCCATTTATGTTTTTAGATTTACTTCCTAATGGAGATGAGAAGAAAGAAAAAGAATTTGTTTTGCACCGTATGATAAATTATGAGATAGATGCTCTTTTCACCACTTTATCTTCTGTATCTTTTTCTGAACCTGGTACTATTCAAGTTCTCGAAGAAATAGAAGTTGAACCTCCTGATATGGAGATGCTTCAAAAATTTTTATTTTCTTTGACTTCGTTTGTTCTTGATAAGATTTCTAAAGATGAATTTTTAAAGGAATTAGAAAAAATAGGTTTCAACTTTGAAGAACAATTTGAATATTTAAAAGAAGAACAGATCGCTTTTTTATGGCAATATATAGAAAAGAATTTTTTGAATATTCTTTTAAAAAATGGTGAACAAGAGCTTGTTTGGTATTATATGTTTTTTAAAAATAAAGAAATGGAATATTTGGTTCAAAAAGACTTTAATTGTATGTTAACAATAAATGATTCTTTTAATGCAGTTTTTTATCCTATTCTTCGTAAATTTCTTATTGAAGATCTTCAAAGAACTAAAAAAGAAATATCTAATAGTGATGATGCTAGGAAAAAGAAATTGTTTTCTTATTATTTAGAAAGTTGTTTGACTTTTTTCAAAGATAAAGATAAGGCAAAATTTCAAAAAATTCGCGAAATTGTTCGAAAAAAATAATTTTTCTGTGATATAATTGATTGGCATGTTAGAAAGAGTGAAAGTATGGATAATAAAGAAGTTTTAGCAAAGAATTTAGGAATTAAAGTATCGCAAGTAGAAGCCGTTTTAAATTTGCTTAGTGAGGGTGCAACAATTCCTTTTATTGCTCGTTATAGAAAAGAAGCAACGGGTTCATTAGATGAAGAACAGATAAGAAGTATTGAAAAAGAATATACCTATTTAGAAAATTTACTCAAAAGAAAAGAAGATGTTATTCGACTTATCGAAGAAAAAGATTTGATGACAGATGAATTACGAACTTCTATTTTAGCTTGTGAAAAATTAAGTGATGTAGAGGATTTATATCGACCATTTAAAGAAAAGAAAAAAACTAAGGCTAGTGAAGCTATTAAAATGGGACTTGAGCCATTAGCTAAAAAAATGATGAGTTTTCCAGTCAACGGAACAATGGAAAAGTTAGCAAGTGGCTTTGAATGTGGAGTAGAAAAAGCGATTGAAGGGGCAAAATACATTATTGCTGAGTGGATAAGTGATAATGCTTATTATCGAAAATTTATTAAAAAAGAAATTTGGAATAATGGAACTATTGTTAGCAAAATTAAGAAAAATGCTGTTGATGAAAAAAAGGTTTATCAAATGTATTATGATTTTGAAGAAAAAATTAAATATGCTAAACACTACCGGATTTTAGCTATGAATCGAGGAGAAGAAGAAAAGGTTTTGTCTGTTTCTCTAGATTTTGATAAAGAGAAAATTTTAGAATATTTAAAAAGTAAAATGATTAAAAATAAAGATTCCTTTGTCGTTTTAGAAGTAGAAAGCGCAATTGAGGATGCTTTAAAACGTTTGATTTATCCTAGTGTTGAAAGAGAAATACGTGCGGATTTAACAGAAATGGCCGAGAAAAAAGCAATTTTAACTTTCCAAGATAATTTAGAGCATTTGCTTATGACTAAGCCTGTTAAAGATAAAGTGGTTTTAGGGTTTGATCCGGCGTTTCGTACAGGATGTAAATTAGCAGTTTTAAATCCTTATGGTAACGTTTTAGAAATTGCAACGATTTATCCTCATGAACCAAAAAACGAAAAAGAAAAGAGTAAAGAAATTTTGACTTCCTTAATTCAAAAGTATGGTGTACAAATTATTGCTATTGGAAATGGTACTGCTTCAAGAGAGAGTGAAGCTTTTGTAGCTGATGCAATTAAAGGAACGAATGTTTACTACAATTTAGTTAGTGAAGCTGGTGCTTCTGTTTATTCAGCTAGTCCCTTAGCTATTAAAGAGTTTCCAGATTTAACGGTTGAAAAAAGAAGCGCGATTTCAATTGGACGAAGAGTACAAGATCCATTATCTGAACTTGTTAAAATTGATCCAAAAAGTATCGGTGTTGGAGAATATCAACATGATGTAAATCAAAAAGAACTTTCAGAAGCTTTAGGTTTTACGGTTTCTAAAATTGTCAATGAAATTGGGGTGAATATTAATACAGCTAGCGCAAGTATTTTAAGTTATATTTCTGGTTTAACGAAAAAGACTATTGATAGTATTTTGAAATTTCGTGAAAAGAAAACTTTTACTTCAAGAGAAGAAGTTAAGAAACTTGCAGGTTTTACAGATAAGGTTTATGAACAATCTATTGGTTTTTTACGAGTAATTGATGGCGAAAATCTTTTAGATAGAACTAGAATTCATCCGGAAAGTTATGAGCTTGCTAGAAAAGTTTTGCTATCTTTACAGTTAGATTTGAAAAATTTAGGAACGCAAGAATTTAATGAAGTTTTAAGTAAAGCTAATGCTTCTAAACTTGCTAAAGAATTAGATGCGGATGTTTATACGATAGAAGATATTTTAGAAGAATTAAAACATCCAGGTCAAGATTACCGTGATAAATTAGATGATATTGTTTTAAAGAGTGATATTTTAACCATTCATGATTTAAAAGAAGGAATGGAACTTAAAGGTACGGTTCGTAATGTTACGAGCTTTGGAGCTTTTATTGATATTGGATTACATGATGATGGATTAGTACATATTTCTAAAATGAGTAAAAGTTTTGTCAAAAATCCTAATGATATTTTAAGTGTTGGAGATATCGTAACTGTCTATGTTTGTGGCATTGATTTGGAAAAAGAAAAAGTTCAATTATCACTCATTAAAGAATAAAAAAATGCACTGTTTTTTGAAAATTCAGTGCATTTTTGCTTTTTGCAAACGCGTTTTTGTCAAAAAAAGTGCATTTTTATGAAAAAAATAATAAATTTGCCCTAAATTTTAAAAATTCAGTGCATTTTTCTTTTTTCTTTTAATTTTTATGAAAAAAGGGTATAATAAAAACAATATTGAAGGTGATTTTATGTGCGGTATTGCCGGTTTTGTTGGTAAAGAAAAAAATATGAAAAAAGTTTTAAAAGGAATGACAGATCGTATTAAACATAGAGGTCCGGATGCTGAAGGATTCTTTGTTCGTGATGGTGTCGCTTTAGGTCAACGAAGATTATCCATTATCGATATTGAGGGTGGTAAACAACCTATGTTTAGTCATGATGGAAATCTTGTCGTTGTTTTTAATGGGGAAATTTACAATTATAAGGAATTAAAAAAAGAATTAAAAAATTATCCTTTCCAAACGGATAGCGATACAGAGGTTCTTTTGTATGGATATCAAGAATGGGGTAAAGATTTACCTAATCATTTACGTGGTATGTTTGCTTTTGCACTTTATGATATTCAAGAAAAAACTTTATTTTGTGCAAGAGACCCTTTTGGAATAAAACCTTTCTATTATTATCAAAATCATGGTACATTTATGTTTGCTTCTGAAATTAAAGCTTTTTTAGATCATCCAAAATTTGAAAAGAAATTCAATGAAAAAATCTTGCCAGCTTATTTATCCTTTAGTTTTACTCCAACTACTGAAACTTTTTTTGAAGGTGTGAAAAGGCTTGATGCCGGTTGCACTTTAACTTATCAAAATGGAGAAATTGATATTGCTCGTTATTATAAATTAGAATTTCCTATTGAGAAGAAAGATTATAAAAAAACTGTTAAAAAAATTGGAGAGGTTATGGAAGATAGTGTAGAGCATCATATGATTAGTGATGTTGAGGTCGGATCATTTTTGTCTAGTGGCATTGATTCTTCTTATCTTGTTTCTTTAGCTAAACCAGATAAAACATATACTGTTGGATATGATATCCCACGTTATAATGAGAGTGATTATGCTACAGATCTAGCTTCTAAGTTAGGTATTCAAAATAAGCAAAAAAAGATTAGCAAAGAAGAATATATGGAAACGTTAGATAAAGTTTTCTATCATATGGATGAACCAGCAAGCGATCCTGCTGTTGTCGCTTTGTATTTTGTTTCAAAACTTGCGAGTGAAGATGTAAAAGTCGTTCTTTCTGGAGAAGGAGCCGATGAATTCTTTGGTGGATATAATTCTTATCGTGAAGAAGTAGATTATTCTTTTTATAATAAAATTCCTTACTTTATTCGCCATGCCATCGCTAAGCTTTGTTTGCATTTGCCTCCTATTCGTGGCATTAATTTTTTAGTTAGAAGAGGTATGACTTTAGAAGAAAATTATATAGGAGTTAATAAAGTTTGGAATGAACGTGAAGTAAAAAAACTTTTGAAAATTCCAGTAACTTTAAAAAATCAAAAAATTACTAAACCAGTTTATGATGAATTTAAAGGTGAGAGTAATTTAGTGAAAATGCAAGCCATTGATATTCATTTTTGGTTAATGAAAGACATTTTACAAAAAGCTGACCGAATGACGATGGCTAACTCTTTGGAGGGAAGAGTTCCATTTGTCGATAAAGAAGTTTTTCAAGTTGCCGCTTCTTTACCTTTAGAATATAAAGTTACTAAAGAAAACACAAAAGTTGCCTTACGTGAAGCAGCAAAAAAAGTGATTCCAACAGAAGCCTATAAAAAGAAAAAGCTTGGATTTCCTGTTCCTATTCGCGATTGGATGCGCGATGATGATGTGTATCAAATGATTCAAAAAGCGTTTACTTCAAAAGTTGCCGTTAAGTATTTTGATACAAAAAAACTTTTAAGAATGTTAGAAGAACATAAAAATCATAAAAAAGATTATTATCGTAAAATATGGAATGTGTTCACTTTTATTCGGTGGTATCAAGTTTTTTTTGAAAATTAAAAATTCATTTAAGTTTTTAGTTTTTTTAGATAATTTAATATAGAAAAAAGAAAGAAATCATAGTAAAATAAGATAAGCAAAACATATAGTTAAAATAGTAGGAGATACATTATGAAAACAATTCATTATTTATATACTTCGATTTTTTTCTTTTTTTGTTTTTTCTTTTTATCCATTTTTATTATTAATGGGAATACGATTTTTTTTGATGTGCCTTTTTATGAATGGATTAGTCAATTTCCTTTAAAGGATTTCTTTATATTTATTACGGATTTTGGGGATACTTTATGGCTTTGTATTTTTATTCTTATTGCATTTTTTATCTTACGAAAAAAAAGAAACCGAGAACTTTTACTCGGTACAATGGTTGTTGAAACTGTTACGAATTTACTTCTTAAATATTTTTTCGGGAGAGAACGTCCAGGTTTTCCTCATTTAGTAGAAGCAACAGGCTATTCTTTTCCTAGTGGACATATGATGGCTACTACTTCGTTTTCATTTCTAATGATTTATTTTGTATGGGAAAGTAAACTTCCAAAAGTTTGGAAAATTTTATTAACTGTTTTATTTATCTTATTCACATTCCTCATTGGTTTAAGTAGAATATATTTAGGCGTTCATTATACAAGTGATGTTCTTGGAGCTTTTTGTATATCTTTATCTGTTCTTTCTTTTTGTATTTTTTTGTTTCGTTCGCTTAAGTAGTTTTAAATGGGGAAATGCATGAATAAGTCTTCGATTAAGTAATTTTCTGGATTTTTCAATTTTTTCACGTACTAATTTTGTAATTCTTTCTGTATCATCTTTTTTGATCAGTATTTTATTTTGAATATTTTGATTGATTTTCTGAATTTCTAAAATGGTTTTTGAGGATATGATATTATCAATAAGAAAAATAAATACAAGAATGATAGCTAAAATTATAGAAATATTCTGTGGAATTTTGTTGATAGTATTTATAAAAAACGGATTTACTTTATACATGATTAGAAGTCCAAAAATTCCAAAAGGAATCATTGTTTCTAAGCATATACGTCCATTAATGTTAAATTTATAATTTGTATAATCCCACCATCTAGTATGGTAGATTTTTTCTAAAAAGTAACTTGTAAAATATTCTAAAATAGAACAAATAAGAATAATCATAATAAAAAGGGTTAATGGATCATTTAAATATTTATTTAATAACAGGGTCATAATTATTGCTCCCCAACCGTAAATGGGGCAATAAGGACCGATTAGAAATCCGCGGTTAACAAATTTATGATCGCTTATCAATTTACATCCGACTTCTAAACACCATCCTAGAAATGAATACATAAAAAATAATAAAATATATGTTGAAATTTGTTGCATTTTTACCTCTTTCTATTTTCTTATTATACTTTTTTGTCAATAAAGAGTCAATAAAACAGATATATGCGCATTCTTTTTCTTTTTTGGTGTATAATGATTTTAAGGAAGGTAGGCGATTTTATGAAAAAGAAAACTGCTGCAGCATTATTAGGAGGTGCCGCGATTGGAGCTGGATTGGGTATTTTGTTTGCTCCAAAAAGTGGTAAGGAAACTAGAGCGGATTTAAAAGAAAAATTAGATGAACTCATAAAACAAGCAAAAGAAGTTGATATGGATGATGTGAAAGAATATGTTGTTCGTAAATCTGAAGAAATTGAAGCAGCTTTAAAAGACTTAGATAAAGAAAAGGTTTTGAAGATTGCTCAAAAAAAAGCTCAAGATATTCAAAAAAGTGCTAAAGATTTAGTGGATTATGTTAAAGCAAAAGGAGAGCCTATGTTAGAAGAAGCTGCAACTGCTGTGCGAGAAAAAGCTATAGAAGTTACTAAAGGCGTTTTGAAAAAACTTGAAGGTTAGTTTGCTTTTTCTTTTAAATATGATATACTATATTTAGTGAAGTGATACGAGTTGTATTACTTCTTTTTTTACTCGAGGTGATGAAAATTATTATGGAAAATGATTGCTTTTATAAATATGAGTATGCTCAAAAAATGTTGGAAACAGAGCTTCATGTATTAATAAAGGAATTCGAAAGAAAACATGGGTATATGCCAGTTGAACATGTTAAGTTTAGAATTAAAACGAAAGAAAGCATAAAAAATAAATTGAAATCTAGAGGTTATGAATATACTTTGGAAAATATAGAAAAACATATTTCAGATGTTGTAGGATTTAGAATTGTTGTTTCTTTTTTAAGTGATGTTTATGACATTGTGTCTATGATTAGTCATTCAACAAATATTTTAATAAAAAAACGTAAAGATTATATTAAAGAGCCAAAAGATACGGGATACAGCAGTTATCATTTGATAGTATTAGTTCCTGTTTATTTAGAAGGATATGTTGAGTATGTAACTGCTGAGATACAAGTGCGGACTGTTGCAATGGATTTTTGGGCAAGTTTAGATCATAAAATCCGATATAAATTCCAAGAAGAGATTCCTTCAGATGTTCAAGAGGCAATGCTTAGTTATGCGGAAGATATTCAAGAACTTGATCGTAAGATGTATGAAATGAATAAGATTATGAGTAAGTATGAAAAAGACGAATATTAAAAATTTACTTTTATGGTATCGTGTAAATAAACGAGATTTACCATGGCGTCATACAAAAGATTCTTATAAAATTTGGATATCTGAGACAATGTTACAGCAAACTAGAGTTGAGACTGTGATTCCTTATTATCAAAGGTTTTTGGCTTGTTTACCTACAATTTCTTCTTTAGCAAAAATCAATGAAGACGATCTTCTTAAATTATGGGAAGGATTGGGATATTATAGTCGAGCAAGAAATTTGCAAAAAGCGGCTAAAATTTTAGATAGAGATGGCTTAGATTTTCTTCCACCTATCAAGGAAGAATTACAAGCATTGCCTGGTGTTGGACCTTATACAGTAGGAGCAATTTTATCCATTGCTTATGATATACCGGAACCAGCTATTGATGGCAATGTTATGAGGGTGTTGTCTAGAATTTATGAAGAAAAAGAAGATATTTTAAAACCAAAAATTCGTGAGAAATATCGATTAATTTTACAAGATTTGATGAAAAATGAAAAAGCTTCGGATTTTACTCAAAGTTTTATTGAGTTGGGAGCTTTAGTTTGTACAAGAAACCCTAGTTGTGATGTTTGTCCTTTAAAGTCTTGTTGTAAAGCTTATCAACATCAGACAGTTTCTTTATATCCTATGAAAAAAGTTAAAAAAGAAAAACCAGTATTTCAAAAAACTGCTTTTATCTTTACTTATAAAAATCTTTATATGATTCATAAAAGAGAGGATGAAGGACTTTTAGCTAATTTATATGAAATTCCTAATGTTGACTCTTTTTTTACAGTAGATGAAGCACAAGAGTATTTGCAAACCAAACATATTATTTATGAAAGTATTCAAGAAATAGGGGAAGTAAAGCATATTTTTTCTCATCAAATTTGGATTATAAAAGTTTATTTTGTATCCTTACAAGAAAAAATTCGCCATGAACTTTTTGTTTCTTCTAAAGAAATTCAAGAAAAGTATTCATTGCCAACTGTATTTCAGAAAGTTTGGAATTTACAAAAAGAAAAAAATCAAAAGTTATTTTAATTCTTGATTTTTTTGCTCTTCTTGCAAAGTTTTGTTTGTATTTGTAGCTTTTTTATTTTGCTGAAATTCTTGATAAGCTTGATTGATATTTTTTACTAAATCATATGTTCCACCAGCCATTAGGCCGCTCATTGCAACAGCTAAATTAAAATCTTTTGTTATAATCCATTCTACTAAAGCAAAAATTATTCCGATAGTTAAATTTTGTAATGGAATCATATAATTTTTGAACCAACTGATTTTTTTTGAAAGAAATCCGAACAAAATTGTTACAAACATTGTAATAATTGATAATATTTCTGCTGACATAGTATTCCTCCTTTAGTAATATATTCTTTTTTTGGAAATTTGACTGGGAATATGTCTATTTTTTTGGTATACTTAAAACAGTAGAAGAGAGAGTTGAAAGTAATGAAGAAAAAGATAGTTATAGGAATTTTTTTAATTAGTTTTGTTGCTCTGGGGGGGGGGTATTCTGAGTAATCAATCCTCTCAAATTCAAACGACTGAAGGTGCTTTATTAGCTGTTTATATTGAAGATGTATTTTCAAATACTATTCCAAATAGAACTAGTGGATATATTTTTGATAGTCAAAAAAGTAGGTGTAGTAATGATGCAACTATCACCTAGGATAATAGTAGTTGGGCACCGATAATCAATGGTATGGAAACTTTTAAAACAACTTGTGATTTATATTTTAAGGAACCTAATTTTATCAAAAACTGTGCTAATGAGACTTGTGATGATTCATATGCTGAAAAAAAGTCAAGTATAAAGACCATTATTTTTCAAAATGAATTTGCCACAGTAAATAATGCTGTAGTTTCTGTTGATTTAAGTGAAAAAGAGGATGGGAGTATTTTAGCGTATTTGATTGAGAATGTGGATGATCCTGAAATTTATACTGCCTATATTCAGAGTAACGAGACTATTTATTTACCAGCTGATTCGGCAAATTTTTTTAATTATTTTACTGAAACTGTAAATGGTAATTATAGTAGTGAGTTAACTTCCATTGAGGGTTTGGAATATGTTGATACGAGTCAAGTTACGAATATGCATAGAATGTTTTATGATTTAAGGTATTTAAGCCGTTTAAATTTAAGTCATTTTGATACATCAAATGTAACCAATATGTCTTATATGTTTGCTAATGATGCTGCAGTTGTTAACGCTCCTGTTTTATTGGAACTTGATTTATCTAGTTTTGATACATCTAAAGTTACAAGCATGTCAAATATGTTTTCTGGTCAAAGAAATATTGTTCGTTTAGATGTTTCGTCTTTTGATACTTCGCAAGTAACTAATATCGGATATATGTTTTATGGTTTGGACGTTGAAAAACTCGATTTGTCACATTTTGACACATCTAACGTGACAAATATGGGAGGAATGTTTCGTGATACTTCTATACAAGAGCTTAATTTAAGTTCTTTTGATACTACAAAAGTTACATATTTTCATCAATTTTTTCAGGGTTCAAATGCTTTAACAAATGTTATTTATGGAGAAAAGTTTGTATATAGAAATGACGCGAATGTTTCTTGGAAAGGAATTGTGTAAAAATCCTTTTCATTTTTTTTGCGCATTGATATAATAGATTTAGACGGTGATGTTTTATGAAGGAGAAAATAACTGGGTTAAGTGAAAAACAGGTGCAAAATAGAGTTTTAAAAGGACAAGTAAATAAAGTAGATGATGATAAAACTAGAACGAATTGGGAAATTGTACGGGATAATGTTTTTACTTTATTTAATCTTTTTAATGTTTTGATAGCTATTGCTTTATTTTATGTTGGAGCTTATTCTAATTTATTTTATATGGCAATTATTATTTTGAATTGTGCTATTGGAATTTATCAAGAAATTCATGCTCGAAATTTAGTAAGAAAGTTGAGTGTTTTAAAGGAGAGTAAGGTTAAAGTTATACGAGATGGTGAAGAAAAGGAAATTAAAATGGATGAACTTGTTTTAGATGATGTGATGTTGTTAGAAATCGGTTCTCAAATTGTCTCGGATTCAGTAATGCTTGCTGGTGAAATTGAAGTAAATGAATCTTTACTTACTGGAGAGTCGGATTCTATTTTGAAAATGAAAGATGATTCTTTATTGTCTGGTAGTTACGTGGTTAGTGGAAAAGGATATGCTAGAGTTGTTAAGGTTGGCAATGATAATTTTGCTTCGCATATTACAAGTGAGACGAAAAAATATAAAAGAGCGGAATCTGAACTGGTAAATTCAATGAAGAAGGTTACTCGGGCGACAAGCTTTGCAATTATTCCGATCGGTGTTTTGCTTTTTATTGAAGCTTATTTTTTAAGAAACGCTGGTGAATTTGATTCTGTAGTTACTACAGCTGCTGCTTTATTAGGAATGCTTCCTAAGGGACTCATGCTTTTAATTACCATTTCTTTAGCTACAGGAGTTATTAAACTTGCTAAGAAAAAAGTTTTAGTACAGGATTTATATAGTGTGGAAACACTTGCCCATGTCGATACTTTATGTTTAGATAAAACGGGAACGATTACTGAGGGAAGAATGCGTGTTAGTGATTATTGGGTTGTCAATGAAAAAGTTTTATCGAAACCAATTAATAAAGTTATGTGTGCGTTTGTAAATAGTATGGAAGGAGCAAATGCTACTTTTGATGCGATTAAAGATTATTTTAAAGGAAATGAACAATATGAGGTCACAAACCGAGTTGCTTTTTCTTCTGAAAGAAAATGGAGTAGTATAACTTTTAAAGAAATTGGTTCTATTGTTATTGGAGCACCAGAAAGACTTATTGAACGAAGTGATATGAAATTGCCTAAACAAGTACTTGATTTGCAAAAAGAAGGAAAAAGAGTTTTAGGTATTGCTCATTCTAAAGAAGCTATTGAAGAAGATGGGTTAAAGGATTTAAAGATGATTGGTTTTATTGAGTTAGACGATCCATTACGGAAAAATGCTAAAGAGATGTTGGGCTTTTTTAAAAAGCAACAAGTTGATATTAAAATTATTTCGGGTGATAATCCTTTAACTGTATCTAGTATTGCTAAAAAAGCTGGTTTAGAAGATTATAATTCGTATATCGATTTATCTACAGTTACAAATGATGAGGATATTGCATCGATTGTTAATGATTACAGTATTTTTGCGCGTGTTTTGCCTCATCAAAAGAAACTTATTGTTGAAGCTTTACAAAGTCAAGGTAGAACAGTTGCTATGACTGGGGATGGTGTAAATGATGTGATTGCTTTAAAACAAGCGGATTGTAGTATTACCTTACCAGAAGCAAGTGACGTGGCTAGACAAGTTTCTCAGATTGTTTTATTAAATTCGGATTTTAGTGTACTTAAAGATGTTTTAATGGAAGGAAGAAGAGTTGTTAATAATATTACAAATGTGGCTAGAATTTTCTTTATTAAAACGATTTATTCTGTACTGTTATCTATCTTTAATATCATTACGAATACACCTTTTCCATTTATTCCAATTCAGATTACTTTGATAGATTTAGCTATTGAAGGATACACATCATTTTTCTTATCCTTTAAGCAAAATGATAAACCTATTGAAGGTAGTTTTTTGAAAACAGTTTTCAAAAATGCTTCACCGTATGCTTTAACAATTATCCTTTGTTTAGTGGTTCTAACTTTTATGAGAGCTGGACTAAATATAAGTGAAGACATGATGCTTACCATTGAATATTTAACGATTGGTGGGGTAAGTGTATTTGCTGTTATTGAGTCATGCAGACCCTTTAATCGTTTAAGTACTTTTCTTTGTACAACTACGGCTCTAGGCTATTTTATGGCAACGTATTTGTTTCAAGGATTTCTTCATTTAACGCCACTTGATTCTGATGGTTTAGCGGTTTTAGTTTGTACTTTATTTGTTGCTTATATTGTAGTAGTTGGTTTGAAGCTAATTATCGATAATGTTATAAAAGAAATGAAAAAAATTTAGTTTTATATTTATTCGTGTAAATTAAAAAAATAACAACAATTTTGTTGCTATTTTTTTGTTTTATAAAAGAATTTTAAAAACTTTGACAACTATTTAAAAATAAAATAACCGATGAAGATTTGTGTGATTTTTAATTTTTAGGTTATTATAATTTTGAAATTAAACATATTTTATTGACAAGTGTTATATGCTGTTATATACTCTATATAACAGTTTGGAGGGATTCATGAAAATTTTACTTAGCAATTGTAGTTCTGTGCCAATTTATGAACAAATAAAAAAATGGATTATTGAACAAATAATGAATAATGAACTACAAGAAGATGAGTTATTGCCGAGTATTCGAAGTTTAGCTTTAGATCTTCATATTAGTGTAATGACGGTTAAAAAAGCTTATGATGAATTGGAAAGTGAGGGTTACATTATTACACGTCATGGAAAAGGAAGTTTTGTTGCGCCAAGAAATAGGGAATTGATGCGTGAAGAAAAATTAAAAGAAATGGAGAGTTTTTTAGAAAAAGCTTTGAATATTGCGAAAAGTCTTCATGTGTCTTTAGATGAAGTAAAGGAAATTTTAGAATATTTAGATGGGAGAGAATAATGATGAAAAATATACTTGAAGTAAAGAATTTGCAAAAAGGCTATTCTGATTTTGTTTTAGGTCCAATTTCCACTTGTTTTCCAGGTGGAGTAATTATTGGTCTTATTGGGGAGAATGGGGCTGGCAAAACGACCTTTATAAAATCTTTATTAGGAATTATTCAAAGTGAAGGAAGCATTCAAATATTTGGTCGGGATATGAAGGAAGAAGCTCGTGAAATAAAAGAAGATATTGGTGTGGTTTTAGATAATTCCTTTTTTCCAGAGGTGATGACTGCAAATGATATTCATAAAATTATGAAAAATCTGTATAAAAATTGGGATCCAGGATTGTTCTTTTCTTATTTAGGAAAATTTTCTTTACCTAGAAATAAAGCTATTAAAACTTTCTCTAAGGGAATGCGTAAGAAATTGGAGATTGTTACTTCTTTGGCACATCATCCTAAATTTTTGCTTTTAGATGAACCAACTAGTGGACTTGACCCGATTGTACGAAAAGAAGTGCTTGATTTGTTTTTAGATTTTATTCAAGATGAAGAACATACCCTTTTACTTTCTACTCATATAACTTCCGATTTAGAACATATTGCTGATTATATTTTATTTTTAGATAAAGGACATATTGTTTTGGAAGAAACTCGTGATGATATTATGGATAACTATGGAATTTTGAAATGTGGAATTACAGAATTTTCTTCTATAGCAAAAGAGGATGTTATTCGTTTTTTAAAAAATAAATATGGATATGAAATATTGGTAAAAAATCCAGAACTTCTTAAAAAGAAATATCCTAAGATGATTATGGATAAAATCACTTTAGAGGAGTTAATGGTTTTACTTGTGAAAGGAAGTGTTTTATGAAAGGGCTTATTTTAAAAGATTTTTTACTTATTAAGGGAAATGCAAGAACCATTTTGATATTTTTACTTGTGTTTGGTTTGATAGCTTTAGAAGGAAATGATTTTTTGTATTTTGTACCTGCTTTTATTAGTATGATGATGTTTATGACGACTTTTAGTTATGATGAATATAATAAATGGGATGCTTACGCGATTAGTTTGCCTGTAAAAAAGCAAGAGCTTGTATTGTCTAAATATATTGGAAGTATTTTACTTTTGGTAGTTGCTTTACTAGGAACTTTTTTGATTGCCTTTTTCGTTGGTTTAGTAAATCAAGATTTTGATATTCAAAAAGCCCTTTCTTTATTACTTGGATGTGGGGCATCTATCTTACTTCTTCAAGCTTTTATGTATCCTTTGCTTATTAAATTTGGCGTGGAAAAAGGACGAATTGGCTTATTTGTAGGGATTTTTTTACTAAGCTTTTTAGCAGGATTTTTGATGAAAAATATTTCTCTTACTATACCTGAAAATCTTACTCATTTTTTACAACTTTATTTACCTTGGATTTTACTTATTCTTGTATTTCTTGTTACTCTTATTTCTTATCAGATAAGCAAAAGAATTTATGCAAAGAAAGAATTTTAAATCATCTTTCTTTTTTTATTGCTTTCTGTTCTTTTTTTTGCTATTTTTATCATAGGTGAAGAGTTTTGAAAAAATCGTTGTTGATTGGTTGTTGTTTTCTTTTTCTTGTTTTGTATTTCTTTTGGAAAGAACTTTTTTTTGGAGAATTGTTTTATGTTTGGTTTTTGGTGTTGCTTTTAGAAACGCTTCTTCTTTTAAAGAAAAAATATAAATGGACTTTTCTTTTTTTACTTTTTGTTATTCCTATTACATTAGTGATTAGTTATTTTTTCGGAATTTATTATTTTTGGGCTGAAGTTTTTGGAGCTTTATTTGTTTTTAGTGTATTTTTCCTTTATATGATTTGTTTGAATTTTAAAGAAATGAGCCGAAATGTAAAAATTAAAGGAATTTTAGGAATGATTTTGTTTTTCTTTCTTATGCTTGCTTTTGTGGATTTTAATAGAATATCTTCTTTAGAAAAACCTATTTTTATGATTTACATAAATGATACTTATTATGGAGTAGGGTATAAGGGGAGTTATCAAAGAATTTCTTATGAAAATAAAAAAACAGGTTTAGGTGGTCATGAATGTTATATAGTGGAATTTGGCTTTTGGTTTTATCCTTGGATATTTAAGTCGTGCTATATTAATTAAAGCGCTTGTGTTTTTATAAAGAATCTTTTACAATATTTGTAAGAATAGGTGAGTATATGTTGGAGTTAAGGAATGTTTCAAAAATTTATCGATCTAAAAAAGGACCGGATACCATTGCTTTAAAAAATGTTCATTTACAGTTTGCTTCAAAAGGAATGATTTTTATATTAGGGAAAAGTGGTTGTGGAAAGTCCACTCTTTTAAATATTCTTGGAGGATTAGATATTCCGAGTAGTGGAGAAATCTTTTTTTATCAAAAGAATGTCACAAAATTTTCAAATCAGGAATATGATGAATATCGAAATTCAGCAATTGGGTTTGTTTTTCAAGATTTTAATCTTTTAGAAGAGTATAATGTTTTTGAAAATGTAAGTTTGACTTTAGAATTACAAGGGAAAAAGGATTCAAATAGAGTTTATTCACTTTTAAAGAAATTGTCGATTGATGATTTAGCACTTCGAAAAATTAATGAACTTTCTGGTGGACAAAAACAACGAGTGGCAATTGCAAGAGCTTTGGTTAAGGAACCGGAGATTATTTTGGCAGATGAACCAACAGGAAATTTAGATTATGCTTCTAGTCAGCAAATTTTTGAAATTTTAAAAGAAATAAGTCAAGAGAAATTGGTGATTGTTGTTTCTCATGATGAAGAATCTGCTAAACGTTATGGAGAACGTATTATTAAACTTGTTGATGGTGAGGTAGTAGAAGACTCTAATCCAAACATTCAGATAGAGAATAAAAAACTTTCTTTTGAAAGCTCTAAACTCCCTTTTGTTTTTGCTATAAAAATGGCTTTACGAAATTTACAAGTAAAACCATTTAAGCTTTTTTTAACTATTTTTATTATGGCTCTTTCTTTATTGTTTTTAGGCGTTTCTATGAATTTGTTTTTATTTAATGATGATGCTTTTGTTTTAAAGGCTTTAACTGATAATAAGCAATCTGTATTAGATATTTATAAGTATGAGGGAGAATCTAGTGTTGATTTAACAGATACTGATTTAAAAAATTTAGAAACACTTAGTGAGGTAGCTTTAAATCCAGCTTATACGCTTTCTTTAGGTACACATAGTTTATCTTTTTCTTTTGAAGAAACTTATGGGGTTAAAGATGATTTTTATCCTATAACTCCTAGTGGAAAATACTTTATTGAAATTGAGGATGATGCATTGTTTTCAAATCTTTTAGGGCATATTTCTTCAAATAATGATGAAATCGTTATTCACCGTTATACGGCTGATTATATTTTAAAGTATGGAATTAAGGATACAAATGGAGAAATCTATCGACCTAAAAATTATGAAGAATTGATAGGAGATAACCATTCTATTAAGCTTGGTAATACAAATATTTTTATTGTTGGAATTGTTCTTGATGACATTTCTTTGTATGAAAAATATCTTTTATCTGGACATTTTCCAAGTGAAAATTTAGAAAGTTTTTATTATACAAATTATGCTTCTAAAGGGAATGTTGTTTATGTTAAGGATATTGAGTATTTTAAAAATCTTTTTTATAGTGAAGAAAATGTTGCAAATTCTCTTAGTTTGCAAGTAGGTGATACTTTTAGTCAAGATATCGATGTATTTTCTTCTTCTCAAATCATTACTTTAAATGGTCTAGAAGAAATTTCTTCTTTGCATAAAGATGAAGTTGTGTTATCTGTAGATTTTTTAAGAGAGATTGATTCGGGTTTTAATGAAAATTATAAAAACCTTCAAGATGATTTACCTTCGCTTATAGAATATATTCAAAACTATTTGGTTGATGGTTTTTCTTTACCACTTATTTTACGTAGACCGTTTAGTGAAAATTCTTTATTTATTGTACAAGTAAAAGGGATAACTTTTGATTCGGTTAATTATGTTAGTGACTCGGTTGCTTTAGAAGCTCGTGAAAATATTCATACGCCTTCTTTTGTACGAATTGTAGAAGAAAGTCCAAGTAAACTTAAACAGCTTTTTGAAAATACGGAATTTGTTATTTCTAATTCTTATCCATCTGCTTATTACTTGGTAGATACATCATTTGATATGGTTCCATCCGTAATTCATTTGTATTATTTTTTGCGTTATTTTCTTTTGTGTTTAGCTTTGTTATTTGTTGTTTTTACTATTCTTTTATTTGGAAATTATTTGACGACTTCTATTTCTTCTGCCAAAAAGGAAATTGGTATTTTAAGGGCTTTGGGAACTAGTGAAAAAGATGTGATTAAAATTTTTCTTTATGAAACAGGTATAATTAGTTTTCTATCTTATCTTTTGTTTGTTGTTTTCTATTTTCTAGTATCCTTTTTTATAAATCATTCGGTAAATCAATATTTGTATTATTCTATTCAAGTTTTTTTAGAAAATCCTTTGGTGCTTATCCTTGTTCTTTTATTTACTTTAGCTCTTCTTTTTATGCTTACAAGTTTATCTTTGAAAAAAATTACACGTATTAAACCAATTGATGCGATTTTAGATAAATAGTGTTAAAATAAATTCAGGTGTTTTCTATGAAATTAGATGAATTGATTCCGATTTATGATAAAATGCAAAAAAAATATGGAGCGAGAGAACTTGATTCTATTTATAATGGAGGCTGTATAGATAAACCTCTTCTTTTCTTTGTCTTTATGAATCCAACCGGAAGAAATATTGCTTCTTCTAAAGATTGGAAAGGACCTAAGTTTCCTTGGATTGGAACAAAAAATGTTTGGGAGATATTTTATCGATTAAATTTGCTCGATATAGATATTTATGAGAAAATAAGAAGTATTAAAGGAAAAGAATGGACGGTTTCTTTTGCTTATGAGGTTTATGAAAATGTTTGTAAACATCAATATTTTTTGACAAATTTAGGTAAGTGTACTCAAGTAGATGCTAGAGAACTTCCTGATGAAGTTTTGAAAAAATATTTGTTTTTGTTAAAAAAAGAAATAGCTATTGTAAAGCCTAAGGTAATTATTTTATTTGGAAATCAAGTGAGTAGTATTGTTTTAGGAAAAAAAATTTCTGTTTCTCAAGTAAGAAGACAGAAATTTGTTAAAAGAATATTTGGAGAAGATTATACTTTTTATGCAGTATATTATCCGGTTGGAAACGGAAGATTTAATTTAGATAAAGCAATTGATGATATCAATTGGATTATGAACCAGGAATTTGTTTAAATAGGTTTTTATGATATAATATGGATGATAATAAGGATGGTAGTGCATGAGTAGACGTAGAAGAAGAAAAAAAAGAAAAAATTTGGTTAACCGTTTTCTTATCATGATTATTATTTTTTTGATTATGTCTGTAGTTGTTTATTATGTAGAACCTATTAGAGAATATTTACCTTTTATTAATGGTAGTTATGCGACTAAAATGGAGGTTCCTACTTATGAAGGAAAGCTTTATAAAGTTTTAAATAATAATCAACCTAATTTTGAAGAGAGTGATTATACAACAACTTCTTTTGAGCGTTATAGTGATTTAGATGCGTTGGGAAGATGTGGGGTAGCTTTTGCAAATATTAGTCAAGAGCTTATGCCAACAGAGGATAGAGAAAGTATTAGTTCTGTTGAGCCAAGTGGTTGGCAATCAGTAAAGTATGATATTGTAGATGGTAAGTATTTGTATAATCGATGTCATTTGATTGGGTTTCAGTTAGCAGGAGAGAACGCGAATGAAAAAAATTTGATTACTTGTACTCGAACAATGAATGTAGAAGGGATGCTACCTTTTGAGAATCGGGTTGCTGAATATGTAAAAGAAACAAATCATCATGTTCTATATCGAGTTACGCCAGTTTTTGAAGAAAATAATTTGGTAGCAAGTGGAGTACAAATTGAAGCTAGTAGTGTAGAAGACAAATGTGGAGAAGTTTGTTTTAATGTTTTTGTTTATAATATAGAAGAGGGAATTACTATTGATTATTTAACAGGTAAGAGTAAATTGGCAACATAAATTTTTTGTTGCTTTTTTTCTTTCTTTTTGATATAGTATTAATGCAATGCAGGTGTGGTTCAGTGGCTAGAATGCGACCTTGCCAAGGTTGAGACGGGAGTTCGATTCTCCTCACTTGCTCCATCGATTCTCCTCACTTGCTCCAAAATGTCTACAAAGCCTTTATTCAAGGGCTTTTTTAATGATTTTTTATAAAAAAATACCTGTTTTTTTGCTAAATTTTATCATTTTTTCCTACTTTTTAGTCCTCGTGTGTAAATTGTGTGTAACTAATACACAGTTTTCTTTATTTTTCCAAGAAAAAATGGCAATAAAAAATCCCAAAAGTTTCATAATTTTTTGGGATATTATCCATCAGGAACTAATAAATTAATTTCTTGATATATTGGTTTAAATCCAACAAAAATAGCTTGTAATTCTTTATCAGTTAATGTGCTATCAATCGCCGATATCTTGGTGAATATTGGGTAAAGATTACATAAATAATCTTGAAAATATTTAAGATCTTTTGAAAAAGACTCGTCATCTATTGGCTTATTAAAAATTTTAATCATAATTTCTTTTAATTGCTTTTGATTTTGAAATCTTCCTACTACAATAGAATATAGTTCATAAACATTGAGACCTAAAGTATTTCTAAATTCTTGATCAAACTTTTCAGTAAGTTTTCTATCATCATCTAAATTAGTTTGATTATATGTATTTAAGAAAGTTTCAACTTTAGTCCATCCACCTCTATTCATTAACGTTTTAAGATTGTTTTCTCCTCGTGCCATAAAAGTATGAGAGGAATGCCTTAGGTTCTTAAGGGGTAAGTTTTGAAAACCTAATAAATGAATAAATTTTCTCCATTCCTCAGTAAATCGGGAAGGATCAATAAAAACATTATCATCCCATGAAGTAAAAATAAAATCATCATTTGTTATATACCAGCCACAGGCTTCTTTAAATTTTCGATAAAAATCTATCAATTTTAAAGCTTCTGAACTCAGAGCTATTTCCCTATAACTACCTAAAGTTTTTAAGTCTTTGATAATTAGTTTTCCCGTCAAACGTGATTTTACGATAGCTCTTGATATATTAATAGACATCCTAAATCGATTGATATCCGAGTATTTAATGGCTGCAATTTCTTCAATTCGTAAACCTAATTCTAAAAATAAATTTACTAATAATTTAAAGCGAATATTCTTTTTACTAACTTCTCGTAAAACATAGTGCATTTCATCCAAAATCAAATAATTCTGTTTTTGAGGTTTATAAGATGGTTTGTTATCTATAGAAGTAAATGGATTTGTTTTAATGATTTTTAATTCTTTGCGGTAATACTCAAAACTTGAATGCAAAAGAGAATAGGGATTTGTTAAAGTATTTACAGAAATGACACCATCTTTTTTCGTGCTTTTAACTGGTTTAATTTCTCTCATATTCTCGACAATTTGTCGTGCCATTTCTTCATCAATATCCACAATTTTTTTATCCAAAATATGAAGTTCTTGAATGTATCTACTTTTAAAACTGAGAATATCTTTTTCATATGTACTTCTTTCTAAATTCTTCTTTTGTACTTGTATCAATCGATATTCAAAATATTTTTCAAATCCCATTTCTAAAGTCATGCTGTTTTGAGAGTCTTTAGTTTCTAAAAGTTCTTTTTCTTTTGCATCTATGAAAGCATGGAAGGTTTGCCATTTCCATTTTATAGCTTCTATTAAATCATGAGTAACTTTAGTTGGTCTTTTAGTACCAAATTTAAGATAAACCCGAAATTTATTAGGAGCTATTTCATAAATTCCTTTTAAATCATTATCTGTAATTCCTAATCGTTTAGCTTCACTAAATGATATAGAAAAACCTTGTAAAGCCTCTTTAGTAAGAGTTTGTTTGTTACTCGCCATACCGTCGCCATCTTTCTAACTGTTTTGCTGTGTCGTCAGTGTATACTTTTCCTTCTAAAAGTTTTTCAATATCAGGAATTTTAAAATGTCTTACATGACCAATCCATGTAACAGGTAATTTTCCTTCTTGAATACATTTGGTCAAAAAATATTTAGATAATTTGGGATAGAGTTTTAAAATATCATTTATGCTATACAATTCATCTTTTTCAGTGTGTAAGCTTTCTTTAAACATATTATCTTCATAAGACTTAATAAGTTGTCCTATTTGAATAAATAAATCGCTTAATTTAGTAATTTCTTGATTCATAATCATTTCTCCTTCATTTTTTCATCAATGGTTATTTCCTTGTTTAAATTAGATTTCAAAAAATTGATGATATAATCTCGGACTTCATCATGTAATTCTGAAGCTCTATTTTGAGTAAATAAAGTTGATTTAACATTATCACTCCATGTATTATTTTCTTTACAATCAGTATGATATCCAATTAAAACTCGCATTTGATTATTACAATCTCTTTCTTTTGGTAAATATGCCCATATACAATAATCGAGTTCGGGAGCATATTTATCATACACTTTTAATAAACCGCCTTGTTCAATGCCATCATTAAAAATCTCGATAATTCCATCTATATCTATCTTATCTTTCAATAGTTCATTTCCTACGGAATTAAAAATAGATATTACTTTCTTTATTCTATCGCTCCAAACAACCATAATATCACTTCTTTCTAAAAATACTTGTAATTTGAATGTTACCACAAATAAAATTAATTAAAACCCTCTGCTGAAAGATAGTTTATATAAGTTTATACTGTTGTAGCTTTGAAAAAGCTAAAAATTTCTTATTAAAATTTTTAGCATTCCAATTAGTAGTATCCTTATATATTTAATAAATACTTCTATTTTTACTATTATAACGAGATTTCATGGCTGCGAGAAACTGCTCGTCAGTTTAGCTTATTTAAAGCTCAGCACTTTAGATTTTTATAGTTCTAATAGAGCTTGTACTCTTACATTTTCGTAAAAGCTCAGCTCTACAAAGACCTAAGCAAATCTAATAGCATTTTTTTACTTATTTGTGCTTGTACGTCTTCATCTACATACGATAGATACCATAAATGACTTGTAATATCTTCTTGAAGTTTCTTTGTCTCACTATCAATGTTAGGTAGTTTATCATATTTTTTAAAACACTTATCGCATACAAGTACATGATTAAGCCATACTAGGTAGCCGTGACTTATAGATTTATTACAGAAATCACAAACTACCCGATGACTTGATATATAATTATCCGAACTATCAAGAAACAAGTAACTATAGCCATTCGCAGTATATTGAAGCTCTTTTCTGGCTTCTTTAAGTCCTGCGATAGGATTATTCATTTTTTCTTGTAATTTCATAAAAATTTCACCTCCCTTCTAAATATTGTTCGCACTTTAATTAGTTTCATTTTTTCCATCCTTTCTATAAAACGTTGACAATTCTTCAAATGGTATTGCAACATTTTTTCCTTTTATGTTGTTAAATTCTGCTACAGTTAAAGGAGATATACTGTCTTTTTTCTTCATAAGATAATAAGCAATATAACATTCATTTACAATTCCTTTTCCATATTCTAAAAATGCTGGAATTATAATTTCTGTAGCAGAATTTATACTCTTAATAACCTTTAATCCTAAACATACTCCAGGCAATTTAGAACACATAGCCTTAAAATCCACGTATTTATGTTTAGCTGGGATATTGCAAATTTCTAAAATTGTTGTACAATCTTGATCTGTACATTTAGGGCCGTATCTTTTTAATACAGTACCAATAGGCATGACAATCTTCGTTCTAAAACTATTAATGATTAAAAATGTAGTTTTAGTTTGATTAGCCAGTGCCTTATATTTTTTAAAAAGAAGATTTAAAGGGCGTGAATCATAATTACTATTATTATTAGTAATCGAAATCCCTTTCTTAGCACCCTTATGCTTCAAATTTAAATAACCACTGTTAATCAGATTCGGTAAAGAATCAATAATAACTAATGAAACTGACTCTTCAATAAACCCATCAATAACTTCTTCTAAGGATTCAAAGTTATTAATTTTAAACAAATTGAAATATGTGCCATCATAAGAAGATAAGCCTATAGTTTTGAGTTTATTATTGGTAACAGAATTATCTGCATCAATGTATAAAACAGTCTTGCCTAAGCTACAGTAACTTAAAGCAATCTGTAAAGCTATAGTGGTTTTTCCAGAAGTAGATTCTCCTACAATTTGTGTAAACGCACCTGGTGTAAAAGCATCTAGAAGATCTAAAGGAAAAATGTTTATTTTCAAATCTTCTGTATTTACTGTGAAATCAGCGTATTTTTTTAATAAATATTCTTTCATATTCATTCTCCTTTCAAAAATTCATTTATATCTATAGGCGACATCGATGGTGAATTATTATCTGGCAGTATATCCTCCATACTATAATCTTTTTGTGTTGGAATCGGAGGTTCACCAGCAATATAGAATTCTCCATCAGCATAGGTGTTAACCGTATCTAATGGAAGAGCGGCTCCTCTTAGTTTCACAGCTCCAATTTTAAATAATTTGGAAACCTGAGACATAGTGTCTGTATATACAGTCACGATGTATGAAGAGGCTCTTTCTAATTCGCTAGCTTCAGCAATTTGATTTATTTTGTAATTACCATTATGCTTGCTAGCGTAATCAATGCCTTCACGATTAACTTGTGAAAGTAAAATAACTATGATTTCACGTTCGGTTCCTAAAAAAGATAAACATTGTTTTCTAAAAAAGGAAACATAACGATTAATAATAGAAAATTCACTTTCATTTGATGAAAGATTCTCAGAGTATTTTAATAATTGAACGTGATCGATGACTAAAATATCAATGCCATGATCCGGTTCATGATTTTTAGAAAAATACTCTTGTTTAATACATTCATCAACTTGCTGGATTTTTTCCTCAAAAATCTTTGTGCTATATTCTCCTAAGTCACTTTCTCCTAAAACATGAAAACATCCTTTTAAATTTGAAAAATAATCATAAAGGTCATGAAATAGAAATGACTTATCTTCGTCAGAAAGTTTGTTCTGTGTAATATCTTGAACAGATAAAGAATGTCCTATAATATGAGAAATTCGTGAAAATATCTTATTCAAAATATTAAATGGTGTTTCTTCTAAAGAAAAATAGCATACATTATATCCAGACTTTACTGCGTTTAAACATATGTTAACTGCATATGTAGTTTTCATGCATCCGGGTCCTCCAGCTATTGTGCATAAATTACCTGGTAGTAATCCTCCTGTACGTTTGTCAAGTTCTTCACATAAAAGAGATACACCTTGAATTTTTTTAGAATTCGAATATATATCTATATACTTATTTAATATAGAAACATAATCAGACTTACTAGCCTCAATAGCTATAAGTAAATCACGAATCTTATCATTTGCAGTACTATCTAAGTATTTATTGGATGATAAGTATTCATTTAAAGCTTTTATTTGCTTTAGAATGTCTACATCCGTACTACATAAACGACTTAATTCATTTAAATGATGCAAAACTTTTGAATAATCTTGCCTTAATACTGAATTTTCTAATGCAGGTCCTATTTCATCGTAGAACACGTTACAAAACTTATGATTATTAAAGCCAATTACTATATGTTCATCTTTTTTTTGAACATTCATAATGATCCTCCTTTCTAATTAAAATTTGAAAATTATTAAACAGTTATCAATGATTTTTTATCATCAAAAACTATAATTTTCATATCAAACTTCTTGCTTGATGTATTCATGATATCGCATGCCTAATTGATAATCTAGGTTAAGTATTATCGTTGAATTATCGTTGACATTTGAAGTAAAATCTTATAGACTAACTAACAATTGAAAGGATGTGTTTTCATGGAAAAACAAAATAGAAAAAAATATCGTAAAGATTTTGGCGTGGATGATAGCCTAAAAAGTAACGAAATTTATATAAGCCAATTTGTTGAACTAGAGCAAAACATAACTAGTCAATTAAAAGAAAATACTTCTTTAACTGAAAAGGAAATAAACAATAAAGAGTTTTTAGAAAGAAACATTGGCTCCAAAAATGTAACTGTTAATTTAGATTTAATAATTAGGGTAATAGATTCTATATTTCAAGAATATCAAACTAATTATTTAGTTAAGGAAAAATTTAAAACTTTAAAGGAACTTATAAAATATTTATCAAAAGACATGGAAAAACAAATAATTAAGCAGCTAGAAAGCATTGAAGACAATATATCGCCTAATTTATCTGAAAATGAAATATTTTTAAAAAAAATTGAGAACTCTCAAAATGGAATTGGTAACTTAGATTTAATAATTGATATAATAACAGATATCGTAAAATTCAAATCTCAAGAATTTTCAACAGTATATAAAAGCAAAAACGACGAGATCCGTCAAATTCTAAACAGATTTATAAAATACGCATTGAAAAACACAGAAAATCAGGTAATCGAACAGTTAAAAAATATCAAAAAAAATACTGCAAATAATTTTTCTGTAAACGAAACAACCTTGAAACAATTTGAAGATTCTCAAAATATAACTGTTAATTTAGATTTAGTAATTAATACAATAAGAAATACCATAACCCTTAAGTCTCAGAATTTTCAAAGTGAATCTCAAAATAAATATGAAAAAGAAACAATAACCTGTTTTATAAACTATATTTTAAAAAATGTTGAAACAAAATTAATTGATCAATTAACGGAAAATGAAAAAAACATTATAGCCAATTTTCCTTATGACAGCCAGTTTTTGGAAAAACCTACGGATCCTTCAAATATATATACAATTGCGGAAAATGTAATTATCGATGTGGAGGAAATTTTTGAAGAAATAACAAGAATTGGAAAAAATATATCTCTAGAGTTTCAAAAAGAATATAAAGTCAAAAATGGAAAAAAATGTGATAATTTATACAGTCTAAAAAAATTTGCGTTGAAAAATATGAACAAAAAAGTAAATTATTATTATGGAAAATTCATAATAGAGTGGGGTTATCCATATCTTACATCTGTAACAATTGGTAATCACGAAGGCTATAAATCTTTTCTGGAAGATTGTCTTCTTATATATCATTATTATGATTTGCATAACAAAATATGGGAATATGAAAATTTTTATATAGACGAGGATGAGAATCAAAATCAAAAGGAATTTGGTAAAATTCAAAAAGCATGGAACTTTATAAATCCTAAAAACGAGGAAAAATACAACAAATTACATGCTTTTTATTCAATCTTTTCTAATTATAGTTTTACATCTACAGCATATAATCCACATTTTCATAATCAAGTAAAAAGACTAACTAGCGAAAAACAAACTAATAAAGTTTTAACAAAAGATGAAATAAAGAATCAATTATTTTACATGAGAGCAGAACTCATGCAACTAATTGTTAAAAAAATGCAATTGTCAAATATTGATTTATTCGTACTTTACTTACCGATGATTAATAGAGACACTCAAACATTCAAATATAAAGTTACAGCACAATCTCTGATGGCTATCGCTTATCACAAGTTATTAATAAACTTAACTTCTAAAATATATGGTCCGCAAAAAATCAAGTGTATTTATTGTGATAACTACATTGAAAAAAGTAATAATAAGAAAATATGTAATGTATGTCAAGAAAAAGGAATTGCTAAAAAGCAAGCCAGAAAAAAATACGAACAAAAAGCAGATAGAAAAAAGCAGTATGGCAGTCGAGAAAATGCGAAAAAATATCTAAAAGAAATACATGAAAAAGACCCTGAAAACATTCCAAAGCAACTTGCTAAAGAAATCCAAAAATATGATAACAAAAAAATCAGCTATAAAGATGAAGAACCCTTAAAAAAGATATTAATACAAATAAAAAATGAAGAGTCAATGTAGATTCTTCATTCTTCATAAATATGGATATTATTGTAACAAGTATTTCGACACTTACCCCATAACCGTGCCATTTCAGAAAGATTTATAGTACCAGCTTTATATTGTAAATAGTACTTTAAGAACATTGGATCATTTTCCAGTGTTTTTTTCGTTACAATTGGTCTTCCTAACTTGATACCTTTTTTAACTGCATTATTTAATCCTAAACGTATTTGAAACTGTTTGACTTTTAAATCGAATGACGAAAAAACTGCTAATATCTGTAACATAGCACTTGTCATAATATCTAATTCATCTTTTCTACAATCAAAAACTAAAGATCCAACTTCTAAACATAATTTATTATTCTCAACAAAATCCAAAATCTCTAAAAATGTTTTAAGATTTCTAGCAAGCCTAGTAATATCTGTAGCTACAATTTTAGAAACACCTGGTTTAACAATTTTAAATAATTTATCTAATTCAACTCTTTTATCAAAATCAACTTTACCTGAAATATACTCAATAAAAATATTTTCTTGTGGAACTCCTTTTCTTATTAACTCTGTAACTTCATACTGTACATCTTGCCTTTGTGTACTACATCTAGCAATACCATAAACTTCATTTGTATCATTCATAAATAGATTTCCTTTCTTTACCAAACTGCCCAATAAAACCTCTAAAACATTTATTGAACACTTTTTAAATTTTTAACATTTAAAATACCCCAATTTATCCAAGATTTAAACTGCCCAATAAAACAAATGATTTTTTGAACACTTAAAATCAAAAAAAAAATATCGCATGATAAAAGGATATTTTTCTATTTTTTAAACTTTAATTCATAATTTTCTATATCATCAAAAACAAATAACTGCTCGACAGGAACATCTAATGCTCTTGCAAAACGTTCAACATCCATAATAGTAAAACTTCTATCTAAACCAATAGTCAATAGTTTTTGAATCCGTTTAAAACCTTTTCCTGTTTTACTAGCAAGAAAATTAATACAATCTTCATAATTGAAAAGGTTGTATTTAGTATTTAAACAATAAAATACTTTAAACGAAATTTTATCTTGTAATTTACTATAATCTTGAAACTTCATGACGACCCTCCTTTGCTTATGAATGTTAGAACACTAAAAAATAAATAACAAGACTTTTAAAACAAATAAACAAAAAAAGAAAAAATAAAGAAAGATGTGAGACACTGAAAGAGGAAAGAACAACCAACACCCCACCTAAAATGCAAATGGTAAAAGTTTTTTAAAATAAAAAGATGAAGTAAAATCATTACTCCATGCTTTAAAGTTTCCTTATTATATTATTTATCATAAACACTCTGAAAATCAAATTTATCTAACCGATAGATTTTACCTTTATATTCAGGATAACACTTAATAACAGCATCTATAAATCTACCTATGTCTTCACCAGTATTCCAATCACAATACCAATATTGCTTTCCATTAATAGTAATAGGTTCATTATTGTTTTTAGTAAGACGATAATAATCTTTTCTTGGGTTATTCTTGATTTCTGAATCTGCTATTAAATTTTCCCAAGTACCAGTCGTATGTAAAATATCTTCTGGTAAATCCGTAAAGAGGAGTATATGTTTTCTAGCAATAATGTCTTTGAAAACAGTATATAAAAAGTCACTATTACCTAAGATGGTATTATTAAATACATTTTGATGTCTAGTTTTACTAAGAACTAGTGAAATGTTTACTTTTAAATTATCGTCAAGCTGTAACTCCTCTGACATCTTAACTACATTTGTAAGGAAAATAGTAAATATTGCCTTATTGTTATTATAAAATTGGGCTAATAATTCTTTATCGCTTAGTAAAGCAATCAATGTCTTTTCAAACTTTTTCCACACTTTAATAGTCAATTCTTTTCCTACATAAGTAATAGGTATTAAAGCGTTATCAATAATATTTTCTTCATACAAACAACTAAAACTTTTGACGTATTCTTCAATAGATAAAGCCATATTTTTATTTTGCATTTTTAAACTACAAGGTGTATAAATCATATCAATCAAGTCTTGATAAGTGATATGAATGTAGCCATCATCGGATACTTGATCCTTATCATCTAATGATAAATAAACATAAATCAATTTGTGACTATTTTTTAATGACTCATCAAGTTCTTCTTTATAACGCTTACATTGTTCATCATGCTCTAAACTAAATAATTTAGCTTCTAATACAAGTGCATACTGTATAGAGTTTATTTTAAATTCAACAAATAAATCCAATCTTCCAGATGTAATTACCTTTTGAGTTGATACTTTAATGTCACTTATAGAGTCATTACCTAATAAACCAAGCTCATTAAAAAGCTTAGAATTTTTACAAGCAAGTAACTCAATCAATAATTTTAATGGATAACTCCCTAAAGCATAAACATTTTCTTCCTCTAATACAGATGCTAAAAAATTAGCGTGTACATCCTCGTATCTGTAGAATCCTATTTGCCGAATAAAATTAGTCCTATTGTAGTAATTCTCAAAATCAATCCATTCTTTACTGTTCTTGAATTTTAAAATTTCATAATTCATACTTTCACCTCTAGTGTTAGAGTATCATACTTAGAGTATTTTATCAAGCGCTTAGAGTGTAATTTACACATTTTAAAGAAATTTTGAAATTAATTGTTTAAACACACAATATTAGAGAGTGTGAGACGATTTGAGCCACATGTGAACCATTTAATAAAAGAGAGAATATTACCATACCATAACTTATAATAAAGAAAAAATGACACAAAGTTGTGCCAATTTATTTTTATACTTGTTAAGCATATAAATTTTTCAATACTTCAATACAATTGTTGTCTTTATCACACAGTATTTCTAAATAGTCATCCCAAGTGTATACTCTTTGATTTTTTTCTATAATATTTACTGAAGTATGTTGACCAATTAATGCTTCAATTTCTGAAAGAGTTTTTCCAACAAAATTTTTACCATGAATTAAATCATATCTTTGTTGATTTTGTTTTCTAACATTTAAATATCTTAAAATAGTAAAAAGACCACCTATAGCAAATCCTAACATAATTGGATTAACGTACATATTTAAGCTATTTAAAAGAAAATAGATGACTACTATTACTATTATAATTGCAAATCCCATAATACACTCTCCTCAATTTTTATGAAAAATATCATTATGTTAATTTTCAAAAAAGCCGAAAAACACAATAAATGATAGATAATAAAAGAAGTATTGTAACTATTACTCCCACAACACTTGGTTTATCGTCATTACTATTATTTTTTCTTTCTACGATTTTTGCCACCACTGTCCCTCCAATCCAAAATATCCTTCTTTTAAAGCTCTCAACCAATTTGTATTAAACTTTAATTCTACAACATCTTCCTTTGATAATTCTGATAACTCAATTTCATGAGATTTCCCACTAGCACTTTTTAATTGAACAATGTGATCTTCGTCCGAAAGTTCCAAAGTAACCTTTTTTGTGCCTCTTACTTTTCGTTCTAACTCACCATCCACATAAATTTTATATGCCTCCATCGGTTGCACATCAGCAGAAATTTTTAATATCATTTAATATACTCCTTTCTAACTTCTTTTTATAAATCAAAATTATTTAACAATAATTGATTTTTCATTTTCTACTACCTCTAGTGTTAGATTATCATACTTAGAGTATTTTATCAAGCACTTAGAGTGTAATTTACACATTTTAAAGAAATTTTGAAATTAATTGTTTAAACACACAATATTAGAGAGTGTGAGACGATTTGAACCACATGTGAACCATTTAATAAAAGAGAGAATATTACCATACCATAACTTATAATAAAGAAAAAATGACACAAGTTGTGCCAATTTATTTTTCTTGAATAAATAAGTGAATAAATTCGTCAGCAAAAGAATTATAATTATTTTTATTCAATTCTCTACAACCACAAATAATAGTTTTTCCATGTTGCTTTAATTGATTTATAAAATAATCCTTTTCACTAATAATATCTATATTATCTATAATAACGACATCATAATCTAAATTTTCTAAATTCAGCTCCTTAAAAGTCTCAATACTATCTACAATTCTAAGAGTGTCAGGAACATTACCATAAGAATATAGGTTATATCTTTTTATAAAACCTGCTTCATCTTGATATAAACTTAAAAACAAAATTGATTGTTCCTCATCTGTAAGTAATTTTATAATTTTATATAATAATGGTATTAACCCCGAATTTTCATTAGAATAAATAGTAAGCATATAACTTTCATTTGATTTTATTTTTTTAAGCTGATTGGTAGTAAAATTGAACTCTCCTATATCATGAGCTTCCAATTCATATATCTTTTTGTCCATCTAATTACCTCCATTCATCTATTTAAGAAAGCCATATTCATATAAAAGATTAATAATCTGTTTTTCTTGAATATATTCGTCACTCATGGAATAAACTTTACCATTTCCGATTTTCAGAAAAACTGGAAAACCATAAAAAACATAATTGCTGCTACTTTCAAACATAGACCGAAGTTCTTCTTCTTCTGTTCTAGTCAAATCACCATAATTCAAATGATATGCATATAACCCATAATTGTTAACCACTTTAGTAAGTTCCTCTTCAAAATAAGTGCAATAAAGACAATTATTAGGTATAGTTATATATAAAATACTATAATCCTTATCATAAAATAATTGAGTAAACTCGTCAAAATTTATTTCTTTAATATATTCTTCTTTTGGTAAATTTTCTTCAGTAGTATCTTTTTGTATATCATCTGAATCTTCTTGAGTTTGACTGTTAATCTCTTCTCGTACTTCATCAATTGGTTTAGTCACTATTTCATATTGTGAAGGATCTATACTAGGAATTTCCACATCGTAAGGAATATAGTCAGATTCGTCAACTATTTGTTTGCCATTTAATTTATATATATTACCATCTTTCGGATTATACAAAAACTCTTGAATTGAATATCTATTAATGTCTTCATAGGTTGTAAGAGTTAAAGTTAAATCTCCACTCTGTAAATATTTGCCATTTTCTAAAATAGTTCCACTAACAGTAATATCTTCATACCAATTAAGTACATTGGAATTCCCCAATCCATCTTTTTCTGTACCAAGTATGTGATTATAGGTACTTATAGTTACTGTATTCCCCTGTGTAGAATACGAACAGTCGTTTGAAGTCGCTACATACAGGACATAATCTGATTTTAAATTTTCAATATAATAGCATGTATTATCATCTTTTAATGATATATAATTACCAGTCCCAATTGTTTTAGTTGCATCTTGATAATTTTCATAATTATATGCACGAGATGATAACAAATTATAGTCAAATTCTTCTGGCGAAAATTTATACAATGTACCGATTTTAGTTTCTTCCTGTTCTACAATTTCATTAGGCTTATCATTTGTTTGGGGATTTGCATTAATTTTATAAATAACAATAAGTCCAAATACAAGAATTACTAGAATTCCAAATAGAAAATAATACCATTTTTCTTTTAAAAATCTTTTCATTTTTAACTTCCTTTCTAAGATTTGTTAAATTAAATGTTTTTTCATTTTTATACTTTTTAATATTTAAGAAGTAGCTCCTGCAAATATATAATCCACAAGATATAGTAGATATTAAATTATAATCAAATTCATCTTTCGGAATTTGATATAATATTCCAATCTTTTTTGCTTCATCTTCATTCTCAACTTAATTTGAATTTCTAATAGAAATGGAAACCGCAATAACTATGATAATCATGATAGCAACTACAAACATTACTAAGTAATGCCAATATCTTCTAAACATATTTTTCGTTTTTGCTCTGATTGACTGTTTCATTTTATTGTCGTAAAGCTGCTAAAACTTTATCTCTGCTAGCATTTGCCCATCTAAAATAAGAATTTCCATCAGCAGCAGCCAAATATCCAAACCAAATTGTAGAGGAGTTATAATAGTCTATAAGCTCATCATTAGTTGTAGTACATTTTACTAAAATAATTTCGTCCTTTGTTACTTCAGTAGCATTACACTTAATTTCGTTAGATCTAAGTGTTGTCCACATACCAGCAATTTCTGGTATATCACTTTTTGCATATATCTCAGCTTCTGAACAAACAACTGTGTTACATCCTCCTGCATTAAAGTTAGAATTTGAATTATATCCACATCCTGTTACCGCAATAATTACTATTACTCCTAATACCAATATTTTTTTCATTTCACTCACACCCTTCAATAGCATTTGTATACTACAAGTATATAGTAACATACCTGTAGTATACATTCAACCACTTTGAGTGTAATTTTACATCATTTCAAGTTGTTAAAATTAAATTGGTGATGAAAATGGTTATAAACGATAAAGAAAATTACAATAAAGTGAAAGATTCTATTTCTATGGATAATTTAAAAAATATCATTAAAAGTAAAGGATATTCACCAATTAAGGTAGCGATGGAATCAAAAATAAGTAGTTCCACAATCAATGCCTATATGAATGGGCAAAAGTTACCAAGTGTTACAACATTAGTAAGTATGGCAAACTTTTTAGATTGTAACTTAGATTTTCTATTAGGAAGAACGGATATTCCAACAAAAATTGATGCAATAGAGAATATCAATAAAAACCCCAAATTAGCTTTATTGTTTCAAAATATATCTTCTTTGCCGAAGGATAAACAAGAATTAGTCGAAGCATATGTAAAAGGATTGATGGATAGATAAAGGAAATATTGATTGTTGTTAATATTTCTTTTTTCTTTGACAAGAAAGTTTTTTATTGAAAATAAACTAGATTTTTAATTAAAATGGCAAATCATCATTTGTAACAAGAACTACATCATTAGACTCTTGGAATTCTGGTTTCCATTTTTCTAATATTTTGTTAATATATCGAAAACTTACTGCTCCACTAAAAACTGCTTCTTTTAAAGCGGATAAGATAGTATCATCTTTAAAACTAGATTGCCATTCAAGAATTATGTTTTTTTCAATTGGAGTGAGTAGTCTTCCAAACTCTTGTTGAAAAGTGTCATAAACATTAGTGTTCATAGATCAACACCTCCATTTCTATGAATTACTAAAATATTTTTATGTAATTATCTTTTTTAATAATGATAGGAACTATTTTATCAGTCATGGGATGAATAAACTTCATACAGGTATCTATAGTTCTTCTAGTGTCATTAATACGGATAATAAACTTTCCAAAATTACTGGTAATATATCTTTCTCTCCGAAGTATAGATAGGTATGGTTTGTAAACTGCTTCTATCTCTTCCATAGCTTCTTTTTTTAATATTCCTAATTTTTTGTTTCTTTCTTTGGAATAAACTAAACCATTCTGATAAATGCTAAGCTTTATTTTATGATCACGGGTTTCAACACTAACAACCCATTTGTTGGTAGTTTTTGTCATAAAGTTCCTCTTTTCTTATAAACGTTACTAGTCAACCCCTTTAAACTTTTTCAGTTTTTCTTCTTTGTTATTATTCTTTTAATTGTTTTTATTATTATTTTTTAGTATTTGTTTTTTTTTAATTACTTTTGTTATTACTCTTACTGTTACTCTTATTATTAATAGTTTATTATTATTTGCGTGAGTGAAAAAATCACGTTCACGACTGTTCCAGTTGTTAAACTCATCTTGATATGCCCCCAATATTCTTTTCTATTATTTATGAGAATAACTACATAATAGTTTAACAACTTTAAATTTCTTCTAATTCTAATTTATTTTTTTCTTCTAAAATTCTAAGAGAAAATTTTTCTTTCAATATCTTTTTTACTTTCTCCATCATTAACTTAGCTTCTTCTGGAGTAAGTAAATATTCATCCTTAGAAATTTGTATAATGGTTTCCAAACTTAACTTTTGATAGTTTTGATAATACTTATAATAAGATACAATATTTAGAGCAATTAAATAAGAAAGATACCTAAAATAATTGTCCTTTAAGTCTTTTTCAAATCTTTGCTGAAATTGATTTTTCTTCATAAACATTTTTCTCTCTTTCTTACACCTTTTCTAAAACTTTCTTTTCCCAGCTTTCAAGAAATGGAAGAATATTAGGTGCGACTGGATTATTATATTTCATTTTACTTTGTACAATCTGTTGACCTCGTACTTCAATCGTAACGAATGATGTATGTGGTTGAGTAAGTAATCTAAGAAAATAAATGTCACATTTGCCTGTAGCATAGCTTTTAGAATAATTTTTATAAACACAATTATGTTGTTGCTCAGCTTCATCTCGTAATTCTTTTAAAGAAGGAGCTGGAAAGACAATAAATTGATTATTTTTATAAATGTTTTTCTCTAAATCCTTAGCTCGTTCTTGAATAAGACTATCAATATTTTTATCTAAAATCTCTTTCATAACTTGAGTAACAGAATCATGTGCTTCCATTAAATTGTCAGGATATAATATCTTTTTATCATGTAAATCGTAATGAAGTGTACTACACATATTAAGATAATCTAAATATTCTATTTCATGGTGAGGATAAAACTTCAAAACTTTATAGTATGCTTTTTCTAAATCTACATATTGACTAATTTCCTTTAAACGACTGAACGCAGCTAACTTTCTTATTAATCGAATATCCTTTTTCTTAAGAATTCTTAAAACTTTTAATTCTCGATAAATTATATTATGTTTTTTCATAAAAGGATAAAAGGTTTTAGGAACGCCAAATACTTCTTCAAAACTTTTTCCTTGATGAAAATCCGGAGCATTCATTGCTAAATAATACAATTTCATCTTATTTAAAATTTCAAAACTAGGCATATAAGCATGACAAGTAAGATAATCACTAATACAAATATATTTATTTTTCAAAAAGTTTAGAAAAGATTGTAATTCACTATATTGAATACTTGTGTTTTTAATAAGATTTTTTACATTATAAGGACAAACCATACCATAAACATCTCGATAAGCCCATCTAAAATTTCTTGCTCGCCAATGAGTAAATTCTTCATAGTGAGAAATATACATATATCCCATATGATTATGAACTTGGTTTGTAACAAAATCATAAATTTGATTTGTTCCCATAACAAAACTTCTCATAAACTCCGTGAGAGAGTGTTCAATTTTATTATTAAAAAAATCTGAATATAGCTCAAAAGTCCGAATAACAAATGTGTCTTGGATCTTATCAAGAAGTTGTAGATTATCCCGAAAGACATAATGAGTAAGTCGATCAGTTTTCACTAATAATTTTTGCTTACAATTAGGACATTTATAAGATTGATTCACTTTAGCTTTGCACTGGAAAATATATCCGCAATTGGTACAACGATATTCTTTCTTTGATTTTATAATTAAATTATGAGTTTTTTCTTTTTCAGAAATAAATCTTTGAAATGTTTTAGGAATAATAAACTTACGATCCGTCAAATCCAATAAAGCTCTAAATTCTTTTTTGATATAACTCATGAAAAATCAAATTGCATTTGGTTTGAAGGAATGTTTTTTAATTCAGTTTTAGAATCTTTTTTTGGATTAGTACTAGATAGTAATATTCCTAGTTCAGCATTAGTTTTTTGAAAATAATCAATACACCATTGATAAACTTGTGAGTCTTCAATAATAGAAATATTATTAACGCAATATTCTTTAGCATTATCTCTCAAATAATTTACTAAATCTTTCAAATTTTTTTCTGGTCTTAAATAGTATTCACTCATATCAGGAACTTGTAACAAATAATTTACAATTGTGGTTAAAGGTTTATTTTGAAAATTATCTTGATTATATAATTCTTTTAGTCTTTCATAACCATTCATAATTTTTAACTCCTTTCAAATAATTAGCTATTACTACACATTCAATTTTTCAAAATGCTTTTTATATGAATTTAATGTTGCACGAATAATTTTTTTATCTTTCCTAAAAGAACTTTTTAGCAAAAAATAAATATTAGGAACATAAGTAACCGATGTTAAAGCAGAATCATAATTTCCGTTTAACAAATCAACAAAAGATTGTGGTATACGTTGAATAAATGTTCCAAAACTTAATTCTTTTAATATTTTCAATACATCATCAGCCATCAAAAGTTTTACTTCTTCGCCGATATCATGTATACTTTTCTTTTGCATTTTAAACACCTCCCATAACTACTGTTTAACAAAGGTGTCAATTATTTACAACCCCTTTACCAAAATTTAACAAAAAAAGAACACACTAACAAAAGTGTGCCATAAATTAATCTACAAATATTATTTTAAAAGAAACACGCAAAAGATAATACACGATAATTACCCCAAATGAGACGTTTTGAGAAACGTAAGAAACGTTCGAATATGCTTGGACCCCAAAACACGAAATAACCTTTGGTCAACATTTGATGCACGTTTTAATTTTCGGTACTATCTTTGTATTCTTCAATATGAAAAAGCTCATATAGTTCTATAAGAAGTTTAACTTCTTCTCGTTCGATAACTAAGTGATCGTTAAAAGAGAGTAGAGTACCAATTAGACCTTCGTCATCAACATCATCAGTTAATTTAAAAAGAACTTTCTTTCCAACTAATTGTTTTATCTTTTCTATAAATTGTTTATAATTTCTATCCATATGCAAATCTCCTATATCTTTTTTGAATTTCAAACAAATTTCTTCAAGAAATATTGTACAACACTTCTAGTATAATCACAAGAGGCATAAAATTAACACCTCAAGTGTAATTAAAAAATAACATAAAAAGTGTGTGCAAATTGTGTGTAATTGTGTTCAATTTATTATGAACTTTCATGTTTTTTTGAACAATTTGACTCTGAATTTGAAGAAAAAAGATATGACTAATTTTTTAAGGATTTATCGTGCTTCATGAGGAATTTTTGTGCTAATTTTTTCAAAAAATAAGTGCCTTGCCAAGGTTGAGACGGGAGTTCGATTCTCCTCACTTGCTCCAGTGACGTTTCTGTTCGAACTTTTATAGTTTGAACTTAACATATAATCAATCCGTTCGGGTTGATTTTTTTGTGCTTACAAAAGAATTAACTAGGAAAGGACGGTGTTAATTATGATAAAGTTTACTACACATGAGTTAGAAATGGAAAAAAGTCTAAAACAACGTATTGAGTTTATTTGTGAGTTCTGCCATGTTACTCCTATTATTACTAATGGAAGTATTAAGAAAATAAACAATACAAACTTAAACTACATTGAACCTCATAAAATCGTTGTAAATAATACTACTTTTCTAGCCTTTAATTATTCTACTGATATTTATGTGGGTAATCTAAATAAAAAGATTAAACTTGTAGAATTAGAAGATTATATTAAAAATATGGCTTAATCATTATTATTTAAACGACAAATATTGACTTTTTCTCTTAAAAAATTTATTATATTAGGCAAAACAAGGGGTTATTTACCTGCCAAATCTTTTTAATGGGGGTTATTGATTTGGAAGTACACAATTTATTAATAGCAAAGTTAAAGAGATAAAGGTA
>CAJFEV010000010.1 GCA_904374795.1 uncultured Bacilli bacterium
TGACTTCAATGAGAAAAGGTATAAAATTACAAACAAAAACGAGAATATTTTCCCGTTAATGTTTAAATTTTTTTGGGACATTTTCAAAAACTATTGACAATAAAAACAAATTTTACCAAGCTCTAAATTTCATTTATAAAAAAACACTATTCTATATTCCTTAGAAAGCATTTTATTCAAACCACTTACGTACATAACAAGTTCAAAAATAGTATAAATAAACTCATTTTTTTAAACAAAGAACCTCTCCTTATTACTTTTTATTATTTTCCAAAATTGAATCATCAAAAAAAAAGAAAGTATTCCATCTACAAAGATTTAAAGCTTCTTATTATATCAAGATTTTTAAGCTCAACATTATAAAACATTTTTATCTATTCTCGTAATCATTTCATTATGTTTATTAAAATGTATTTTAAAATATTTAATACTTTCTTTAAATGTATCTCTACTTATATATAACAGCTTACTCTGCTTCTTTAGTATTACCCGTCCAAGTCCAACCATCAAGTTCTTTTTCCTTACTCCAAATAATTTCTTCCCTACTTGTAGTATGATCGTTTTCTGTAGCCAAAATTCGTTCAACATTATCTGTTTTAATACATTGATTTCCAGATAAATCATATCCATTTGAACAAGTATAGCCTAAAAAAGTTGTTTTTTCTGCTATAACACATCTAGTCCCATTTAATGTAGCTTGTGAATTTGTACAATAATAATAACTATCTGTAGTTGTTTTTTTATAACACTGCGTACTTGCACCATTACCACGTTTCGTATAACCTTCAGGACAACTATAAGTAACCTTTTCTTCCACTAAAGTTGCTTCAATAGTTCGAACACACTTTCCGTTACTTGTTAAGTCATACCCGGAAGCGCAATAAGGAGTTTGTGATGTATTTTTCGTAGCGCTTTCATATTTATAACAAGATGAACTTGCTCCGCTACCTCTTTTTCGATATCCAGAAGGGCAAGTATATATCCCACTTGTTTCTTTATAACGTGCATCCTCATAAGTAAAACATTCACTTTCATCACTTGCTAAATGATAATCCGAATCGCTACAATATCTCTGTTCATAAGCCTCATCATAATGACGACAAGTACTACCTTTTAACTCATCACCATCATCACATGTTTTAATATATTTTCTAATATAACGACTATAGCGAATTTTTCCATTATCTAAATACTCATCAACTTCATACATTCTTCGCTCATTTTCTAAACGATCGATATCGTAATCTTCAGAATAAGTAACTTTACCATCAAACAACCAATCACTTAATTCTTCGCTAGCAGAATATGTAGTATAGCAAGCATTAATTGTTGAATCTTTTTTCCCTGTAACACAACGAACTTTATATTCTTCGGTAACATAACAAGAATCATTATTAATTAAGGTTCCTCTTCTACAATAAGGTTTTTCATCAGAATAATTTGCCGAAACAGTAAATAAACAACGACTTCCTGATGGGGTTCCACCGTTTGGACAAGAGTAAGACGTAGAACTTCGATATCTTACCGTTCCTTCTTTAACACAGGAAGTCCCACTTAAGGTATATCCAGATGGACACTCATAGGAAGATTCATTTATAGAAACAATTGGATCTACGTATTCATATTCATATCCAGTTGGCTTATAGCGAGCAGCACTATTTCTTGCGGGTGTCACCTTATATTTAGGAGTAGCTTGAACCGTAACTGTATTATTTGTACTTATACAATAACGACCAGCATGATAGTAACCTTCAGGGCAACTATATTCTTCATTTACTTCAATTGTTCTTTTTTGCTCATATAATAGAGTAGAAGTTGAAACATTATGATTTTCTGAATCATCAAAAGATACAGGATAAGTAGCCATTTGTGATTCTCCACCACAAGATAAATAAACAATTAAGTCATATTCATCTGATGAAGTTTTAACCAAAGAAACATAACTATACTCTTTACTACAAACATTTCCTTCTTGATCTTTTAATTCTTTAATTAAACTTGCCTCTTCTAAATCTTTAAGTGTTAAAACAATTTCTTCATCAACACTTACAGGTCGATGCGTTTCAACTTTATAATAAGTATATGCAACCTCTTTCATATTTTCCATATTTTCAGTAAAAGAATTAGCATCACCACTATTGCGTACTTTAGTAACAATAAAAATCACAATAAAAGCAAAAATCAAAAAAATTCCAAACCGAATCAACACAGAAACATAATCAGCGCGAAAAGAGAGAATTTTTAATCCTTTCTTTTTCTCATCAGCAGACGATACTTTTTCAATTTTTTCCTTTTCTTCCTTTCCTTTACTTTCTTTTAAAGGTGTTTTTTGAAAAAATTTATTTTCTTTTTTGCTTTTTTCTTTTTTTACTTTTTTTTCTTTTTTTACAGGTTCCTTTTCTTCATACATAAAGATCCCCCTCAATTCATAACCAAATAACTTTTATTACAGCTATAATATCGCATAAAATTTGATATTGCAAGCGTTTTATGCTATAATGAAACCACGGGGCAGCTTTGGTTTCGACAGCAATCACTAGCTAAGACGGCAAGTAGTAGGCATACTTAAAATGCAAATCTTAAAATTAAATGACGAGAATAACTCTGTCACTTCTTTTGGAGCTTATGCTCCAGTAGCTGCTTAATAAAGAGCTAATAAGAAGGCTTTTATTCACTTTCTCTTATAGGGTGTTTAAAGGTTCATAGATATAAGATATATAAAATCATTTGTCTTAGATGATTTTACGAATGAAAATAAGACTCGTATACTTCTTTGGTGTGTTGGATCCATAAAGTATATTAAAAAAATTCCAACTAAACTTGTAGATGTTTTTTCATAGGGTTGTATGGACAGGAGTTCAACTCTCCTCTGCTCCACCAAATTGAAATAATTCACGTATTTACGGGATTTTTTATATATAAAACTCTTTTACGTACAAATTACATACAATTTTTTTTAAGCTTAACTAGATACTCCTACTCATAGGATTTTTTTTATTGCAAATTTTGTCGAACGCTTTTTTGCATAAAAAAAAGGAAATTCATATTTTTTCTTGAAAGTATTGGTAGAAGGAGAAAAAATATGAAAAAATTAAGTATTTTTCTTTTATTTCTTTGCTTGTTAGGAATAAAAGAAGTACATTCGGCTACAATAACCGATCAAATAACAAGCACATTTTTAGGAAATTACCATTATGTATACTCGGACGGTAAATTTGGAGACTTTGAACTTTTTAAAAGAAATAGCACGCAAGATATTGCTTATTGTATCGAACCAGGAGTTTCAAGATACAAAGGGGATTACACTGGATACTTTGGTTTATCCAATGCCGAACTTGCTTTAAAAGCAGGAATTTCAACTCAACAATTAGAAAAAATAAGTTTATTGTCTTACTATGGCTATGGCTATAATAATCATACGAGTACAGATTGGGTAGTCGCGACTCAAGCAAAGATTTGGGAAGTTTTAGGAAAAAGTTTTCAATTTACAAGCAAAAACTACTCTCCTAATCCCTGGCAATATGTGATAAATACGCCAGCAAATATAGAAGAAAAAATGAAGGAATTGGATACTTTAATAGAAAGACATTATACAAAACCTAGTTTTGATAGGCAGACTATTTTAGTTCCTTACGGAGAAACTTACCTTTTAGAAGATACCAATGAAATTTTAAAGGAATTTGAAATCAAAACGTCAACAAATTGTACTCTTAGTATAGAAGGTAACAATTTAAAAATTACCCCCAACACGTCAAAAAGTGAAGGTGTAATTTATCTTATCAAAAAAAATACTGCTTGGAATAAAGACATTATTCTTTTTCATCACGATACAGGCCAAGATCTTTTAACAACGGGTGACGTAAGACCTATAGAAAGCACAATTGTTTTTAAAACAGTTACAGGAAAAATCACTATAAAAAAAGTAGATAAAGATAACAAAACTTGCACACCTCAAGGAGAGGCCACATTAGAAGGTGCCATATATGGATTATATAAAGAAGATGGCACTTTAATACAAAGTGTTCAACTCGAAAACTGTGAGGCTACGATAAAAGATTTAATTTTAGGAAACTATTATATACAAGAAATAAAAGCCCCAACAGGTTATCAAGTAAATGAAAAAAAATATTCCTTTTCCATTACTCAAGAAAATATTAGCAAAACCCAAACTATACTTGTAGAAGATGAAGTCTATAAAACAGATCTTACTATTGATAAAAAATATTTAACTGATGGAGGTCTCAAACCAGAAGCAAATACAGAATTTGCAGTTTTAAAAAAAGATACAGAAGAAACACTATATACTTTTAAAACAAACGAACAAGGACAAATCCATATAACTCTACCCTATGGTGAGTATATTATTAGACAAATTTCCGGTTTAGAAAACTATTATAAAAGTGAAGATACAGTCATTATCGTAAATGAAACAACACCTAAAGAAACAACAATCAATTTAATAAATGAGCCGTATACTTCAAAACTTAAAGTGGTAAAAAAAGATGCCGATACCAAAGAAAATATTTTCTTAGAAAACATATCTTTCAAAATATATGATATCATAAATGAAAAATATATTTGCCAAACAGAAGATTGTCTTTTCAAAACAAATCAAAATGGTGAATTTACAACCAAAGATTTATTTCCATCAACATATCGTATCGAAGAAGTAAAACAAGATATTAAAGGATATTTATGGAATAATGAAACTATTACATTTACAGTAGACAAAAATTCACCCAATATTATTGAAATAGACTTCTTTAATAAACGCATTAAAGGAAAAATTAAAATTCAAAAAACAGATCATCAAGAAAAGCCTTTAGAAAATGTAGTATTCGCATTATATGCTCAAGAAGATATTTTTGAAAACGGAAAAATTATCTATTATCAAAATGAAAAAATTGCTAGCTTTCATACCGATGAGCTTGGTCAAATTGAAACTGGTTTACTTCCTTTAGGCAACTATTATTTTGTGGAAACAAATCCATTAGAAGACTATACTCCTTTACAAGAACCAATCCTTGTATCCTTAGCTTTTCAAAATTCTTTTACAGAAATTGTTGAAAAAGAAATAATAGTAGTAAACAAACCAAATATCCGAGGAAAAATCACCATAAAGAAAACGGATAATTTAGGTAATCCTTTAGAAAATGTTGGGTTTACCTTATATGCTAAAGAAGACATTTTTGAAAATGGTAAAGTTATTTATTATCAAAACGAACAAATTGGAAAATTTTATACCAATTCCTTAGGTCAACTAGAAACCAATTTACTACCATTAGGAAAATACTACTTTGTTGAATCAAATCCTTTAAATGGATATATTCCACTTTCTAATCCAATTTTTGTTGAACTTAAATATAACAATGAAAATTCATTTCTAGTTGTTGAAACACTAGAAATTGAAAATGAAATTTTTAAAGTTCCTAATACCTATTTAGATACCATCATCTATCCAAATACTTACATGTATTTTAAGGAGAATGAATATGAAAAGAAAAATATGCCTTGGAATTTTATTTATCCTATGTAGTAGTTTTCTTTTTTTAAAAAAAGAAATAAACACTTCAACCATTGAAACATCACTCCCTTTTCAAATATCCAATATTCCTAGAATAACTACTTCAAATGAATCAGAAGAAGCCATTTTAGAAATTGAAAAAATTTACTTAAGACAACCTTATTATTCTAAAGACTCTTCTTTAAATACAGTAGATAAAGGAATTGAACAATTAAGTAATTGTAAGCCTAATGAATCTTGTACCATTGTCTTGGCTGCCCACTCTGGAACCAGTAAAATTTCTTATTTTAAAAATTTAGATCAATTAAGCAAAAATGATCAAGCAACTATTATTTATAAAGAAAAAAAGTATTCCTATCGATTAGCTGAAATTCTCTATCAAGAAAAAACGGGTTTTATTACAATTCCTAAAAATACATATGATTTAGTCTTAACCACGTGTAATAAAGAGAATGATACCATTCAAAACATCTATTTATTTGTCAAAACAAAATAGATGTTTTTTTAAATAACAAAAGTGTAAGAAAGTTTTAAATACATTTTTGCTATAATGGTAATAACCAAACAAGTGCACATTTGGTGAAAGGAATTTATTATGAAAGAAATATTAAAAATAACTCATTTAAAAAAATATTATGGTTCAAAAAATAATATTACAAAAGCAATTAATGATTTATCATTTACAATAAACGAACAAGAATTTGTTGCCATTATGGGAGCAAGTGGTTCGGGAAAAAGTACTCTTCTTAATTGCATTTCAACCATTGATCGCGTGACAAGTGGAAATATTTATGTAGATAACTTAGATATAACTGAAGTAAAAGAAGATGAACTGGCCCTTTTCCGAAGAAAAAATTTGGGATTTATCTTTCAAGATTTCAATTTATTAGATACCCTAACAATTGAAGAAAATATTGCTTTATCAAGAATTATTAATAAATTAGATGTCGAAAAAATTGATGAACAAGTTTTAGAAATTGCTGAGAAATTAGGAATTAAAGACATTTTAAAAAAATACCCTTATGAAGTAAGTGGAGTCCAAAAACAAAGATGCGCTTGTGCTAGAGCTTTAATAAATAAGCCAAAACTCATTTTAGCAGATGAACCAACAGGTGCCTTAGATTCGAAAAACGCAAGACTTCTTTTAGAAACTTTAGAAGAAATGAATAAAAATTTACATGCTACCATTTTAATGGTTACACATGATGCTTTCTCAGCAAGTTTTTGCAAAAGAATTCTATTCTTAAAAGATGGTCGCATTTTTAATGAAATTCACAAAGGTGAAAAATCAAGAAAAGAATTTTATGAGGAAATTTTAGATGTATTAACTCTACTTGGAGGAGAATAACATGTTAGCAAAGTTAACTTTTCAGAATTTAAAAAAAACATGTAAAAATTATCTCATTTACATGATTTCTATTACCCTAGCCTTCTCCTTAATGTTTTCATTTAATCTCATTGCCAATTCTAAAGACGTGATTGAATTATCCAATGTTATGGAAAATTTTAAAACCACTTTACTCTTTGTCAATTGTATTATTTTATTTGTTTTAAGTTATCTAATCAATTATACAATAAAATTTATGTTTCATAAACGAAGTAAAGAGTTTGGAACCTACATGCTTCTTGGAATACCAAAAAAAGAAATCAGTAAAATGTTTCTTTTAGAAAATTTATTCATGGGTATCCTTGCCTTGCTACTTTCCTTTTTTCTCGGATATTTTTTCAGTCAAATTCTAAGTTTTATTATTATGAACATTTTTGAACGTCCTTATAAAGTCATCTTAGCTAACGATTTATTCATCCCGATTATGTATTCCGTCATTTACTTTATAATTATTTATTTTATTGTTCTATTTTTAAGTAACCGTCGTATTAAAAAAACGACAATTTATAATCTATTACATTTAGAAAAGAAAAACGAAGAAAAAAAAATTCAAAAGGAAAAAATTCTCTACGTGTAAATTTATAGCTTTTTTACTTTTAGGTATTATCTCCTTACTCATGATTAATCATGAATTCGTAGGTATCGGTATTGAACCATCTTTTAGTAAAATTTTTTTGGCTTCTATTTTACTTATCCTAAGTATTTATGGAATCACTTATCATTTAGGAGATACATTAATAAACTTTGTATTAAAAAAGAATCATCGCAAGTACAAAAAAAATCATTTATTTATTCTAAGACAATTTACTTCAAAAATCAAAACTATGACCCGTACTTTAGCAACGCTTTCTCTATTAATACTTCTAACCTTTTTATCATTAAGCATTTCTAATTTAATGAATGCTATTTTAGAACATCAAATCGAAATAACAGCGCCCATGGATATTACAATTATTGATGATGAAACAAACTTTTCTAAATATCTTGATGTCATAAAAAAAGATTATACTATAGAAAAGCAATTTATTTATCATAGCTATAAAAACAATAATGAGTCTATCTTTAACAAACTGACTGAAGATGAACAAAGTTGGAATGAAGACGATACGATTATGCGTCTAAGCGATTACAATAAATTAATGGAAATGCGTGGAAAAGAACCGATTAGTTTAGCTTCAAATGAATATGCTGTAAATGCATCTAATGAAATGTATCAAATTCTTGAACCCAAAAAAGACGAGATTAGAAAAATTACTCTTCCTAACCAAGAAAAATTAGAACTTAAAAATATGTTTACAGACAACTATTCTAGTATGTATTCATTAGGTTCTGGTTATGTTGTTATTGTTCCTGATGAAGCTGTAAAAGATTTAGAAATTATCGATAGTTATTTAATCGTCGATACTCTTGAAGAAACAGATGAATTTTTAGAAGACAAACTTACCGAAGCTGCAGATAATGAAATGTGTGAAGAAGATGAAGATGGCTACATCTATTGTTATTCACTTGCTAATATCTCTGTTAAAGGAAGTTATGAAGCAACAAATAAATCCACGACGACAATTTTAAGTTTTGCTCTATTTTACTTAGCCTTTATTTTCACTACTGTAACCGGAGCCATTTTAGCTATTCAAACATTAAATGATCAAGAAAAATATAAATATCGCTTTCAAGTTTTATCTAAATTAGGAATGGAAGAAAAAGAACTTCACAAAATCATTTTTACGGAAACAAGTATCTTCTTTATCTTCCCGATCATTTATCCACTAATTACAAGTTTTATCATTAATTGTATCTTAAATAAATTATTCAAACTTTTCTTGCCAAGTAGTCATGCTTTTATCTCCATCTATTTATCTGGGATAAGCATCTTCCTAATTATTTATCTCATTTATTATCTTGCAACCTATTTTGGCATCAAAAAGAATTTAGAAGACTAGTCACATTCTAGTCTTTTCTGTATAATAAGAAACGGAGGTTACCCATGAATATTGCAATTATTGAAGACGATGAAAAAATAAGACAGGAATTAGCCATATTATTAAAAAAAGAAAACTATATTCCCCATATAATAAAACATTTTGAAAATATTATAGAAGAAGTTTTAAGTACTCCATGCGATTTAATTCTCTTAGATATCAATCTACCTTATGAAGATGGCTTTACCATTTGTGAAAAAATAAAAAAAGAAAAAGATATTCCTATTATCTTTGTAACAAGTAGAACAAAAGAAGAAGATGAATTAAAAAGTATTCGCTTAGGTGGAATAGATTTTTTACCCAAACCGTATAATAAATTAATTCTGTTAGAAAAAATTAAAAGAGCTTTAAATATTACAAATCCTATTCACTATCAAGAAATGACAATCAATAATGTTACTTTAAACCTACATTTATCCACTATAAAAAAAGAAAAAGTAGAAACAGAACTTACAAGAAATGAATTTCGTATCCTTTACTATTTCTTTTTAAAACCTCATGAACTTATTACCAAAGAAGATTTATTAGAATCATTGTGGAATGATCGATATTATTTAGACGAAAATATTTTAAATGTAAGTATGAATCGTTTAAGAAAAAAATTAGAAGAAATTGGAGCCAAAGATTTTATTAAAACAAAACGAGGGGTAGGTTATTATATATGAGTTTTTTAGAATTTTTAGAAACAAAAATTACTAGTGTTTTATATCACTCAGCTCTTTTTCTTGTTTTATATATTTTTTTTAGATTATGCCAAATTCCTTTCAATATTCTCTTTATTCTCCTATTTACAATCATACTATCTTATATCCTCTCACTTTATTTAGAATTTATTTCTCAAAAAAGAAAAAATCAGAAAATTATAAATCAAGTAGACAATTTGCAAGAAAAATATTTAATAACAGAACTTTTAAAAAAACCAAAAAATTTAGAAAATCAAGCTTACTACTATGCTCTTTTAAAAGCTACCAAAGCCATGAATGACAAAATAAGCTTACTAGAAAGTTCGAAAAAAGAATATGAAGAATATATTGAATCTTTTGTTCATGAAATTAAAACCCCACTAGCGGCTTTACTCCTTACTATAGAAAATCAAAAAAATCGAGAATTAAAACCTGAAATAGATAAAATTGATGAGCTAACTGAACAAATTCTTTATTATGCTAGAAGTCAAAATCCTGAAAAAGATTATTTTATAAAAAAAATCAATGTTGAAGAAATAATACATTCTTTAATTTTAAAAAATCAATATTATTTTCTTCAAAACAAAATTCAAGTTTACGTATATGCTGTAAAAGAAGAAATTTATACAGATGAAAAATGGTTAAGTTTTATTCTCTCACAAATTATCAGTAATGCCATCAAATATAAAAAAGAAGAAAAAAGTTACATTAAAATTTATACGAAAAAAAATGATAAAAATTTACAACTAGTTATTGAAGATAATGGTATAGGTATTAAAGAAAGCGAACTTCCTAGGGTGTTTGATAAAGGATTTACTGGGAGTAACAGAACCAAAAAATATGCTACAGGCATGGGACTATATTTAGCTAAAAAACTTTCTGAAACATTAAATATACATTTATCTATGGAATCAAAATATCAAGAATTTACCAAAGTCATTTTAGAATTCTCTCTACATAAAAAAATGTAACAAAATATAAAACTTATGATATAATAGAATTGTCAAAAGAAATGACATGAAAAAGGAAATACTTAACTTTCGCTGGTTGAGTACTTACCTAATATTTTAAGTGAAGTACTTAATTCATCACGAATTGAGTACTATTTTTTTATTAAAATTATCAATATTGATAAAATCAATAACAGATTCGTTAAGAGTAAAAAGGTGATTAGTAAATCTTTTTTCTTCATAACGTTCACTCCTCTCTTTTTTTAAAAGAAAGATAAGTACTCATACGTTAAATATTCCCTTAAGCAAAATATAACATATACCTTCTATAATTGCAAATAGCAAAAAAAGAATAAAAATAACGATTGTATGATATAATAGAATTGTCAAAAGAAAATGACAGAAAAAAGGGAATACTTAACTTTCACTGGTTGAGTACTCACCTTAAGTTTGGTAAGTACTTAATTCAATACGAATTGAGTACTATTTTTTTATTAAAATTATCAACAAAGATAAAATCAATAATAGATTTGTTATAAGAGTAAAAAGGTGATTAGTAAATCCTTTTTCTTCATAACTTTCACTCCTCTCTTTTTAAAAAGAAAGATAAGTACTCATACGCTAAATATTTCCCCAAGTAAAATATAGCATCAACAAACTAAGTTTCAAATTTATAGAAAGGATAGAATATGTTAGAAACAAATGAAATTTTAGAAAAATTAAGTAAATCAAAATTTAGAAATAGTTTTTACTTAAAAGATAAAGAAAAAAATTATATTAAAGAAAAAGGAATGGAAACCATAGAAAGACATGCACAAGATTTTATTTCAAAAAGACTTGCACCAGCACATCCATTAAACGATGGTAAACAAACGCCAATGAAAGGACATCCCGTTTTTATAGCCCAACATGCAACCGCAACATGTTGCCGTGGTTGTCTTTATAAATGGTATCACATTTCTAAAAATAAAGAATTAACCAAACAAGAACAAGAATATATTGTAAATGTAATTATGACGTGGATAAAAAAAGAATTAACTCAGTAAAGAATTAATTCTTTTTATTTTATAAAATAATTGAGAATAATGTTAACAAAATAACATTAACAATCGCAATTGTTAAAACGACTTTAAATGCCCATTTAAACCAAGTTGAATATTCTACTTTAGCTAAAGCAAGACCTCCCATAATTGCCCCACATGTTGGAGTAATTAAGTTGACAAGTCCATTTGCTGCCACCATAGTCATTACTGTAGTTTCAACACTATAATTTAATTGAGTAGCTAATGGTCCAATAATTGGAGCTGATAATGTAACTAAACCTGAAGATGATGGAACCAATACTGATAAAACAACATGTAAAACATAATTAAGTGGAGTAAAGACAAATGCCGGAACATTTCGTAATAATTCAGCCGCATTATAAATAATATAATTATCTAAATGTGTCGTTTGCATTAATACGGACGCTCCACGAGCTATTGCAATAATTAAAATAACTCCAACCATATCATCTGCACCATCTACAAATGTATCAACAAAACTTTTTTCACCTGTATGATTAATAACCCCAATTAAAACTGCCATAATCAAAAACCATAAAGCAGCTTCAAAGAAATACCAACTTCCTAATGGTGTTCCTGTTAACCATCCAGTAAATTTTGTAAAGAACGTAATTCCAAAATCTTCCCACGGAATAAATCCAATAATCATAACCACAAAAGTTAAAGCAAATAACCATAAAGTAACCTTTTGATGAAAATTCAAATGAACGACTTTACTTTGAGCTTCTTCATCTTTAGTGCCATATTCCTTTTCCATATTCTTTTGCTCTCTTAGCGAAAGAATTGTTGAACCTTTTTTCTTAATAACCCTTTTAGCATACATCATAACAAAGAAAATAGAAATTGCTAAAGTGGTTAACCATAAAGCCACTCCAATACCAATAATTAATCCTTGATTAACTACAGTACCTTCCGGCAAAGCACTAATGGCTGCACCAACTGCAAATGGGTTAATCGTGGAACCCAAAACACCACTTCCTGCTCCAAGCAAAACAATCGCGGAAGCTACTACGGTATCCATACCTGCCATAACCATAGTTGCTGATAAAAGTGCATAAAATCCAACAGTTTCTTCAAGCATACCATAAGTTGTTCCACCTAAAGAGAAAATAAACATTAAAATAGGAATTAAAACAAGTTCATGTCCTTTTAATTTCCGAACCAATACTTGTATTCCCGTTTCTAACGCTTTAGTTCTTGCAACTACAGCCAAGAATCCTCCTAAAATTAAAACGAAAATTCCGACATCAATTGCATTTTCAAATCCTAAAATTGGAGCCATTAAAATATCAGATAAACTTGCTCCAACAACACCACTACCATTGACGATTTCCTCGCCAACAAATTCAGCTTTTGGTAAAAAATGAGAAAGAATACCAAGAGCAAAAATTAAAAGTAAAATAATTGAGAATGAGGTTAAAAACCCCTTTTTCTTAGATTTCGCCATTATATCCTCCTATACAATCCAAGTACCCGTTTTACCATTTAAAGCCGGTAACGCTTTTTCAAGCGACGTAATAATCGCCACTTTTTTTGTATTTTTTACAAACTCAACACATGCTTCTACTTTTGGCTTCATACTCCCTTCTTTAAATTCTTTATGATCCATATAATTAAGAGCTTCTGATACAGTCATTTCATCAAGTTTCTTCTCATGATCAGTATTAAAACCAATACATACTTGCTCAACTGCAGTTAATATTAAAAAAACATCCGCCTTAACATCAATCGCAAGTCTCGCACTCGTTTTATCTTTATCTATAACCGCATCTACACCAACTAAATGATTCCATTTTTGCACTACTGGGATTCCTCCACCACCAGCAGCAACGACAATGTGTCCTTTATGCAAAAGATCTTTTATTACTCCTTTTTCAATAATTTTTAAAGGATTTGGAGATGCTACAACTCGTCTATACCCTCTTCCAGCATCCTCTTTCATTACCCAACCATTTTCTTTTTCCAATGCTTCTGCTTCTTCTTTAGAATAGAAACTTCCAATAGGTTTCGTCGGATCTTTGAAAGCCTTATCTTTAGAATCTACTAAAACTTGCGTGACAACCGTAACACAACTTTTCGCAATATCATTTTTATACAGTTCTTGTTGAATAGCTTGTTGTAAATGATAACCAATATAACCCTGACTCATCGCGCCACATTCTGCAAAAGGAACTTCTGGAGTATTTTCTTCCTCATGTGAATACTCTAAAGCCATATTGATCATTCCTACTTGGGGTCCATTTCCATGAGTAACCACAACTTGATAGCCCTCACGAACCAAAGCAACAATACTTTTAGCAGCTTTTTTAACAAGTTTTAACTGTTCCTCTGGTGTATTACCCAATGCATTTCCACCTAATGCTATAACAATTTTTTTATATTTACTCATCTTTTAACGTAGCAAGCATAACTGCTTTAATCGTATGTAGTCGATTTTCTGCTTGATCCATAACTTTTGATTGATTAGACACAAACACATCATTTGTAACTTCCATTTCATTAATTCCGAATTTTTCAGAAATTTCTTTTCCGATTTTTGTATTTGTATCATGAAAAGATGGTAAACAATGTAAAAATATAGCATTAGGATTTGCATAACTCATAATTTCTTTATTCACTTGATAAGGTTTTAAAAGACGAATTCTATCTTCCCATAAAGAGGCATCTTCCCCCATAGAAACCCAAACATCAGTATAAAGAACATCAGCATCTTTAACTCCTTCATGAGCATCTTCCGTAAGCAAAATGGTTGAACCTTCTTTTTGAGCAATTTCCTTACACGTTTCTACTAAAGATTGAGGAGGAAATAATTCTTTTGGAGCACAACAAGCAAAATGAATTCCAAGTTTTGCACAAACAACCATTAAAGAACATGCCACATTATTACGAGCATCTCCTAAAAAAACAAGTTTTCTACCCTTAACATCTCCAAAGTTCTCTTGCATAGTTAAAATATCCGCAAGCATTTGCGTTGGATGAAATTCATTAGTAAGTCCATTCCAAACTGGTACAGATGAGTTTTTTGCAAGTTCTTCAACAACAGCTTGTTCAAATCCACGATATTCAATTCCATCATACATTCTAGATAAAACTTGAGCTGTATCAGCAATACTTTCCTTTTTTCCCATTTGAGAACCTGTTGGTCCTAAATAAGTTACTCCCATACCTAAGTCCATTGCTCCAACTTCAAACGCACAACGAGTACGTGTAGAATCTTTTTCAAAAAGCAAAACAACATTTTTTCCTTTTAAATAAGCATGATTCTCATGATTTTTTTTCTTTTCTTTTAAAATTCTAGCTAACCCTAAAAGATACAAAATCTCTTCTTTTGAATAATCTAAAAGTTTTAAAAAATCTCTTCCTCTTAAATCGACATTCATATTAATCTTCTCTTTCTAAAGGCATACTCATACATCTAGGACCACCACGTCCACGAGATAATTCAGCACCATGAAGCTCTAAAACAACAAGTCCTGCCTCTCTTAAAACTTGATTTGTAACTTCGTTACGATCATAAACAACAACAACTCCAGGAGCAATACATAAAGTATTAGAGCCATCATTCCATTGTTCACGTTCACTACCAACTTTATCCCCGCCAGCACAAGGAATTAATGTAACAGGTACTCCTAAATAATGTTCCAAAATATTTCCTAATGAATCATTAATTTCACGAACATTTAAATCTTCTTCACTATTTGGATCATTTCCTTCGGTAATTTCAAAAACTTGTAAAGTATCTAAAATTCCAGGATGATATGTAAAAATATTTCGATCAATTTGAGTAAATACCGTATCTAAGTGCATGAAAGCTCTAGAATTAGGAATATTAAAAGCTAAAACTGTATCAATTTTACATTTTTTATCCTTAAATAAATTTTTAGCCAATTGATCGATAGCTTCAGCACGCGTACGTTGTGAAATACCAACCGCTAAAGTATGTTCATTTAAATTTAAAATATCGCCACCTTCAATATGATAATCATAAGTACGATTATAATATTTTGGTACATTTTTATATTCAGGATGGTATGTGAAAATATACTCAGCATAGATCGTTTCTCTATTTCTTGTAACTGAATACATTCTATTTAAAGAAATACCGTTACCAATACTTGCAAAATTATCACGTGTAAAATATAAGTTAGGCATTGGATCTGCTAAGAAATTTGTTTCATCTGTAACTAAATCAACTAAAGATTTCTCTGTTTCTCTTTTGCGACGATTAATTTCTTTTACTTGAATTCCTTCCATGGTCTTTAAAACAAGCTCTTTTGTATCTTTAAAACTCATTAAATACTCAAAAACTAAATCTTTATATTTTGGAGTACAAATACCCGCCTCTTCAATAAATTGTCTTAAAAATTTCTCTTTAATTTCCTGACTAATATTTAAAACATCCGTCATTAAATCTTCTAAGTACACAACTTCAACGCCATTACTTTTTAAAATTCTTGCGAATTCATCATGTTCATCTTGAGCATCCTTTAAATAAGGAATATCATCAAAAAGTAAATCATGAAGAGTGTCCGGTGTCAAATTTAAAAGCTCATTACCCGGACGATGTAATAAAACTTTTTTTAGTGGTTTAATCTCACTAGTTACATGAATTGCATTCATTTCTATCCCTCTTTCTTTCTAATGTTTTATTTTTCCTAAAAAAACTTTCAACCGTTCCGATTTAGGATGATTGAAAATTTCTAAAGGAGTTCCTTCTTCCAAAATTTTTCCTTCATCCATAAAAATCACACGAGTTGCAAATTCCTTAGCAAAATTTAATTCATGAGTAACAACAACCATAGTCATTCCCTCTTTTGCAACATCCATCATCAAATTTAAAACTTCATCTATCATCTCCGCATCTAAAGCACTAGTCGGTTCATCAAACAAAATGATATCAGGATGCATCATTAATGTCCTTATAATCGCGACTCGTTGCCTCTGTCCTCCCGATAAAGAAGACGGATAAACATCACTTTTATCCTCCAAATGAATTTTCTTTAAATATTTTTTAGCATTTTCATTAATAATTTTCTCATCTTCTATTTTTCTTGATAATGGAGCAATCGTTATGTTTTCCCAAACCGTTAAATTTTCAAATAAATTAAAACTTTGAAAAACCATTCCAACCTTATGTCTCATTCGTTTAAAATCATTTTTAGTAATATCCTTATTTTCAAAAAAGATTTTGCCCTGAAAACTTTCTAACCCATTTAAACATCGTAAGAATGTAGATTTTCCACTGCCACTCGGGCCAATAATCACAACTCTTTCTCCTTTAGAAATTTCTAAAGAGAGATTTTTTAAAATTTTATTTTTTCCAAAAGACTTAGATAATTTTTCTATTCTATACATAACGATTTAACCTCCTTTCTCCAAAGGAAATTAACTTTGTTAATATAAAGGTACAGAATAAATAGATAATCGCAGTGATAATCAAAGGAAAGAAATAATCATATGTTCTAGAAGATATAATATCTGATGCTTTAATAAGTTCAACAATACCAATATAACTTGCTACAGATGTTTCCTTTAAAAGCGTAATAACTTCATTTCCTAAAGCTGGAAAGATCTTACCTATTGCTTGTGGAAAAACAATACTTTTCATGGTTTTAAAATAACTAAGTCCCAAAGTCTTTGCGGCTTCTTTTTGACCTCTTGAAACTCCGTCAAAGCCAGCTCGAATAATTTCTGCAACATACGCCCCTGAATTAATACCAAATGTAAGTATACCAACTGTAATAATAGAAATATCTACGCTTCGAAAAACTACATAGTACAAAATCATTAATTGTAAAAGCGTTGGCGTTCCACGAATAACATAAACATAAATATTAGAAACTGCATTTAAAATTTTTAATTTACCAGTCTCCTTATGATAATCGCGAATAACAGAAACAACAGTTGCAATAATAAAACCTAATAAAGCAGCAAAGAAAGCAATCAACAAAGTATTTTTTAAGCCTTCTAAAAAATATAAATATCGCTCATCATAAATGACACTTCGATAAAAACGTTCTCCTAAATCACTAAACCACTCAAACATTTTAAACCCCCACTATTCTGTATATTGTAAAATATACTCCTCAATTTTTCCTTCGTTCATAAGTCTATTTAATACTTCATTAATTTGACTCAATAATTCAGTATTTCCTTTTTTTACGACCATTCCATATTTATCAGAAAATAAAATCCCCTCCATAATTTTCAATTCCGGATTAGAGTCAACAAGTTCTTTGGCAGGAAGTTCATCCATAACAATACAATCTGCTTTACCACTTTTTACATCTTCTGCTGCTGCCAAATATTTTTTTTGAGAAATAATTGTTGCATCCGGGTAATTTTCCTCTACAAAACTTTCGCCAACAGTTCCTAATTGAACTGCAATTTTTTTATTTCCTAACTCATCAAAACTTTGAATAGAACTATCATTTCTTACAACAACAACTTGGTTAGAGACAGTATATTCAATAGTGAAATCTACTTGTTCCTTTCGTTCATCTGTAATACTAATTCCTGCTGCTCCAAAATCAGCTTTTCCACTTTGTACTTCATTAATAATAAAATCAAAAGCAACATCCTTAACTTCTAATTCTTTTCCTAAAGCTTTGGCAATCTCTTTAGCAATTTCAATATCAACTCCAACAATTTCACCGTTTTCATAAAACTCATATGGAGCAAAACCAGCTTCAGTTGCCATAATAAGTTTTTGATCACGATCACTACCGCAGCCTCCAAAAATTAAAATAGAAATAACTAAAAGAAGACTATACAAAACTTTTTTCATTATTCTACTCTCCCACCTATTATAATCATTGTACCATAAAAAAAAATTTTGTAAATCCACAAAAAAGAAAAGTGTCAAATAGCAAAAAAAAGAACAGCATTTACTGTTCTTGATAAGCTTTAATCACATCATAATCATTATTTTTTTGACTTTCTAAAATACTCTTCAATTCCTCTTCATTACTACTTCCAAAACCAACCAGTACCTTATCGCCAATTAAAATGGTTGGTGTACCCTCATTTTCTCTATCTAAAAATGCCATGACATTATCCATAAGCTTAGCATTTTCTTCATCTTTCCAAGTTTCAAAAGAGAAAATTTGATAATCATTTTTCCATAATTTTGCATTTTTTTCTAAGTAAACACGTAAATCTTCACAATGAGCACATCCATTACCCCAGAAAATATAAATATTTTTCTTATCATCTACATAAGTTACATCATTAAGATGGTCATTTTTTAAAACCTCAACTTTGGTCATATTATCATATACAATAAGGCCAACGATAAATAAGACAAAAACAACTAAAAATATTCCAAATGCTTTCAATACTTTTGTATCCATAATTAAAACCTCACATATTGCTCTGTATCATATAGTATACCATCAATTTTTAAATAAATCGAGTATTTTCCGCTCAATCCTTCTTGATTTATATATTTTGTCACGACAATACCATTTTCTGTTTCTTCTTCTGTAAATACATCAACGCATAAAGCAGTATATGGCTTTTTACTAATAGGTACATCATAGCTTTTTGCAGTACCATTTTGATAAAGCAAGATTTCCACATCAGTTCCACGTAAGAAACGTCCAGAGAAAACTAACCGATCAAATTCCTTGGTTAAATGAATTTCATGCGACTCTTCTACCTCATCAAAACTATGAGCTCCAATACCAAAGAATATAGATTCATTAAGAACTTCTGTTTTACCAAGACTACCTACTCTAGATTGTCCACCTAAAGAAAAAACTTCATCACCATACAAATCCATTTTTTCGACACGATAATTATTTGTCGGTAAAACAATTTCAAAAATCACTTGATCATTTAAAAGTTCAACAGTATCCGAAGTAAGCTTTACATCTCCACTTGTTAAACCAGCTGGTTGATTAGAAGGAACTCCATCTACCGAAACAATTCCACCAGAATGAACAATATAATGATTTTTATCTAAATAATCTACATCAGAAATATATGGACTATAAAAAGAACTTCCTCTTTCTTTTCCGTATTCCCAAACTTGTTCAATAGTCATTTTTTCTGTATCAATTTTATACATAACTCCCCGAGTATAGCTTTCACTTGCCGGAACATATTCACTTGGAATTTTACTCTTATTATTTCCATTATCTAAAATAAATACATAACCTTCAGGTGTGATCATTGCCGCATGTTGACTCCATTGCCACTCAAAATCTTCACCTACAGGCGTAAAGAAATATTTTTGATATTCTTCGCTCCAGTTAGTCGAATCTCCAATAATCCAATTAAGTTCACCACTATCATAATCAAGGTTAATTACAGCATCCATATGTCTTCCGGATAAAGTAATAGAATTCGTCTTTTCATCATACCAAACCGCATTATTATGAAACCAATCGTATTGGCTCCAGTTTTCACTTTTGCCATCTTCTTTATTTAAAATTTTTGTTAAATCAAAAGTTTTAACAATATCTCCCGTCTTACGATCTACTTCTACAACATAATCCTCCACAGTTCCAGAAGAAAAATTATCACTAGCCACTAAAAAATTTCCATTAGGCATTTCATAATAATCGTGATGATATCCACCTTCTAAACTATACTCTTTCACAATTTTTCCAAGTAAAGTCATCTCATACATTCCCGTCATATAGTAAGGGGAATTAACAAGTCTTTCGGTACTAACAAGCAAATTACCATTTTCTAATCGATCAATTTTCCATAACGCATAATTTGTTAAATACCAACGAACATCACCATTCACATCATACGCAACTGTGTAACCCGAACTTGATGGTGTAAAAAAGTAAAGTTCATTTCCCAATTTACTTTTATCAGCTTTAACGCTAGTAGGTAAAGCCATATCTTTTGGCAAATCTTCCGTTTCAATAACAATCTTTTTTGTTTGATCTCCGACGCTTAAAGTGATTTCATTTTTCTTACCAGCATAAAGACCATAAATAGGTAAATAATGTTCATTTGTAGCTTCAAACGTATGTGTAAAAGTACTATTTTTATCTTTACCAGGAATCGTAACTGTAACTTCTACTTCTTCATCAGTTTGAAAAATCACTAAAGCAGTTAACGGAGAATTTCCATAAGGATTCACAATCACATTAGGATTATCAAGTGTATATCCTTCAATTTGAAATTCTTTTTCTTTCTTAATTTGACTATCCATCAAACTAACGACTTGTTCTACTTCCTCATGATTTTGAGAAAACAAATCAAGTCCAACATAACAAATTAATAAAAGAATAACAAAACATATCAAACCAATCCCTATTATTTTTTTCTTTTTTTCCATTCTACTTCCCTCCACCAAAAATTTTACAAAATATTTTTTATAAAAAAAAGAAACGTTAAGTTTAATCAAACTAAACGCTTCGTTTATCTAATGAATTGTACAACTTGTAAGTTCTAAAGGAACAATATACGTTTCCGTTTTACTTTCTTTCGTTAAAGCATGAATAGCCAAATAAAGATTACTTTCACTCAAGTTCTTACAACTAATTTCAAAAGAATCAATATGAAATTCAATTTGTTTTAAAAATTCATTTAAACTTTGTACTTTATCACTTTGAATAATTCCACTTTCCCCAATTTTTCTTTCAACATTTCCATCAGTTTCATATAACAAACACTCAATCGAAACATACTCCTCATGAGTATTTTCTTCATCCAAATAAACAATATCAGAAATAAAAATGGAACTTTTTTCATCAGAATAAGCCGCGACACCTTTAATAGAAAAAGATTCATTTGAAGAAACCACATCAGAAAAAGAAAAACTTTTATCATTTTGAAAGAAAAAATAAAAAACAAAAACAAAACAAACTAAAATTCCTAAACCAAGAAAAAGAAAAACTTTTTTATCCAACTTTTTTTTCTTTTTCTCTTCCCCATTTAAAATCGTTTCTAAATCCACATGAAAAAGTTCACTAATTTGTTTCAATATTTCAATATCCGGTATTCCTCTTCCATTTTCCCATTTAGAAACAGCTTGACTAGTAACGAGTAACTTTTGAGCAAGTTCATTTTGCGTCATTCCATTTTTCTTACGCAAAGAACAAATAAACTGACCAATTTTCTGTGGATCCATACTTCACTTCCTTTCAAATTTACTGCGACACTACTGTGACACTACTGCGACATTTTCTTAAAAAACATTAAATCTATTATACTAAAATTTAAAACAAGAAACAAGCAAACAAAAAAGTACATTACTGTACTATTTCATAAGGCTCATTATATAAAGACTCATAAATTTCTAAAGCTTTCGTAACACCTTCATCACGAATAACAATCGATTTACTTTTATAACTATTATAAATATATCCTCTTTCATCTAAAATTTTTAAAACATCATAAGAACAATCTTTCCAAGTCCTTCGAAACTTTTTTTTAACAAGCTCTTCATTCTCATCATAATCAAATCCTTCTTCTTCCCAAGAATTTAAAAATAACAGCAATAAACTTAAATCAACAATTCTTTCTTCAACTTTATTTATCTAAACCACCTATTTTCTACAAAAAGTTTATAACTAAGTTTGTTTTTTTGATGCGGATAACTAGATGGCACCTCTGCCGCATTTATCCGTGGCCAGCCCCCATTTTTAGGTATCCTATAGACTCAAAGTAAACGGTGAATCTATCGTTCCTTCTCCTTCGCTTATTTTAACGTTAGAGCTTAGATATATGGTGGGGGAAACAGCATAGCCGTAGTTCGTATTGAAGTCGTAGACCTCCCCAGTACCGTACACAAGGAACACGTAGTGCGAAGTATCGGCATAAGGAGTTAAGGTCCATAGCATTGATACTGTGTATAACCAGTCATTATTGACACAATCATCATAATCATTCCAATTGGATAATTCTGTATTTAAGCATGTCTCTCTATCTATACTACTTCCTCCACTTGTTGCATATCCATAATCACTTGGATACATTAATCCTATTTTCCCTATCCATTCTGTTGGTCGTCCACTATATACTTCTGTCCCTCTTTCATATCCGTAGAAATGACTTGCTAATCCATTACTACTACTTGTATAACGCACTGTTCCTCCTAAGTTCCATTTGGCATTACTTATCATTGTTTTTGCTTCTTCTGTTAATCCAATAGAAGTAAAATCAACTGTACTACCATTATAATAACTTCCTGTTGTTCGATTATAGTATGCTCCATTATTTAATAAATTCATAAGTGTTGATGTACTCCAATCATTATCATATGAACCAGTACTATCATAATCCCAACTATAGTTTCCTATTGGTTCATCTCTTATGATTTTTAATCTGGTTTCTTTTTTTCCTGTTCCATCATCGATATTATTAAATACTCCTATTATTCTCCATAATTCATTATTGAATAATACATAGTTATTTGGATTGGCTCCAACATATCTTAAATTGTTATCTGTTGTATTATCAAACTTTAATTCGTCTGTTTCTCCTTTTGCTAAAATGGTTTCTGCACCAGTCGGAACTTTACATTCCCCTAATTCTCCTATAATAGTTCCACTAAAACTTTTTCCCATATCTGCTGTCTGGTCTTTATCTGTATTTTGATAAGTTACAGTTAATGTAAATGTATCTGTTGTACTAGCTTCAATTCTTGTTCCTTCTAATAACATCGTAGTTCCACTTGTAGTCGCTGGAAATTGAGCATCTTGCACCAATACTGTTCCATCGCTTTTTGCTAAGGTTACTCGCAAATCTTTTTGATTTACAAATGTATTTATTGTATTATTCCATAATAAGTTATAACATACATCTATGTTATTTGGATTTTGAACAGTAAAAGTATACGTAACACTATCTCCTGGTATCATATTGCTACTTACGACATTCGCCGATTCACCAATAATCAAATTTTGCAATGTATTCGTTTGACCTTGAGACTGATTATTCTCTATATTTCCTGTTCCTTCTACCCTTGATGTAAAATAAGAATAGGTTCCTTGATAGGTCAAAGAAATCATAATGACTAAAGCTGATATGATAACTACAAACATTCTCTTTTGTTTCATTTTCTAGCCTCACTATTCTATAACCATTATAAAAGAATTTTTAAAATATTTCAACGTAAAAAAAGGCTTAAGATAAAATCTCTAAGCCTTTTTTTGCAATATGTTCCATAAATTTTTCTTTAAATTTATCAATCTCTTTTGTTTCTAAAGTTTTTTCTTCACTACCTAAAATATATCTCATTGTATATTTTTTAACTTCTTTATCTTCATAAGTTCCAACTAATCGGTATTCTTTAACATATTTATTATTAAAAGGTTTTAAAATTTTCAAAAGATCCTCATATTTAAAATCTTTACTTGTTAAAATTGTATAATCTAAAGTAACATTAGGGTATTTACTAACATTTTCATAAAGTATTTCTTGTACATCTAAAGATACATACATATCAAAATCAATGTCAATAACTACCATTGCTTTTTTCTTACCAACGTACCTAGTACATTCCCCATTAAAAACATGAACATAACCTAAAACATTTTTATGAACAAGAATTTCATTACTTAAATTTTCATCATAATAATCAAACATTCTTCCTTTTTTAAAATCAACTTTTATATGTTTCAAAGATTTAAATAAAGAAACAACGATTTTCTTAGCTTCATAATAAAGATTCATCATCTTACTTTCATCATCTGCTAAAAGAATTGATAAACGTCTTTTATTTTGATTATCAACAATAACTGTACCAATCTCAAAAATACCTAACCTATCCACATTTTTCAAATTATTTTTAACAATAGGTAACAAACTCAAAGATAAATCATCACGAAGAAGAGTGTTTTCATTTTTACCAAATAAAGTAACCCCGTTTTTTTCTAAATGACAGCTTTTTAACAAGGAAGTTTCGTACCATAAATAGGAATGAACTTCACGTAAAGAATAACGTGTTGCCAAATATCTTTTCACATCATATTCCTTATTCCAAACCGTATCTTCTTCTTTTCCTGTTAATTCAAGTTTTAAAGGAATTTCTTTAATATTTTCATATCCATAAAGCCTTACAATTTCCTCAATAATATCTGCATCCATAGAAATATCTTTTGTTGCCCTGAATGTTGGTACAATAACTTCATAAGCATCATCTAATACTTTGACTTTAAAATCTAAAGATTCCAAAGATTTTACAACTTCATCATCAGAAAAATCTATAGCCGTATAAGCCTTTAATTTGTCTTTTTTTAAGATAACGGTTTTTTCCTTCAAAGGTTCAGGATATATATCCGTTAAATTAGAAGCAATAACCATATCAGGATTTTCGTTCTTTAAAAGATAAGCAAGTCTTTTAATCGCTACATCACACATATTTGGATCTAAACTCTTCTCATAACGAGCACTTGCTTCAGTTCGAAGTCCTAACCTTACAGCACTTTTTCGTATACTTCCAGCATCAAAACAAGCAGATTCAAGAAATACACTTGTTGTATCAGGCAAAATTTCACTATCAAGTCCACCCATAACTCCAGCGATTCCAAAGTAAGCATCGCCATTGGTAATCATTAAAGTATCTTTAGAAAGTATTCTTTCCACGCCATCTAAAGTAGTATATGTATCTTTTTCTTTAGCAAGTTTCACATCAATATTTTTTACAACTCGTGCATCAAAAGCATGCATAGGTTGACCAAGTTCTAACATTAAAAAGTTCGTCAAATCAACAAATAAATTAATCGAACGCATTCCAGCATAATATAAGAAAATTTGCATTTCAATTGGCGTTTTATTATTTTGTAAATTTTCAATTTTTAAGCCACAATACCTTTTACATAACTCTTGATTAGAAACCTTAATATCTAAATCTTGTTGATTATTTGGAATATCCAATAAATCTAATGGAAGTAACTCATGATCTGTAATGGCACAAACCTCACGAGCGATTCCATAATGCCCCCACAAATCCGGACGATTCGTTAAACTCTTATTATCAATTTCAACAATGATATCTTCTATAGGATACAATTTTTTAAAATCCACACCAATTGGCGTATCACTAGGAAGTTCTAAAATCCCATCATGATCCGTACCAATTCCTAATTCATCGACGGCACACATCATACCTTCAGAAGGATATCCAGCAAGTTTACGGGTTTTTATTTTCACGCCACTTACCATTCCTCCATCACGAACTAAAACTCCAATAAGCCCGACACGTACATTAGGAGCTCCACAAACAATATTATATTCTTTTTCTCCATCACTTACCTTTAACAAAGAAAGTTTATCACTTTCAGGATGTTTTTCACAAGAAACAATTTTAGCCGTAACAACATTATCTATATCATTACCTTTAACTGTAACACCTTCTACTTCAGCAACTCGTAAAGTAAAATCATCCCAAATATGTAAAAAATCTATATCTTGAGCATTCTTAATATATTTTTTTAAACGATTACATGAAATTAACATACCAAAACCTCCTATTCAATCTCAAATTCCTGTAAAGAACGAACGTCTCCACTATTTAAAACTCGAATATCTCCAATTTTATACTTCATCATCGCAATACGTGTCACGCCAAAACCAAAAGCAAAACCTGTATATTCATCAGGATCAATTCCACTCTCTCTTAAGACATTTGGGTGAATCATTCCACAACCACAGAATTCAAGCCATCCAGAATTCTTACAAGTAGGACATCCTTTTCCCCCACAAATTAAACAAGAACAATCAAGTTCAAAACTAGGTTCAGTAAATGGGAAAAATCCAGGACGAAGACGAACCTTTACTTCCTTTTTAAAAGTTTCAGAAAGTAAACTACGCATAACATAAATCAAATTAGAAATCGAAATGCCTTTATCAATAACCATTCCTTCTAATTGAAAAAAGGTTGTATCATGATTTGCATCCATATCTTCATTTCGAAAAACCCTTCCTGGTGCACAAACCTTTAAAGGCGCACCATACTTTTGCATTGCTCGAACTTGATTAGGAGATGTATGGGTACGTAAAAGTTTACCATTACTTAAATAGTACGTATCTTGCATATCACGAGCTGGATGGTCTTTAGGAATATTTAAAGCTTCAAAATTATAATATTCTTCTTCCATCTCTGGTCCACTAACAACGGTAAATCCCATTTTCTTCAAAATATCCGTCATTTCCTTAATAACCAAAGTAATGGGATGTAAAGAACCAGTTTCTACATAAGTTGGTAAAGTTTCATCAAAATCATAAGAAACTTGATTATTAATTTCTTCGATTTTTTGACTAAAAGCTTCCTCAAGTTCTTTTTTCGTTTGATTAAGAAGTGGTCCCATAACCTTTTTCTCATCAACAGAAAGTTCTTTTAAAGAACCTAATAACTCATTTAATTCACTTTTCTTACCTAAATACTTAGCTTTACAATTTAATACATCCGCTTCTTTAGAAAGTTTTTTCATTTCTTCTAAAGCATTTTCTTTTAACTTTAAAACATTATCTTTCATTATTTCACCTTCCTACAATAAAAAAACTTCTAGAACATTGGGACGAAAAGAATCCGTGGTACCACCCAATTTCTAGAAGATATCTAGCACTTTATTTCTTTAACGCAGATATACGATTAAAACTCCAGTATTGAAATTCATTTATTTTTTCTTCTTAAAAGTACTTTCAGCTTATAATACTTTCTCTCTACTAAGGAACAAAACAAACTACTTATATACTTTCTTCGTTTACATAAATGTATTTTAACACTTTCTTTTTTACTAAGCAAGTCCTATTCTATAACTTCTTCAGGAGTTTCAGTAGTATCTATAACTTCCATTAATTTTACACTAACAAGTTGATAACTATCATCTTTTTGTTCAAAAACATATTCATAAGTAGTTCCATTATCCAAAGAAGCGTCAATAGTTGCGTCATCATAAGCGCCAACTAGTGTATCATCTATTTTATAAAGATTATTTTCTACTCTTTTTAATACGTTAACATGGATAACAACTCCAACATCATTATACGTATATCCAATCATTTTTGAATAATAATTATCAGTATGACAAGCATTCGTATCGGCCAAATTATCAATAGTAACGGTTTCTCCAACACCTAAATCCCAAACTAAAGCTCCACTACACTCGCTTGTTAATGTAGAATACATATCCTCGGCTTGCTCTGGTTCTACTTCCTCTATTGGATGATTATCCAAAATAGAATCATTTGGCTCCTCATTTTTTGGCTTAGCAAATAATAAAATTCCACCCCCAATAATTACCACTAATAAAAGAAAAATACCTCCAACTAATACTTGTTTTTGTTTCTTAGTTAATTGTTTCATTTTATCCCTCTATTCTAGATAAAGTATACCAAAAAAAAGAAAGTATTTCCATACTTCCTAATAATTTTCCGCTTTAATTTCCATAAAACTTTGTGGATGTTTACAAATAGGGCAAACAGCAGGTGCAGTTTCACCAACATGAATATGTCCACAATTACGGCAAATCCAAATTTTTTCTTCTCCTCTTTGGAATACCAAATTATCTTCAATATTTCCAACAAGTTTTAAGTAACGTTCTTCATGAGTCTTCTCGATCTTAGCAACTCCTTCAAAAAGGTATGCAATATCGTCAAACCCTTCTTCACGTGCAACCTCAGCAAAATTTTTATACATATCTGTCCACTCGTAGTTTTCACCACTAGCAGCATCTTTAAGATTTGTTAATGTATCAGGAATTTCACCACCATGTAAAGCCTTAAACCAAAGTTTTGCATGTTCCTTTTCATTATTAGCTGTTTCTTCAAAAATAGCAGCCATTTGTTCATATCCATCTTTTTTAGCTTGAGATGCATAATATTTGTATTTTGTATGAGCTTGACTTTCACCAGCGAAAGCAGCCATTAAATTTGTTTCGGTTTTACTACCTTTTAATTCCATAATTATACCTCCTTACTACAAAAATATTATACTAAATTTTTCAGAAAAAGTAAAACAAAAAACTTAGGAATTCCAAGTAAATTTTGATTTATTAAAATAGAACATTTAACTATCATATTTAATCAAATATAAACCGTCTTCACTATTATAAAAAGCATAAGTATCATTAATTGCTACCAAATCTCCCGGATCGCTTGCAGTAGAATCCGGAGCTTTTATAGCGTGAGTTCGTTTCCAAGTCCCATTTTCATTTTTAAAATATAACAAATACTTATGATAAACATAATTTCTATCAACTCTTTCTCTTTTAGATGTAAGAGCAACAAATTTAGAATTTCCAAAGTGGGTCATACTTTCAACATTTCCATATTCTGAATATGTTTCTGGTGG
>CAJFEV010000011.1 GCA_904374795.1 uncultured Bacilli bacterium
TTTCTAGATAAAAAATAGAGGTAAAAGAAAAATAGATAGAATTTGTTATAAATAAAGAAAAAAATAAGTGGTAGTGAATAAAACTTTTCACATTACCTAGAGTAGAGAGGGGAAATTTTATGAAAGAATTACCAAAAGTATTTGTAAGTCCAATTGAAAAAAAGATTCAAAACAACAAAGATTTGTTTTATAGCAAATTATTAGGAGACAGAAGTAGTACGCGAAACATTTTAAAAGATATTGACGCAATTTTCCATAGCAAAGATTTTGTTTACAAAAGTCAAGTAGAAATTATAACGAAAGATGGAGTACAAGAAGAAACGTTAGTAGGAAAAACAGGAACATCACTTTTAACTATGGACGGCAAAGCAATTCCAATTTCAGACATTAAAGAAATCAAAAAAATCTAAGAACCATGTGTTCTTTTTTTTGACAAATTATTATAAAAAAAACATGAAGAAATTCATGCTTTATAACAATTGATCAATATATTTTTTTAATTGTTTGGCATCTTTACCAAAAATAATTTTTAATTGATTATCGATTTCTACAATACCTTTCGCACCTAATTTGGTAATAGCATCCTTATCCACTTTAGAAACATCTTTTAAAATAACTTTAAATCTAGACATATTACATTCAGCATTGACGATATTATCCTTACCACCTAAATATCCTAAAAGTTTATTTGCTTCTAAATGAAAATCTTTTTGCATAAGTTTTACAACTACTAAAGAAATAAAAAGTAAAACAATTGCAATAAGTAAATATATTAACCATTGATCCATAAATATCAACCTCATAAAAATTATACTATAAATTTTAGAAAAATGCACGTATTTTAAAAATTCACATAAATTAATAGTGAGAATACAGGAAAGGGGAATATATTATGTGTAATAACGACGGAACATCTAATTGCATTTCAGAAATACTTAATGTAATTTTGGTTTTACAACAAAACGCTTGTCCAAATTCATGCTTAGATTCATGTGATCGCCCAGTATTAGGCGGAGGACCAAATTGCTTGATTTGTAATACTAGACCAATTCAAATTTATACATGTGGATCAAACGGAGTTGCCTTAAGTATGCCAACAACTAAAGACCCAGTAGTCGGTGGAACAACATCTACAGTATTTCGTGTAGAAAAAGTCGATAATAATTGTTGCACTTGCCGTGTTTTAGAAGATAACCCAGATACAACAAGTTTAAATCCATATGTAGCAACAAACTCATTCTTTACAATTAACTTATCATGTGTATGCGCAATACGTTGCTTAACAGATACGTATGTAGAATGTGTTTAAAAAAGGAGCAAAAGCTTCTTTTTTTTTGGAATTCTCTATGATATAATAAAAAAAGAATAGGTGAGAATATGATAAATGAGCTTTTAAACGATACAACAAAATTAATAAAAAATTGTGAAAAACTTCCCGAAGAAGAGAAAGATAATACAGAGCAAAAAGAATCAGCGAAAAAGAATTTTATAAATGATTTTAAAAACCCTTACAATACTCTCAAAAAGAAAATAAAAGAAAGTATTCAAAATATTAGAAATACAACATTTGAAGATCAAAAAGAAACCCAAATACAGGAACTTTCAACATATCTTAATGAATATTTAATTTGGTTAGAAGGATGTCAAAAAATATATGAACAAATAGAAAAAACAAATTGTTCGAAAGCAAAAGAATGTTTTCAACTTGTTCAATTTTTAACAATTTTTAATGAACGTAAAAATCATATAAACTATACAAATAATTTAGAAGGACAAATAGCGACATTAAAAAGAATTCTTCATGAAATGAATAGATTTTATCAAGCTTTATTTAACACTTCAGATGAATTAATTTTTGAAAATATTTTGCCAAGAGAAAAAGATGTTTTTGAAACAGTAGAAGATTACAAAAAAGAAGTTCAAAATCATATGGAAAAATTAAATAACATAAATAAAGAAAAAATTAACAAACTGATATATGAAACAAGAATTGAAGAACAAACCCAAAAGATAGATATGAATAGGGAAACAGCAAAACAAAATGTTCAAAACGAAGAACAAAATCTAGAAAAAAATACAGAAAAAAAAGAAAATCAAGCAATAGGATCTATTGGAAATTTAAGTGGATTAAAGCCAGTAGCTCCAGCAATCGAGGAAAATGACATAAAAGAAGATATGATTTTTGATAATACAAGTGAGAATATAGAAGAAAATCAAACAGTAGCAGAAGAAAGAAATCCATCAAATCAGCAAAAAGAACAAGAAGTTAATAATATAGTTCCTGATTTTTTAAAACCTTATGTAGAAGAAGCAAAAGTCAAAAATGATAAACAATTAATTGAAAAAAGAAATCAAGCAATAAAAATATATAAAGAAAAATTATATAAACAAATGGAATTTTATAATAGTCAAAAGGCAGTTGAAAGTTTATCGCCTGATATTTATCAAAAAACTCTTCCATATCAAGAAATATGTGTTAAAGAAATAAATCGGTTGCAGAATCTTAGTCCAAATGAAATTGATAATCCAAATATAGATTTAAATATACCAGATGAAAATATGTCTATAAATGAAATATTGAGTTATTTACTTCAAAATCAAAATTTTTCTCATTCTTCCAAAGAGAGCTTAAAATCTTACCCTACATTAGAAAAGCCATTAGAGTATTTACCTGTTATTTCAAAGAAAAAATATACTTCTAAAGGAATGACATCAAAAAAAACGAGTCAATGGATAAAAAGAAATGCAAAAAAAATTGCTATTGCAGCTTTATTTTTTCTAGGTGTTGGTAAAGGAGAATTTTTATCAAATGCACAGATAATTGAAACCCCAATAGTAGACGAAAAAGAAATAGATTTTGAAAGCCTCTTAAATATTGGAGATTTAGTGGAACTTAAAAGTTATGATATCAAAGCATTTGAAACTCCAGACGTAAAAGAAAGTTCTCAAAAAATCCCTTTATATGCCCCAGATTATCCTAGAACAGTAAGAACTATATTTATGAAATCACCAAAAAACGAAATGATCGAAATTCATGAAGATAGAGAAAGAAACTTCTATTTAGAACAAGGTTATGAAATGCTTAGTGTTGGGTTAATAGATGGATATTATAAGATAAATGATGTAGTTTCTTTAGAAAAGGAGTTAGGAATAAAATGAATGAGGAATCCTTTGAAATTATTGAATTAGACGGTAAAGAATATGTAATTATTAAAAAAATAAAGATAAACGAAAAAAAATATTTTTTATTAAATGAAATAAAAAACAATAAACTAGAAGAAAACACTATAGTTTTAGAAGAAAAAGATGGATATTTATCTAGTATTGAAACGGAAGATGAAAAATTTTCTTTAATGAAATATATTTTAAATGAAATAAAAAGTGTAGAACCATAAAATTCTACACTTTTAAATTACTCATAATTATACAATCTATATAAAGTTATAGAAGGCGTGTTAAAAAAACGCAAACTAAGATTTTCTGTACCAATACCGTTAGAAACATACAGTAAAGAATCACCATTTTCAAATTTGCCCACTTCATAGTCACCGACATTATCTTTTTTAATTAGTCCACCTATAAAAGGAATGCGAACTAATCCTCCTAAAGAATGTCCAGCTAAAACCAAATTTGTTTTTGGTTGTACTTGTTTCCAAATAATCGGTTCATGCGTAAGTAAAATTTGATAAAAATTTCCTTCAGTTTCTTTGGCAAAAGCTTTAGTAAGGTCTTGAGCACCTTGAGTTATAGAAGGAATGCCACTAAGAAAAATAGGGGTTGTATCTTTATAATAAATAGGGACATTTACATTATCCAAAATAGTAAAACCTGCTGCTTGCATAATTTCTTCATATTTGTCTGTATATAAATAATCACTATCTCCACGAATCGCATACTTTCCAATGGTTGCCGTTGTCTTGCTTAATTCTTCTTTTAAAAAATTGACATTATCATCAGAAAGATTAATATAAGAATCAAATAGATCTCCAGTAAAAACAAGCAAGTCAGGTTTGGATAAATTTATTTCCTGAACAACGGTTTTCACTTCATTCTCATTAGTAGTTCTTCCAAAATGAATGTCAGAAAATTGAACGATTTTAAAGCCATTAAAAGAATCTGGTAAAGAAGAATGAATAATTGCAACTTCATGAGTAACAATAATTTTGGGTTCAAGAAAATACATATAAGAAAATAAAATAAGAATCAATCCTACTAAAAGCAACAAGAATTTAGCAAGAAAACCAAGCTTTTTTTTCTCTTCTTGAATAACAACTTCTTCTTCCATATTAAACTCCAAAAATAACAAGAACTACGGATAATGTATTATGAATCATATGAGCTAAAGTACTAGTAAAAATATTATTTGTTTGCCAATATGCTTTAGCAAAGAAATATCCACAACCAGCATAAGGAATAATAAACAGAAATTGAGACCATTCAAATTGGGAAGGGTCAAAGGCTGCAAGCATATGAGCAGCGCCAAATAATAAAGAAGTAAAAATTAAAAAAAACTTTTTATTTGAAAATGCATCTTTAAATCCTTTGCGAAAAAGCATTTCTTCTAAAAATGGACCCAATATAGCCATAGTAAAAATAGAAAAAATAGGAGAAAAGCCAATAATCGCACGGTTTCCTTCTTCATTCGCAGCAATTCCTCCAGTTAAAGAAATTATGATAGTATTAGTTAAAAGCATAAAAACTAAAGCTTGCAACCAATATGTTAATGCGATTTTACTAAAGGAGCGAAAATTTTTCAAAAAATCTAAAAATTCTTTAAAAATACTTTTTCGATAAACAATAAGTAAAAGAACAAGAGTAAATACGTAAACAGATAAATTTAACATTATGTAAATAAAATCATTGGTAATATCAAGATGCAAGATTTGAAAGACTTTAAGCGCAATCAAAGGAAGGACAAACATATAGATAAGAATAAGTGCGATACCTAACCCTAATTTTTTTACATGAATATTTTCCATAGTAATCACATCCTGTAAAAAAATATATCATAAATAGAGGAGAATATCAATTGCAAAAAAAGGATAATAATACTCACTAAATTTAAAAAAAATAGGGTTATTATGAAAACATAACAAGAAATAATTAAAAAAGAAAAAGGAAAATAAAAATGCTTAAAATAAAGAAAAATACAAAATGTCAAAAAAGTTTAAAAGGATAACTTGACATCGAACAAGGAAATAAACAAAATTTAAAGAAGCCAAGATTTAAAATTTTAAATTTAGACAACGTTGTAAAAAGGATTTTATTGAAATAAAAAAGAGGTTGTGATACAATTTTAGTATTGAATGATTAGGTTGGTGAAAGAATGAAAGAAAAAGGAAAAATTCTGTTTGCGATCATTTGCTTTTTTGGAATGATCACAAATACATTTGCAGCCTGTGATTATGAAACGCAAGTAAGACTGGCAACAGAAGCATCAAATGTAAATATGACATATGAAATAAAAAGAGAAGTAATAAATGTTGATACAGGAATGATTGCTCCTGAAGTAACAGATGAAGAAATAGATTTTGACAGTGCGTATGCTTATCAAAACTTTATTTATATAACAATTATGAATATAACAGAAAATATTTATGTAGAGCTGATTGGAAGCAATGGCAGCGAACAAAATATTTATTTTAACGATACAAATGAAGGAACCATTGAGTTAGACGGTGGAACGGGAGAAGAAATCATTACATATACCGTAAATATTAGGAGCAATGATTCAAATTGCAGTAGTGACTTATTAAGAACGTTTGAATTTGTTACTCCAAAACGGAATCCTTACAGCGGATTGCTTGCATGTGAGGGCGTTAACGAATATTATTGCCAAGAATATGTTACTTACGAAATTGATTTAACACAAGGAGAAGTAATCGATCGAGCATCACAGGCAAAAGAGCAAGAAACAACAGAACTGCAAGAAGAGAATAATACAAATTGGTGGGTAGACTGGTTAAATAAAAATCCGTGGTTTATTCCAACGGTAATCGGAGTAATTTTGTTAGCAGGGGTTGCTACTACCGTGATAATTATCAAAAAACGGAGGAGTAAAGTATTATGAGAAAAAAAATAGCAGGAATAATTCTATTAACACTAAGCTTAATAATCTTTCCAACCAAAACAAATGCTGAACTAAGCTGTGATAGAAGCCTTGAATACGTTATTACTACAACAGGAAGTCAATGTGTTCAATTAAATGGCGCAGTTTATAACATGAACCTTTATACGGCTACTTTAAATGGAACACCAATAAAAACTTATTGTATTGATCCAGTATTAAAAAATGGTTCAGGAGTTAACCGCTGCGTAAGAAGAATTGACCCTTCAAGCAATGCAGAAGGAACAAGCTGGCAAGCATATGATGTTGCGGTTACAAAAGCTTATCAGATTCTTACAGAAGATGGAAGAAATACAACTTCAACTTCTGATAGAATGATTGGCGAAATCATTTTTAGATGGATTGGGGCTAATTATGGAATTATGGGTACAACGCCAGCTTTTGATTATACATCAGGATGTGGCTCTAGATTATCCTCATCACAAATAATTAACATTTTTAGAAATCCATTTTTGCAATCTACTGCAACATATTGGAATACTGGAAATGCTGATTTTGAATATGCAAAAAGTGTATTTTCAGAAGCAACTTCAGCAGGAGACATGATTTTAAGAGGTTCAACTTATGAACAAGTAGTTGCGGCAACAAACTTATGGAGCGATGAATACAACTTCAACACGACCTATGAAACTCGTGATGGAGTAACTTATGCTACAGTAAATATGACATTAACTAATGATGTTCAAACAGTTTACTGGAGCCAATTTAAAGGCGGATGTAGTAACAATACAGTAAAATGTACAACTATGGAAGCTTCAGGAAGTGGAAACACAGGAAAAGTGGTAATTCAAGTTACGGAAGCAGCAAACTATAATGGCCAACCTTATGGAATATATATTGATTCAGCAATTTATGATATAAGATCATCATCAGCCAACATGATTATAGTACAAGGTCCAGCAATAAAACAAAGAATGCTTTTAGTAGCAGATTCTTCATCAAATGTATCTAGTAATCCAAGTTTTCCATCAGGTGGTGGAAGACATCATACAGACGATAATGGAAATAGAAACTATTGTATTTGTGATGAATCAACAGGATACTATGTATATACAGATGAAAATGGAAACAAAACGCAATGGCCGGAAGGTTCATCAAGACCAAACAATGTACCAAGTGATGTATCATGTCCAGGAACATGTACAAAACAACCAGATAAACATGTGTGTGAAATTGTAGATGACCAACATTATTGTGAAGATGGGGAACCTTGTGATGAAGATGAATATATTAAAGATTGTTTATGTAATCCAGTAGTAACAATTCCATCAGATTGTAACAATTTTGATACAGCTTCAACGGAAAATGGATATATAAGTGACATTGCTACTACAGGTAAAAATTGTAATAATTCAAATGTTGTAAATCAAATAAAACAATGTGTTATTGATAATGATGATGCAGCAGGTGAGTCATTCGAAGCTACAAATGAATTAAGTGGTAACTCATATTGTAAAGTATGGTGCTCAGAGTCTTATGATTTTGAACTTCCAACAGCACAATATTCAACAAGTGGAGGATATTTCACATTATCAACGACAATAACAGGTCAAAGAGATTGCTACGTTAGTGCAGCAGATGATCCAACACAGCCTATAGATAATGAAAAGTTTAACAGGGATTTAGCAGATGCACAAAATGCAGTTCGATTAGCATGGAATGAATATAGTCGCTGGAAAACCGCTGTTAATTTAAATGATGATGATTTTAAAGATGAGCGGGAATGTTCTTATTGTGATGGTAATGATTGTGGAGACGATGGTGATTCATGTTGTGAAGCAACAAATGATATTGTATATTATGATTATGAATGGAATTATCCAATTTATAATGCAAGTTATGAATTGGATTCTGACGGCGGTCACGATAGCTTAACAGATGGTTCATGTGATTTTGATGATGGTGAATCACAAGAGGATTATTTTGAAACAAAAATGGGTGAGGCAAAAACCACTTTAATTTCCGCGATACAACATCTAAATAATATCATTTCTGAATATAACAGTTGTACTGGAGTTATTAACAACGCCTCTAACACGAATTTATCTAGTGTAAAAGATGCTTCTTCATCAAGTTCATCTAGTTGGGATAATGATATGCAATTTGATCCAACCGTAGATTTCAATTATAATGAAGATTATATGAGACAGATGAGTGGTTCTTTTGAACAAGTGGAAAACTCTCATACCATCGATTCAGAATATATGTACTGTTCAGGAGATACCGATGACGAATATAATTGTTTATCAGGAAGTTCAAATAGTATAAACGCCCCAACACAAATGATTTTCACTTGTAGCGAAAATGGATGTGGAGAACAAGCTTTTAACATTAGTAATGCCAAATGGATTAGAAAAACAAAGAAACATACAGCTGATTATCAAGTGGCAGATAAGTTTTCAACTTACACTCAATATGGAACTATTCAAGTAAAATGGGATAGATGTAATGGAAATGACTGCTTATGGACAAATCTTCCAGCAGGAGCATTACCGGTATCATTAATTACAGAAACTGGAGTTTTCCCATTCAAATTTACTTTTAGTAATATAGGTCAGTCAAACAGCACAACATCTTTAGGAAGATTAATTGGAAATAATGTGAGTGTTTTAACCGCTTATAACAATTTAGATGAAAAATATCAATGTAATGGAGATGTTTCATCAACAACTGATGGAGGTTATGTATGTCATTACCTAAATAACTGTCCAGGATGTGACTTTACGTGTGATGATGATAACAATTGTGAATTTGAAGAATGTGATGATGGTTATTGTGTAATGACTTGTACGGCTGAAAATAACTGTTACTTTATCTTTGATGGAGCAAATAGTACCTATACATTTAGAACAGTCTCATTAAATAACTTGTTTCCAAATGACCGTGAAATTGGTTATAACTGGAGCAAAACTTCTAAAGCAGAAGCAACTCTTAATGAGATAAGCAAAGGACTAGATGATTCAAATCCAGAAAGTATTTATGAAACACCGCAGTATTCATTTACTTTAACACCAACTAATCTAAAAAATATTCGTGAATACAATGATGAAGCAGGTTCATTTACAAATAGTACAATGCCAGAAGCAGTAAATAATGAAACTGCAGCTACTGTTTGTGAACAAGTAACAATTAAAGGAATTACTTATCCTGTAAAATGTCAAAGTACTTTCTTAGATTTAATAGAAAAATCCGGAAATACCTATGCCACAAATGTCATAAGACCAGATCCAAATGATAACAAAAATTGGACTTTATTCAGCGACACGGATTATTGTCCTAATGGCAATTGTTTGGGTGATGGCATAGGACCAGCGTGGAAGTAGGGGTGATTAGATATGAGAGAAGCTTATTGGGGTTATTGGTTAATTTTATTAGGCGTATTCGTCATTGTAATTATGATGTTAGTATCTAATCTTACAACCACAAATACCCAAGATTATTATTTAATTAAAGAAGTAACCGAGGCTTCAATGGTAGATGCTGTTGACCTCGCTTACTATCGTCAAAGTGGCGAATTAAAAATCAATCGTGAAAAATTTGTTGAAAGTTTTTTAAGAAGATTTGCTGAAAATGTTACATTAAATACATATAAAGTGGATTTTTATGGTATTTATGAAGCACCACCAAAAGTAAGTGTGCGAGTAACAACCCAAACATCTAGCTATACAGTTGCAGCAGACCCAACTTCATTTGATATTGTAAATGAAATTGATGCAATCTTAGAGTTAGATAATACAATTACATCTTCAGGAACCCAAAATAATAACATTAGTTAGGATGTTTAGCTTTAAAAGGAGGAATAAAAATGGGGAACATATTGGTAAAAATTAAAAGGTTTTTTCAAAACAAAAATACAGTCACGATTATCTGTGTATTAGCCGGAATCTTAGTTTTATATGTGGGCTATAATTGGCGAGTAAATTCGGCTACTTCACCAGTTTCTATTCCTTATGCTAGAAATGTTTTAGAATCTCAACATGTTATTACAAGTGAAGATATTGGATTTGTAGAAGTAGCAAATACAGTCTTAGAAAAAATGCCAAATATTATAAGAAATTCAAGGCAATTAATTGGACAAGAAGTGGCTTATGGAAATACAATTCAAGAAAACAGTTTCTTCTTTGCTACGGATATTGCTGATCCAGTTACAAATCAAGAAAATTCTTCAAAACTATTAGGAATGGAAGATGGATATTCTCCAATAACAATTGGGGTAAACCTTCATTCCACATATGGTAACGCAATGTATCCTGGAAATTACATTGATCTTTGGTTTAGAGGACAAGATGAAGCTGGAAGATTAATATATGGAAAGTTTATTCAAAGTATTAAAATACTTGACGTTGACGATAGTGATGGAAATTCTGTATTTGAATCTACCGCTACTTCTAGAACACCTTCGCAATTAGTTTTTGCAGTACCAGATGATTTAAGAGCGTTAATAAATAATGCTCAAGAAATTGGGGAACTAGTTCCAGTTCCAAGAAATAAATCATATACAGCAAATCCTGGAGAAACAATTGTTGCAAGTACATATCTACAAAATTATATTTTATCTCAGACAGCAATTATTACAGACAATAATACAAGTACAAATACAAACAATACAACGACAGGAAACGAAGGTGAATAAAATGGGAAGTTTTTTAACAAAGGCAAAGCGTTTTATTAGCAATAAAAATACCGTAACGATTATCTGTGTGATTTTAGGGGTACTCGTTCTTTATCTAGGGTATAATTATCGTGTGCAGTCAGCTTTAAATCCAACTAGAGTTCCTTATGCGAAAGTTACATTAGAAGCAAGACATGTTATAGAACCAGAAGATATTGGATTTATTGAAGTAAATAGTGATGTAATTTCACGAGCTACAAATTTAATTACAAATCAAAATGATTTAATTGGTAAAGAAGTAACATATGGTAACACAATTCCAGCTAATGGATTATTTTATGAAGGTGATGTTACTGATCCAGCTTTATCTCCCGACTATGTTTTAAACGATATCCAAGATGGCTATACTGCGTTTTCTTTGTCAGTAAATTCAGCAAGTACCTATGGAAATTCTATTCATAAAAGTGATTACATTGATTTATGGTTTAAAGGTGAAGATGATACAAATAAAATAATCTATGCTAACTTAGTTGAAAGCATTAGAGTTTTAGATGTTCGTGATAATAATGGAGTATCTTTAGAAAACTCTGAATCTGGTATTCCAAGTGAATTGTTATTTGCAGTACCAGATGACCTTTATAGCTTACTTGTTAAAGCAGAATCAATTGGTGAATTAGAAGCTGTACCAAGAAATAAATCCTATACAGCCAATCCAGGTGAGACAAAAGTGGCTAGCGAATATGTAAAAAACTTTATTTTATCAAAATCTGCAACTATACCAGAAGAAAATATTACAAATAATACAACAACAGAAGAATAAAAAGAAAGGGATGAAAAGTATGAATGATGCAATATTTTCCCAATTAGATTTTGGACCTCTTGATGAGTTCTTAAAAGAAGATAACATTACCGATATTTCTTATAGTAATGGTGGTCAGGTTTGGCTAAAATCCTTAGATAAAGGTGTTTATCAAGCAAATAGGCCAGAGATTAATAATGCATTAATGGAAAAATTAGCCTTTCAATGCGCTAATGTAATGGGAAAAACATTCAATATGGCTCATCCTTTTTTAGATGCAGAAAGTGCTGAACTTCGTTTGAATTTTATTCATGAATCCATTGCAACAAACGGAATAGCCTGCGTTATTCGTAAAACACCAGCAAAAATCCGTTTAAATAGAGAAAAATTAATTAATGAAAAATATGTTTCTGCCGATTTATTAGATTTCCTTTTAAAGTGTGTTGAAGGCCATGCCAACATAATTGTAAGTGGAGAAACAGGTTCGGGTAAAACAGAACTTGTAAAATATTTAGCGTCTCACACAAAAGAAAACGAGAAAATTATCACTATTGAAGATACTTTGGAATTGCACCTAGATCGTATTTTTCCACACCGAGATATTGTTGCAATGAAAACCAATAATATTGCAAGTTATTCTGATGTGCTAGTGACTTGTATGCGACAAAATCCAATATGGATATTACTATCCGAAGTGCGTAGTGCAGAAGCGGTTATGGCTGTCCGTAACTCAATATCTTCTGGGCACCACATTTTATCTACCATTCACTCAGATAAAGCAAGCTTAATTCCAATGCGTATGTTTGCACTTATTGAAAGTAATATTGATGTAGAGCAATTCGTGACGACAATTCATAGATATGTTCAACTAGGAATTTATGTTAAGGGATACATGAGTAAAGAATTAGGAAGATTCCAACGGGAGATTTTAGAAGTATGTGAGTTTTACGTAGATGAAAATAACAAACCTCAAGTAAATATAATTTACAAAAAGACATTAACTGGCGAGATTACAATGAATAATCCAACAAAATATTTAAAAGATTATTTGGGAATTAGTGGTATTGTGTTAGAGGATGATATTTTTCATTTAAATCAAAAAAAAGAAGAATCACCAAGTGCTGCTGGAGCAGCAATCGAAACTTTATAAAAGAAAGAAGGAGTTGAAAATGCTTGAACTAATAATATTGATTGGATTAGCAGTTTTTGCTTTAACTTATCGTTTTAACAATGGAGAAAATGTCTATAGATTTTTTGTGACTCAAGCATCATCCATATATGACAAATACGCTCCTTACAGTTTTAAAGAAGTTCGGGCTAAAACCAAAGAATTAGGTCAAGAATATACACCAAGGCAATACATGACTCAAGTAGTTGTCTTTGCAGTTGTTGCATTTGGAATAACATATTTATATTTTTACAATATTATTATTTCAATCATTTATGCTTTAATTGCTATTGCTTTTATTCCGTACCTAGCTTATTTAAGATGCCAAAAAGTATATAGTGAATTTATTTTTGAACAAATTCAAATTTATACTACAAATGTTATCATGGAATTTAATACAACTCAAAGTTTTGTAAAATCTTTAGAAGGAGTTAGAGATTCTGGAATTTTAGAGGATCCAGTTTTGCAAGATGTAAAAACCATGATTGACATGTCGTATCAAAATGGTACGATAGATGAATCCATTGAATTTTTCAATGCCAAATATCCATATTATATGGTAAAAAATATGAATCAGCTTTTTTTACAAATTACCAAAGAAGGTGCCAAAGATTCAGGACAAGCCCTTGAGAATATGTCTATGGATATTGATGCTTTAGTAGAAGGCGTATATCGTGACCAAATTGATCGTAAAGAATTCCATCGACGATTTATAACATTTGGGTTAGCTTTATTTTTGTTAGTAATGGCCATGCAGTTTTTATTAGGAACAGACTCTTATATCGAATTGTTAGATATGTGGTATGTTCAATTAATTCTTCATGCCATCATCATTATTAATAGTTTCTTTCTAATTTCTGGAGAAAAATTCTATTATGAAGATGTGGGGGTGGAATAATGTATTGGGAAGTCTTTGCCTTAGCAGGTATTTTACTATTTTTATTAAATTATACAGGTAAAATAAGTGCCAATCGATTTGTTTCTGATAATGAAGTCTATTTTCGAAAATTAAAAGAAAGTGACTGGGATTTTTACGTAAAAGCAAAATATGGAGATACACAAAATCCAGATTTTCTCTTTAATAAAAGAATAAAGAATGGCTTAATTACCATTTTCGTGGTTTTATGTTTTATGATTTCAAATTTGTCTTATATAACGATATTATTTAGTTTACTAGCTGGATATCTAGTATTCAAAATGGATTATTCAAACATAAAAAAATATTATAAAAGACATTTAAATGAAATTGATGCCATGTTACCTCATTATTTAAAAAGCTTAGAGATACTAATTCAACATTATACCGTTCCAGTAGCCCTTGGTAAATCAATAGATGATGCCCCAGGAATATTTAAAGAAGGACTTCAAGAACTAATCAATCAAATAAATGAAGGTGATGATACCATTCAGCCTTACATGCAATTTGCTAAAACCTATCCCGTTCGTGATTCTATGCGAATGATGCGTCTTTTATATCGTTTGTCTTTAGGACGTCAAGAACATAAGCAAGAACAATTATTAACATTTTCAAGAACTATTTCTAATTTGCAACAAAAAGCTAGAGAATTAAAATATAAGCAACGTTTGGAAAAAATGGAAGGAAAAACCATGAAAATGCTAATAACAACTGGTTTAGGAGTAATGGTTTTGTTAATATTTGCAGTTTTAATGTTAATGAATATGTAATTCATTGATATTTTTGAAAAAAAAAGTTATAATAATAAACAGAGTAGGAGGTTTATAATATATGAAAGAAGCAACAGGTGAATTAAATATGACAGTTGTAACAGTTGTAGCGATTGCTGCAGTAGCTGCATTCTTTTATGCATTTGTTTGGCCATCAATTCAAAATAGTATTGAAAATAATACGAGATGTGCGAGTGCGCAAAATTGTCAATGTGATGGAGATTCTTGCGAATGTACTTATTATGATGATGAGAACAAACCCCAAACAATCACTTGTCCTAATAACGATACAACTGGTAGTAAAAGTTAATTGATAAAGGAGAATTAAAAAATGAAAGAAGCTACAGGAGAATTAAATGCTACTGTGTTCGTGGTTATAGCCGTAGCTTCTCTTGTAGTTTTTTTCTATACAACTATTTGGCCAGCCATTAAAGGGAACTTAAATGAAAATGTTGCATGTAGTCGTGCTATCTGCGCTAGCAAACCGAATGCAGACGGACAAACGGTCGATTGTTACATAATGGAAAACGGACAAAAATCAGACGAATTTACATGTGTTTGGAAAGGGTAATAGGAGGTAGAAAAATATGAGAGAAGCCATAGGTGGAACATGGTTATTTCAAATAGTCATTGTTTTTATTCTATTATTTACGGGCTTTATGTGCCTTACTATTAATCGTTCTAAAGCATTTAATGTGAAAGACCAAATTATCCAGACCCTTCAAAGTTATAATGGTATCAACTATGGAGATGATGCAGGAAGTTCTGAAGCAATAGCTGATATAGTTGATTATATCAAAGACAATTCTTATCGAACTGCGGGGAACGTTCCTGCTGATGAGATGGTGAATGGTGAGAAAGTTTCTTACGATTGTTATAATAGAGATGGGCGCATAGTTCATGATAATCCAGTTTTTTGTATTGCAAGAATGCCAGTAGGAAAAGATGCATGTGCTGGCGAAACTTGTTTTAATGAACTCCCAGATATGACCTATTACCGTGTAGTTGTCTTTTATCAATTAGATTTACCAATATTTAAAGAATTATTTAGCTTTAAAATTGTTGGTGACACGAAAACTATGTATGGAGGTCCACAATGAGACAAGCGATAGGAACAACCTGGATTCTCCAATTAGTAATCATTTTTATGCTGATTTTCGTAGCTTTTTTAGCTTTGAGCATTAACTATACAAAAGCATTTAAAATCAAAAATGAATTAGTTACCATTGTTGAAAAATATGAGGGAGTAACTCAAGGAGAAGATAGTCCAGTATATTTATTAAATAACTATTTAAAATACAATAATTATACAGTAACAGGTAGATGTAATGAAGGAGATTGGGGGAATCAAAATTTAAACGAACCAATTTTGGAAGAAGTAAAAACCAATGAAAAATACTACTATTGTGTAAGAAAAATAGATGATTCAACAGAATCAGCTCCTTCAAGAGCAAAATATAAAGTACGAATGTTTTTTAAATTTAGTCTTCCCGTAATAGGTGATATTTTCACATTTTCTGTAGAAGGAACTACCATTCCAATAAAAGAATCTTCAAATGATATTAATGTAGTGAGCGATTAGAAAGGAAGAAAAATATGAATGTAAAAATTGTAAATAAATATGCAAGTTTACTAGCCAATTTGGATGTAGATTTTATTAAAAGCGTCGAAGGAGAATTTACTCCAGAAGAAATCATCATGCAATTTCAAAATTTCTTCTTTAATAAAATGATTTTAGATATTACAGCAATTAAAAATTATGAGGACATCACAAAAATTCAAGAATTATCTGTAAATATGGATATGAGCAAAGTAATTTTGTTACTAGATGATTCAGAAGTTGTAAATAGTCCTAGATATTTATCACAATTAGTATCAATGGGAATTTATAATTTTACAAGGAATGTGGATGCCATCAAATTCTTAATTGATAATCCGAATTCATATAAAGACGTCGCTCAATATCATCAATTAAATAATGTTATGGTAACAAATGACAAAAAAATTGAAGAAGAAACATCTGGAGGAAAAAGTTCTGCTCCAACTGTAATTTACGAGCAAAGAGAATTAAGAGTTATTGGAATCAAAAATGTTACTGAACATGCCGGAAGTACTACGTTAACCTATTTGTTAAAAAAACAATTAGAAAAAAAATACAAAGTTGTGGCAGTTGAAGTGGATGATAATGATTTTATGTATTTGAATGATAAAACTTTAAAACATACAAATCATTTAGAACTTCAAAACTTTATTGCATCAAACTATAATTTAGATGTTATTTTAGTCGATTTAAATGACAAAGGTTCAGAATCCGCATGTACCGAGGTTTTATATCTAATAGAACCAGGATTGATAAAATTAAACAAACTAATTCGTAAAGATCGTAATGCATTTGAAAAACTAAAAGGGAAAAAAATCATTTTAAATAGAAGTGTATTAAATAATGCTGATATTGCTGATTTCGAATATGAATCAAGAAGTAAAGTGTATTATAATATTCCCTATGTAGACGATAAATTAGAAAATAATCATGTTTTAAATGAATTACTAATTCGTATGGGATTTGCAAGATTAGATGAGGAAAATTCGGAAAAAGGCGGGAAGTTATTTAGCATTTTTAAATGAAAATAGTGGTGGTTTATAAACCATCTTTTTTTGTTAAAAAACTTTATTGTTTAAGAGCCATGGACTTTGCTTAGACAATTTGTTAAAATAAATACAAGATGAGGTGGTGGTACAATGGATGATTTTAATGAAGAAGAACTTAATGAAGAAGAACTGGAAAATCAAGATTCAATAGAACAAATTCCAGAGCCACCGGAAGATACCCCTGAAAATATAAAAGGAAATATGGTAGCTGATACAAAAGATAAAGTTTTTACAGCAATTGGAAGCAAAAAATTTATTGCATTTTTATTAAAAAATCCATATGTATTAGTAATTGGGGGAGTAATAATCGCATTAATAGTAATAGTTATTATTGTTGCTGCAATACTAGGTGCGGATGGTGTGAATTATGAATATATTGAACCAACTTGCACCCAAGTTACTGTAGTATATGAACCATACGGAGAAGACGAAGAACAAACAGTTGAGATGGATATGGAAGAGTATGTAAGAAAAGCAGTTTATGCATACACTAAAGATCTTACAACAGAAGGCATCTTTTTATATCATCTATATTCATCTTTATCCATAACACTTCGAACAGAAGCCTTAAATAGTAACTGCCGTGTAACTTATCATGATAAAGAACTAGAAGAACCGAGTAACTCAAATGAAGATTTTGAAAGAGCTTTAGAAAGAACTTCCGGACTAGTTATGGTTGATGAAAATGATAACTTAATAAATGCAACTGTCTCAGATTTTTGTTGGAGTTCCCAAGACGAAAACAATTATCAATTATATCAAAATTTAGCAGTTCCTTTAGAATTCTCAGATCTATACTTCCATAATGAAATCTATACATTTTGTCCTTGTAATGATGAACAAGGCGATCCAACTGACGAAGAAAATGAATACTCTATGTGCTGGAGTAGTAATGATAACAACGCTGAATGGCTTCATCAAGATGAAACAGGAGGATACAGTGTTTATGGAGCATATTATCTAGCGATCGGTCAATCATATTTAAATGACACTATTCTTAGTTATTTCTTTGGAGATGACATTTATCTAAAAACAATAAATAAAACAGAAACAAACAATCAAACGAATAATGGCAATAGTACAACAAATTGTTCAAATTTTAGTATTACAGATACAACTTTAACAGCAGTAGAATTTATAAATAAAGTCGCAAACTATAATTATAAAAGTAGCGATGCAAATAAACAACAATCATGGAATTTATTTGTAGAAAATGCTGCCAAAATCTATAATATGGGAGTAGATAACAATGTTAATCCGGAATTAATTGTTGTAAGAGCAATTGATGAAGGATTTTCACCAGGAGTGGCCAAACATAATTATTTTGGAATCAATTGTACAAATGGTCATCCTGAAAATTGTTCAGTATACAGCTCATTCGATGAAGGAATAATGGGCTTTATCAAAGTAATACAACGATATAGTTCTTTTACAGATTTAATGCAAAGATATGCATATTTAGGAGATTATTGGTTTAATCCTGGAGGATCAGGAGATGGAGGATGCTATTATGCTGACGAAATTTATCCAAACGGTCTAGATAATTATGTCGCTACTGCATGTTCAGATGCTTACCTAGGATGTAGTGGGGCAAGCTGTATGCCGACTCGTGAGCAGGATCATGATGCGTATGCAGCTTATCAAGGAAAAAACATGATAGATACTCGTTATGATGTATTTGGAATATCATCAAATGAATGTACAAACAACACATTAAATTATGGGAACTGCGTACTTTATAATCAAAGTGATGAAAGATGGGGAAATTTACAACTAGGTTTTGGTAGTACGACAATTGGATCACATGGATGTGCAGTAACATCCTTAGCAATTGCTTTAACTTGTACTGGACAAGTCCCAAATGTTGAAAACTTTACACCGGCATATTTAAATGAAACGATTAAAGTAAATAATGGTTTTTCATCAGATTTGATAATATGGAACAATGATGGATTAAGAGAGTTTGTACCAACATTTACAGAAGGAAGAAATTATTCGATTTCAAAAAATGCTTCGCCACAGGAAAAAATTGAAATATTGCAAACTGTTTTTGAAGAATCGAATCGAATTGGAATTGTTCACATCAGCAATTCACAACATTATTCACATTATGTAGTTTTACAATCGATAAATGAGTCAAACAATACCATAAACACATTAGATCCGGCGGGTGGAAAAACTCAAATTTATTCAATTAATGATATAGATGGATTACGTTATTATACATACTAATAATGAGGTGAAAAATGGAAAATACAAAAACTGTAAAAATTGTAATTGCGTTTGTAGTCATATGTATAATTTATATGCTACTAATATTCTTACTAAATTTAAGCAAAAAAGACCAATCTAGTGGCTATATTATTAATTCGAACTTAGGAGGATTTTATTGTCGAAACTCTGCTTGCGAATGGATACGTACTGAAGAAATAGATTTGACACAGAGTTTTGATGTCTATCAAAGAAATAATCTTCTAGGTTCTTATGAATTAGAATATGCTTCGAAATGGAATTTCTATCAGCAAAATGAATGGCAAGAAATTTATGGGGACTTTATAGCTATCTCAAAAAGCTTAAAATATGAAATAATTCCCTATCAAATTGAAAATTTCACTATTGAAGACTATAAAATGATTCAAAAGGTATTACAAGAAAAATCCATAGAAAATTATACAACTTTAAATAATGACTTTGCATATGTTTTAGATTTAGACAAAAATGGAACAGAAGATAAAATAATATCCGTCTCAAATCAAACTGAAGAAGAAAATACTAACCAATATTTTACTTTATTATTAATTGTTTTAAATGGAAATGTTCATACGATTTATCAAGAAGATTCATTAAAAAGTAATGGCTTTGTATTACCATATTATTCATATATGGAAGCAATAAAAATAGGAAATCAGACAAAAATTGTAGTAAACAAAAGCTATTTTAATAATGCTGGAAGCCCATCAACAATTCTTTTAGATGTTTCAGATAATAAAATTACAGAAGAAACAATTGGAGAATAAAAAATACCTTTTCTATTTATCAAAAAATATAGTATAATATATTAGTCAATGGAGGTTATTTCATGAAATTTCGTGTCTCATCAAAAGATTTTATAATATTTGTAATTTTTTGTGTTTTTTTACTCTACTTATGTGCAATTGCGGTTTTAAATTTTTCATCTTTTGCTGAAGATGGTTCTTTCTACGGATTAAATCCTTTTCCAGCATTTACTGGAGATTATTTGTTATTAACATTATTTATGTTTATTGTTGCTTTAATTATTATTTTTTCTAGCGTATCATCTTATATTTTTGATCGAGATAAAAGCGCTAAAAAACTATTAACAATAGGCGAAAAAGAAGAAAAAGGGTATTCTAGATGGGCAAAAGAAAAAGAAATTAAAGAGGCAAAAGATGTAAAACATGTTAAAGCAATAGACCAGCATGTAGATGGTGCAGGTGTACCATTAATTAATAATGGAACCGATATTTGGGTAGATGACGGAGAATATCACACAATGATTATTGGTTCTACCGGTTCAGGTAAAACAGAGTGTATTGTAAAACCAATGGTAAACCTTTTAGCTAAAAAAGGCGAAAGTATGATAATTAATGACCCAAAAGGAGAGTTATATAAATACTGCGGCGATTATTTAAAAGAACAAGGATATAACATTGTTGTTTTAAATTTCCGTGAACCCGATCAAGGAAATTCTTGGAATCCATTAACTATGCCTTATTATTATTTTAAAAATGGAAATGTCGATAAAGCAACAGAACTATTAGAAGATATTGCAAATAATATTTTAGTTGATCCCAAAAATAAAGATTCCGCATTTTGGGAAAAATCAGGTGCCGACTATTTTTCTGGACTAGCAATCGGATTATTTAGAGATGGTAAAGAAAATGAAATTAATTTGAATTCAATTAATTTAATGAGTACAGTAGGAGAAGAAAGATTAGGCGCAAAAACATATATTCAAGAATACTTTAATATGAAAGGTGAAGCTTCACCTGAATACATTTTCGCTTCAACAACATTTAATGCGCCTTCTGATACAAAAGGTGGAATCCTTTCAACATTTAGACAAAAAATCAGAATTTTTGCTTCCCGTGAAAAACTTTCGGAGATGCTTTCTTATAGTGATTTTGATATGCGAAGCATTGGCGAAAGAAAGACGGCTGTGTTCTTAATTATTCATGATGAAAAAACAACGTATCATAGTTTACTAACCGTTTTCTTAAAACAATGCTATGAAACATTAGTTGAAGTAGCTCAAGCAAACGGAGGAAAGCTTACGTATCGAACAAACTTTATTTTGGATGAATTTGCAAACATGCCTCCTTTATCAGATGTAGATTCAATGGTATCTGCAGCAAGAAGTAGAAATATTAGATTCTCATTCATTATTCAAAACTTTGCACAATTAAATGATGTATATGGTAAAGAAGTAGCTGCAACTTTAAGAGGAAATTGTGGAAATACCATTTATTTAATCAGTACTGAAATGGCAGCGCTAGAAGAAATTAGTAAAATGTGTGGCGAAGTAAAAAGTAAAGAAAAGGATAAAACGGCTTCAACACCTTTAGTAACAGTAACTGATTTACAAAAAATGAAATTATTTCAAGCAATTATCATGCGTATCCGAATGAGTCCCTTTAAAACACAATATGAACCAGACTTTAAAATTAACTGGGGAATAGAACGTAAAGAAATGCCACTGCCAACTAGAGAACAAAGACCTGTAGCTACATTCGATTTAAAAACATATGTTTCAGAAGAAAAAAGAAAACAAATGGCAAATAATGCCCAAAATGGAATTCCTAATAATGGCGGTTTTAATCCATTCATGCCATCATCAAATCCATTTATGGGAGGAGGATTTGGAGGAATGACGCCAAACCCATTTATGAACAATTCGAATGCTACATTCCCATCATCATCACAAAAACCAATTTCAAGTTTAACCAATGATGAAATTGATAAAATGATTGCAGATATAGATAAGAAATTAAAAGAATTAGATGAGGAAGAAGCAAGAGAAAAAGAAAAATTGGCAAAACAAAATAATATGGAACTACCAAAATTAGAAACACAAAAACCAATCGAACAGAGTATGGAAATGCCAATTCCTAAAACGGAAGAAAAGCCAAAAATCAATGTGGATGCTGATTCAATTGTCATGGATGATAACGTAATCACAGACGATGAATTCTTTGACGATTTCTTTCATGATGATGAATAAATACGTTTACTGTTGAAAAAAGTTTTTCGACAGTTTTTTTCTTGTCAAAAAATATTGAAAACGTTACAATGTATATAGAAAACTATATAAGGATATAATAAAATTGAAAAAATTTCAAAAAAAACACCCCACACCCATTGACAAATGGGGGGGGGGGTTGCGTGATATAATAAAAACATAAATAGAAGGGAATAGAAAAAATGAAACTAGAAAAATTTAAACAAAAAGACCCAAAGAAAATAGGAATAACGATATTTACAGTAGTATGTATTCTATTAATCACTTGTGTATTTTTCTATACTTCATTTGCTTCCTTTGAAACGCATGATGAATTTAATATTATTGAAGGCACTGTAGGAGATAATGGAGATCTTTATTTCGCTTTTTATGTAGATGATGTTATATCAAAGACAATGCCCAAGAAAGGTGAAGGATATGTCTTAGATAAAGAAAAAACAAATTGTACAAAGGGAGCAAGCGTTGAATTCAATGAAACAGATTGGTCTGTAAAAGTCTTAAATATGACAGAAACACATACGAAATGTACATTGTATTTTGAAAAGGAACCACCAAAAGCAACAGACGTAATATTATCCAAAGGAGAAACAGAAGAATTAGCCTATGACGGCACAGCAGATAACAATTTAAGATATGTAGGAGCAAATCCAAATAACTATGTTTTATTTAATAATGAATTATGGCGAATCATCGGAGTCATGAATAATATAGATGATGGTATTGGAAATAAAGAAACAAGATTAAAGATTATTAGAAGTGAATCAATAGGAAAATATAGTTGGGATAATAAGCCAGGTGAGTACGATGATATGGGGATTAATGATTGAGTAATTCAAGACTTATGATGCTGTTAAATCCAGGATATGAAACACCAAATAGCCCAGTTTATGAATACGAAGGAAGTTTATATTATAACGCCAAAAGTGGAACGTGTTATGATGGACGTACAGTATCCTGTGATTTTACTGATACTGGGTTACAAAGTTCGGAAGAAAAAGAAATGATTGAAGAAGCTGTATGGAATTTAGGAGAATTAAGCACATCTAGTTCAGGTGATGATAACTATGAAACAGCTTTTGCAAGTACATGGTACGCATATGAAAGAAGTACAGAAGTTTCTAGTGACTCAGCAAATTGGACGGGAAAAATAGGATTGATGTATGCAAGTGATTATGGATTTGCCACATCAGGAGGAAATACAACAAATAGAGAAACATGTCTAAATACAGCATTATATAATTGGGATAGTGTAAGTGATTGCTTCAACAATGATTGGCTATATGATAGTTCAGGTTGGCAATGGACCTTAAATGCGAGTTCCACTGCTTCGTACGTAGTATTCTCTGTGACCAGTGACGGCAAGGTGTATTATAACGATACGAACCCTTATTATATGATCAGTACGGGCGTTTATGTTTTTCCCACTCTATATCTATCCTCTAACGTGAAAATAAGTGATGGAGAAGGTAGTAAAGAAAATCCATATCAATTAAGTTTATAAAAAACATAAAACAGTCATCTATTTAGGTATATATTATATGCGAAGTGTAAAATAATGCATACCCTATCATAGGTGATAGTTATGAAAAGAATTAAAGTAAGCGAGTATAACAAAAGTATGGGAACACTTTTTGACCTTTCTAGTCCAGAAACCTTTCTTTTTGAGCATCATCCCGATGCGGTAAATTTTCCTTATCAAAAATTCATGTTATATTATGATCAATATTTAAAAAAAGACACCCCTTATTTCTTTATTTGTTCACAAGGACTGCATAGTGGAAAAGTAGTAAGCATGCTTGAATATTTTGGCTATAATGTTACACAAGTTGTAAAATAAACTCTTTTTATAGATATCCTAGGTTAGGTTTACACAAATCTAACCTTTCTTAATGCAAAAAAAAAGAAAAAAAAGTATAATATTTCTAGGAAGTGATATTATGGAATATATAATTATTGGTTTATTAGTATTGCTAATTTTTTTAGGAGTATTTTTACTTATTAAAATAAATAGAAATAATCAAAATGATTTAGCAGTAACAGAAAAATTAGGAACTTTTCAAAATTCATTAACAAAAGAAATTGGTGATTTTAAATATGAATTTTCAAATAATTTAAAAAAAGATTTTGATGCATTAAATGATCGAATGGAACAAAGGCTCATTTTAATTAATGAGAAAGTTAATGCTAGATTAGATGAGAATTTTGAAAAAACAAATAAAACTTTTACAAATGTATTAGAAAGATTGTCAAAAATTGATGAGGCTCAAAAGAAAATTGACAGTTTATCTACTGAAATTGTTTCTTTACAAAGTGTTTTAACAGATAAAAAAACACGAGGAATATTTGGTGAAGTAAATTTAAATTATATTTTAACCAGCGTTTTTGGCGAAAAAAATGATCGGATTTACGAAATTCAATATAAGCTTCCCAATGGTTTTATAGCTGATTCGATTATTCATGCTCCAGAACCTTTAGGAAATATATGCATTGATTCAAAGTTTCCATTAGAAAACTACGAAAAAATGACAAATAAAAGTTTATCTAAAGAAGAAAGAGATACAGCAACTAAGTTATTTAAAATAGATGTAAAAAAACATATTGAAGCAATTAGCAGTAAATATATTATTTCCGGAGTTACTGCCAATCAAGCAATTCTATTTTTACCAGCCGAGGCAATATTTGCAGAGATAAATGCTTATCATCCGGATTTACTTAAAGAAGCTTATGCTAAACATGTATGGATTACTTCACCAACAACTTTAATGAGTACTTTGACAACCCTTGCAATGATTATAAAAAACATGGAAAGAGATAAATATGCAAAGGTGATTCAAATAGAACTTAGTAAACTTTCAGTTGAATTTCAACGGTATAAAGAACGCTGGGATAAACTATCTAGAAGCATTGAAACAGTAAGTAATGACGTGAAAGCTATTAACACAACTACAGAAAAAATCACGAAAAGATTTGACTCAATAAATCAAGTAGAAATTCCGGAATTAACATATCAAGAAAATGATCATAATGCATGAAAATGCATTTTTTTAAAATATAGAATATAAATACAGAAAAATGTAAAAAAAATGTACTATATTTACATAAAGAAATTGTTAAACAATTATTTTTATGCTATCCTAAGATTAGGATAGGAGTAGTTTATATGAAGTGTTTACATTGTCAAAAAGAATATTTTAATGGAGAACAAATTTGTCCAATATGTAAAAGCGCTTTGGTAAATGAAAGATCAGACGTTTTTGCAGGTCTTTATGACCCAAATCAAAGTAGATCAGCTACTACTAATCAAGCCTCGATAGAAACATTAAATGTTGATCCTATCAATAATTTTTCATCAATACCAAGCCTTTCATCATCACAAGATGAGTTAGTAGCTCTATATATTGGAAAAAATTATAATAAAATTAAAAATAATAAATGGTCGTGGCCTGCTTTTTTCTTTCCTGTACCATATTTGTTTTATCGTAAACAATGGAAAGTAGGTGGAATTACATTAATAGCCGTTATGGTAGCGTCCTCAATTTTAAGCAACATCGGATTAGGTGTCATAGGAGTATTTACCAATAATATTGCAGGCATATATTTTGGTTTAAATTTCAACGTACATTATTTATCATATGTACAAAATGATGTTTCAGAAATTCTTCAAAATAACCCAAATAAAAACATCATGGAAATTCAAGAAATTATAAAAAAGAAAGGGAAACCTGCTAAAGCTGTTATTTTTTATTTTATAGGATTAGCTATTTTATTAATGATTTTTCTTTTTGCTTTTCTTCCAATGTTACCAGGATTAGAGTTTATTTGGCAAATAAGAGAAATTACAAGTTAAAAAAATGTGAGTGTAAAAATAAACTCACATTTTTATCGAAAATAAAATAATACAAATAAAGATAAAAAGAAACAATAAATCGAAAATTTCCAAAGTTTACCATTTTGAACAAGTTTTGATAGCCATCGATAAGAAAAATAGGTAACAACTCCAGCAGCAATTAATCCTAATGTATATGGAATAAATAAAGAAGTTAAATTACCGCTTTCCAATAAATCAAAAATTCCAAGACCCATAGAAGCTACGCTAACAGGAAGATATAACATAAAAGTATATTTTAAAGATGCTTTACGAGAAATTTTACAAAGAAGACAACCAACTAAAACCGTCCCGCTTCGACTGATTCCAGGAATTAAAGCAATCATTTGCAATAGACCAATAAGAATCGCATCTTTATAGGTAATATCATGATCATCCTTTTTTCCATTGCATTTTCTAACAAGAAAAAGCATAAATGCTGTGATCATAAAAGAAATGCCTAAAAGCGTCATATTTCCTGACCAAGCATCTACCTTATCTTTAAACAAAAGACCAGCAATACCAACAGGAACACTTCCAATCAAAATAAGTAAACAGTATTTAAAATCTTTAGCATATTCTTTTCTTTTCTTTTTTTGAAAAATATATCCAAAAAATGAAGTCAAAAGTTTCCAAATATCTTTCCAAAAAATCAAAAAAATTGCAACAAAAGAACCAAAATTTACAACGATTTCAAAATTCACATCATTTAACATATTTGTATTAAAAAGATTTTTAAATAAAACTAAATGTCCACTGCTTGAAATAGGAAGAGGTTCAGTAAAGCCTTGAATAATTCCTAAAAGAATATAAATTAAGTAATTCATAACTATCACCATACAACATTATATACTAAAAAAACAAAATAAGAAATAAAATATTTAAGAGGATAAGATGAAAAAAAGTAAATTTTTAATTTTAGGAATTATTTTGACAATATTAGGTCTTTTTTTTAACATTTTATATGTCAATATTTTTGTTTTAGGGTATAGTTTTATAGATTATGTTCATTTTATTAGTAATAGAATAGAATTTTATTTTTTATGGTTAGGAATTTTATTCATAATAATTTACTTGAAAAGAAAGGAAAGAAAATAATGCACTATTATTACGATTTATTAGTAAACTTAGATGAAACTCTTTGGGAATTTTATGAATGGGATAAAAAAGATACAATAATTCCCATAAAAAAAATCCCCTTTATAAGAGCAAAAGAACAAGATTTTTTAAATATATATTCTTATGAAGGTCAAATAGAAAAAGAATGGATAAAGACATATCAAAAGAAAACAATATGTAAAGGAAGTATCCAAAACAGTACTATGTTATTAATTTCTTCAGGAAAAAACAGTTTAGTGGTAGAAGTCAATGATAATGGAAAAATCATAAATCGTTCAAAATTGTTAATTGAAGATGAGAATAATATAAATGAACTTGCAACCTCTTTAAAAGAAACTTCTATTCCGTTTAAAAAAATTAAACAATTACCAAAAAGAAAAGAATTTAGACAAGCTTTAGAAGAAAAAAAATTAATTAAAATCGAATTAAAAACATTAAAAGAAAAAGAAAATATTTCCAAATGTGCATATTTATATTATGAATGGTTTGGAGAATTAGAAAAAAATTTCGATAAAATGATTGAAAAATGTTTAATTGAATTACAAAAAACATATTCCATAAAGCTTCATGAAATAGCGTCTTTAATTCGATTATCATATAAGGAACGTTTATGAAAAAGTGGATATTCATAATATGTTGTTGTTTGTTTTTATGCGGATGTACAAAGATCCATGCCAAAGATGCAGTAATAGATTATTTGGAAAAATACCGAAATTTTACAACAGAAATTGAAGATTCTCTTGTAGATTCATTAAAAGAAAAAGATTTTACCGAAGAGCAAAAAGAGCAATATATATTAGTTATGAAAAAACAATTTGTGAATTTAACTTATAAAATAAAAGAAGAAGTATTTAATGGAGATGAAGCAACAATTTTTGTTGATATTACAATATATAATTATCAAAATAGTATAAAAGAAGCTTTAAAAGAAAGCAATAAAGAAGAAAATTATATAAATGCACAATTAGAAAAAATGAGCAAGGAAAAGAGAAGAACGACATATACAATTGCTTTAAAAACAAAATATGAAAACAATTCATGGGTAATGGAGCAGCCAAACGAAGAAACATTAAAAAAAATTTATGGTACTTATTATAATTTAGATGAAAGTTCTGATTGACATGGGGGGGGGGGATATTGTGATAAAATTATTCTAGGAAACTAGGATAATTTTTTTCACTTAAAAGAAAAAAATGATACAATATATATGGTATAATAAGTCATGGATATAAAAATAGAAAGTAAGCCATAATAGGAGTAGGTGAGATTATGAAAAAATATATAAT
>CAJFEV010000012.1 GCA_904374795.1 uncultured Bacilli bacterium
ACATAGTAATTACTATTCTGTTTTTTAATAAAAGCTCCAAAAGTAATATTATCTTTTGTTTCTTCAAATTGATTAACAAGGTTATCATTTAATACACTTTTAACTTTATCAGTTGGATTTGTAAATTTTTGTGCTAATTCAAAAAACTTTTTTTGTAATTCAATATTGCTTTGCGATGTTAATTTTTCTTTCAATTCTAAATACTTATTATTCATAAACTAATATAGACCTTTCGTTGTTTTTATTATAGCATTGTTTTACGAATAAGAAAACAGGTAAAATTTTACAGTTTACCACACAACACATCAAGCTCCATATTATATAAATTAGTTAAAGCGACTAGTCTATCAATAGGTGGGAAAAATTCGCCTTTAAAATATCTATATACTGTTGAAACATTGCATTTTATATTATCAGCTATGTAAGTATAAGTATGCTTATATTCTTCTTTTTTCTCATTTAAAGTAGTAAGCATTTTATCATAATTAATTCTTTTGATATTTTCTACTTTAATTAGTTCTTTATCAATACCATAAATGTATGATAGTTTTACTTTATAAAAGCAAGATAACTTATCAGCCATATCAAGAGGGATCATAACGTTACCATGTTCCCAATTATCATAAGTACTTCTTTTGCAATTCAATATTTCTGATACTTCTCTTTGAGTTAATTCTTTCTCATTTCTTAAATATTGTAAATTATTAAAATACATTGTTACCACCTGAAAATATTGTCGCATTTTAACAGGTGTATTTGCTATTTTGCCCAATGCACGCAAAATAATTAACTTTGATAATAAAAAATGTGATATAATGAAAAAGAATAACAATCGTAATTGTTATTCATCAGTATTTGTCATATCCACTCTAGCAGGTAACTTTTTAAAGTCCCTTTTGACGTAAAACTCAAAAGGCTCAACACCCAACGCTTTTGAAAGAAGTTCCAGCTTCTCAAAAGACGGAGTATGATGACCTAATTCTAGTTGACTTATATAAGTTACACTAGTATCGGTTAGTTCAGCAACTTTCTCTTGTGTATATTTTTTCCGAAATCTAAAATATTTCACATTGTTGCCGAATACTTTGTTTAATTTCACAATCGTATCACCAACTTTACCACTAATATTATGATACGATTTTTAAATAACATACTCCAGTAAGTAATAGTGTAAAAGATTTGCTGGGTGAATATGCAAAATGATTAGGAAAGGAAGTGAAAGCAATAAGAAGTAAGAAGTATTGTGCTAAACCATTAGTGGATGAATTGGATAGATTTTTTGCAAGAGAAGATTTTGACGAATATGTGAAACCATATATTAATGCTGGTATTAAATTTCATCTGGTAGAAGATCATCTAGTGGCTTATGCTCCAAAAAATAATTATGAATTTGGGATTATTAAAGATAAAGACGAAAAAAAGTATTATTGGTATTTAACACCTTATAATAAGTCTATCTTTATGACAGCAGTTGAAAATGGTATAGAAATGGTATTTTTCGCTATTAAAGAAAATGAAACTTTATATAGTTAACTAATGAAATGGGGTAAAACGTGGGAAAGAAAAAAAGTAATATAAATTCTGACGACGAAATAATTACAAAAACAATTACTTTATTAACACTTCATTTAAGAGATACCACTTTATTATTTGCAGATTTTTATGATAAGCAATGTAAATTAATTAGAGAAGAATTTGATAATTTAATAGATAATGAGCCACCTAAAATATTTCGTAAAGCTCATAAAGAGTGGGAACAAGAAAAAGAAAGATTATTAGAAAAATATGATGATACATTTAAAAAGTACCTTAATGAGTGTCAAGATCTTGAGGAGTTAATGAATTATGATTAAGCACACAAAAAATATTATTGTAAATGACTGTTCGGATATTCCATTAGAGATTATAGAAGATATTAAAATCATTAATTTTATTGTAGTAATAGAGAATATAAAGACAATAGAAAAGAAATTAGAGATGATTAATAATCTTCATAAAAAATATAGCAATAAGATTTTTAACGTAATTATTTCCAGAAAACGTGAGAATTTACCAAGACTATAATTTTATTTATTAAACAACTGCTAGTACAGAGTTGTTTTTTTATATTAATTTGTATTAAATAAATTAAAATAAGTGCAATTAAGTTTGAATAAATTTGAGTAAGAAAAAATATTATTTATAAAAAATTAACTAAAATTTAACTACAAATTTTTTATAAAAAAAATTTGCATCCTCGCAAACCCTTGTAAAATAAAGAAAAAATTGATTTTATAAAATAAAAAAACTGGTCTTTACAGAGCAGGTATGAACCGATCGCTCTAGCCAGCTGAGCTATCTCGCCATAACTTCTAAAAGCACTATAATGATACCATAACAAATTTTGTTTGACAATAGAAAAATAAGCTTTTTGTCACTCAAAATCAATTTTTTTTAAGAAAAACTCCCATATTCTTAATTATTCGGTATAATAGAACTGGGAAGTGATCATGTGTCCAAAGAAAAAATTTTAAATGATTATATAGAAGAAAGTAAAATTGATGTTTACTTATATATAATTGTTGCCTTATTTCTATTTTATTTTTTATTTCTTGTAAGTTATCAATATAATTTTTATGGCTTTTATGTTTTTGAAGTGATTTTTCTTTTAAAAGTTTTTGAAAAAATCACAATTTATAAAAATGTGCAAAAAATAGTTACTGAAACAGAGAAACAGAATTCTTCTCTAAAAAAAGAAAAAATTTTATTCTGGAATGAAAACAATCTTTTTTTAACTTCGAAACATTTTCTTGTTTTATATGAAGGAAAAGTAAGAATTTTTAAATACAAAGAAATTGTTGAAATTAAAGAATTTAAAAAAGAAAAAATTATAGATATAACAGTAGAAAATAAGGAAACGATTACTATAGATAAAGAAAAAAAATTTGACATCAAAAAATTTCTTTTAGGAAAAATAAATCAATGATACAATAAAATCAGGAGTAAATTATGGATAGATTAGAAAAATTTGAACAGGCTTTAGCTACAATTTTAAAAGAATATGATGACTTAGGCAAAGAATTGCAAAAATTAAGAAATGAAGGAAAAATGAAAACTACAAAATTTCGCGAACTTCTAGGAAAAAAACTTGTATATAGTATGATTATAGATATTTTTAAACAAAACGAATTAATTGAAGAGAAAGAGTAGGGATTATATGCGCTTAGAGCCAAATTTTAAAAACATGATACACGATGAAAATTTTTCATTAGAAAGCGATATCGTATGTGATTGTCAAAACGACACATTTAAAATCATTCATACAGGTATTCAGAAAAATGGTTTATTTGGAATTGTAACTTTAAAAAAACAAAACAAACAATTAGCCATTGAAGCAACATGTACGAGCTGTGGTAAAAAAATAACGATTTACAATAGCACTTTAGATGGCTTAAAACCTAAACAAATTCCATTAGAAGAGTACAAGCCTTTGATTTTAAAAAATAATGAAGATACATTTAAAATAAACGTCAAATATAATTTTGAACCTCAAAATTATAAAACAGACCGTTTTGAAATGATGCAATTGTATATTAAAGAGAAAAATGGAAAAAAAGAAATTTGTGTATTTGAAGTAGAGTGATTTCATGAATATATATGAGTTATTAAACAAATTAGAAATTTCTTATCAAGAAGTGAATCATCCTAAAGCTTATACAGTAAAAGAAATTCAAAATCTTCATTTAAAAATTAAAGGAATAGGCTGTAAAAATCTTTTTTTAAAAGATAAAAATTCTACGTATTATTTGATTGTTTTAGAAGAAAACAAAAGGGCAAATATGAAAGATTTAGAAAAGTTGTTAAAAACTTCCAAACTTTCCTTTGCAAGCGAAAAAGAATTACAAGACATTTTAAAAGTAGAAAAAGGAAGTGTAACACCCTTAGCCATTATAAATGACGAGAAAAATTTAGTAACTCTTTTAATAGATAAAGAATTAGAAAATAAAACTTTACTAGTTCATCCAAATACGAATGATAAAACCATTTCCATAACATACGAAGACTTACTAAAGTTTATAAGGTTTACACATCATTCTGTTAAAAGCTTTTGAAAGGAAAAAGAAATATGAAGTATAAGACATTTTACCAGTCAGAGTTAGGTCCCATTTTATTAGAAAGTGATGGAAGTTCTCTTACCGTTTTAGCCCTTAAAGGACAAAAGCATTACCAGGATAAATATGATGAAAAGATTATGGAAAAAGATGATTTAGAAATTTTTAAAAAAACAAAACTCTGGCTAGATAAATATTTTCAAAAAGAAAAAATGGAGAAAATGGACATTCCAATTACTTATCAAGGAAGTTTATTTCAACAACTTGTTTGGCAAGAATTACTAAAAATTCCCTATGGACAAGTTGTAACTTATAAAGAAATTGCTCAAAAAGTAGCCAAAAAAATGCACAAAGAAAAAATGTCCGCTCAAGCAGTTGGTGGAGCTGTAGGCTCTAATCCCATTTCCATTTTAATTCCATGTCATCGGGTGGTTGGCGCAAAGAATAATTTAACTGGATATGGTGGAGGAATAGACAAAAAGCAAAAATTATTAGAAATAGAAGGAATCAATATAAAAATGTATCATTTACCAAAAAAGTGAGGAGTAGAATATGAAACAAAAAGTGTTATTAGGAGTTTTAAGTGTTTTATTAATAGGATTAGGTACCATTGGCATTCACTATAGTCTTACAGTAAATGCACAAAGAAAAAATGAGACTCATCCCAAGTTTGTAACCGAAGAAGTAAATGAAAAAAAGGAGAATAATTCTTTGGAAAACGATAAAATAGAACAGGAAAATAAAGAAGAAGATAGTGAAGAAAACAACATATTTATAAAAAATGCAACAATTGAAGATGTAAAAAAAGCAGAAACCAAAAAAAATCTCTATTTATTTTATGGCGATGGATGCCCATATTGTGAAAGAGAATTAGCTTTTTTAGAACAAATCTATCCAGAGTATCAAAGCTATTTTAATTTGTATGCATTTGAAGTTTGGAACAATCAAGAAAACAAAGAATTTTTAAATCAGGTAACCGAATTACTAGATACGAAAGCCGGAAGTGTTCCATATCTAGTTATAGGCAACGAAGTAATTATTGGATTTAATGAAGAACGACAAACTATAATTCAAGATAAAATCCTTGAAAATACAAATTTTGATATATTAGAAGAAATTAAGAAGCAAGAGATAAGTGAGTAATATGCATAAATTTATTAAAAAAAATCTAAAAGAATTTGATAAAAAAACGATTACCGTATATTTAACTTTAAGACTACTAGTCTTTATTGTTATGATTATTCAAATTTTTCATCAAAACTGGGAAGCTGTATTCTTATGCTTCTTAACACTTTTCTTATTTTTAATTCCATTTTTTATCGACAAAAAATTTAAAATTGATCTTCCAACTCCTTTAGAAATTATTATTTTATTATTCATTTTTGCCGCGGAAATTTTAGGAGAAATACAAAATTTTTATGGAATATTTCCTTATTGGGATATGTTACTACATACACTAAATGGTTTTTTATGTGGAGCAATAGGATTTTCATTAATTGATATATTAAATGAACATAAACACCAAAAAAGTTATTTAAATTAAGTCCAGTCTATGTAACTTTAGTAGCCTTTTGTTTTTCCATGACCATAGGTGTCTTATGGGAATTCTTTGAATATGGCGTTGATAAAGTGATGAAATACGATATGCAAAAAGACAACATCATCAACAATATCTCTTCAGTAGCGTTAAATGAAAAAGGCGAAAATATTCCAGTGATTATAGACAATATTGAAAGTACAACGATTTACTATCAAGAAAATAGTACCCAAAAAGAAGAACATATAAATGGATATTTAGATATTGGTCTAAACGATACAATGGAAGACTTACTTGTTAATTTTATTGGAGCCTCAACTTTTTCAATTTTTGGATACTTATACATTAAAAATAGAGAAAAATATAAATTAGTAGAAGGACTTATTCCGAAATCTAAGGAATAACTATATAATTCATTATTAATAATAGAAAAAAGTAGAAAAATCAAAAAAATTTGCTATACTTTAAATACGAGGAGGAAAAATATTAAATGTCCAGTGTGCAAAGATGTAACATTATTAATGTCTGAAAAGAAAGGAATCGAAATCGATTATTGTCCGGAATGCAGAGGAATTTGGTTAGACCGTGGTGAATTAGAAAAACTACTTGCTGCAGAAGAAAAAGTTGTGAACAGAAAAGAAGAAAAAGAAATAGAAACAAAGCAAACTCCAAGAAAAAAAGAATCCTTTTTAAGTGAAATCTTTGAACTGTTTGGAGATTAAATAAATTTTAAAGGCTACAAAATAGTCTTTTTTTTATGTTTTTCAAAAATTCTTCTTCTAAATATGTCAAAATATGATAAAATATGTATGTAAGAGTAGGAGGGTCATCCATGAGCATTGAATTTATAATCATTCTTGGTATAGCATATTATATCGTAACCGTTGCTTTAATTATTGTCACTCTAAACTTATTAAATAAAAGAGACAAAACAACAATTCGCAAACAAATGGATGAATTAGAAAGAGATAAAAATTTGATTATCTCTGCTTCCTTAATTGCCGAATTAAATAAAGTAGAGCCTTTGATTAGCAATTCTAATATGAAAGATACCTTGGCTCTTTGGCAAAAAAGATTCACAAAAATCAAAGAAAGCGATGTCCCAAGAATAACAGATGCACTTCTTGAAGCAGAAGAACTTTATGCCAAAAAAGATTATAAAACTTTAAAAAAGAAATTATCTGAAATTGAAATGGATATCTATTATGTAAGAACAAAAGCTAATTTTTTATTAGATGAAATTAAAGAAATTACTTTAAGCGAAGAAAGAAATAGAGAAACAATTACAAAATTAAAAGCGAGCTATCGTGAAATTTTAAGAAAATATCAAGATAATAAAAATGATTATAGTTTAGTTTCTTCTCCATTAGAACTTCAATTTGAAAATGTTGACAAACTTTTCAGTGCGTTTGAAGTAGCAATGGAAAATAAATCTTACCAAGAAGTAAGTAAAATTGTTAAAGCAATAGATGATTTAATTGGTAATTTAAAACTCGTTATTGACGAAGCTCCAACAATTATCATGTTGGGGAAAAATATCATTCCAAGAAAAATTACAGATATTACAAATATTAGTAAAAAAATGGAAAAAGATGGTTTCAATTTAGATTACCTAAATATTCCATACAATGTTACAGAATCAAGTAAGAAAATTACCGATATTTTTCAACGTTTAAATGTTTTAAATATAGAAGATTCTATTTTTGAGTTAAAAACAATGTTAGATTATTTTGATTCTATTTATAATGAATTTGATAAAGAAAAAATTTCTCGAAAAATATATAACGATTATTTAAGAACCATTTTGATTAAAATTACAAAATTAACCAAAATAAATGATACTTTATTAAAAAGACTTGATGACATAAAGTATAGTTATGATTTAAATGATGAAGATGTGGAAGTAGTGTTTACTATAAAAGAAGAGCTTGCTAGTGAACGCGGGGAATACGATGATATTATTGATGATGGCAGAAGCAAAAAATCTTCTTATTCGCACTTAGGAAAATTGATGGAACTTTTAAATATTAAAGTTTTAAAAACCGAAGAAAAATTAGAAGTAGCTTTACGTAGTCTAGGAAGTTTAAAAGAAGACGAACTAAGAGCTAGAGAACAATTAGATGAAATGAAACAAATTTTGGAGTCTGCAAAATCTGGAATAAAGTCCTTCAAATTACCAATGATTCCAGAAAACTATTTTGTTGAACTAGGAGAAGCAACAGAAGCCATTGCCAATATGGTTCAAGAATTAGAAAAAACACCAATCTCGATTAAAGTATTAAATACAAGAGTAGATACAGCAAGAGATTTAGTGCTAAAAGTGTATAACACAACAAAAGAAACAGTAAAAACAGCAAAAATGGCTGAAACGGCAATTGTTTATGGAAATCGCTATCGTCCAATAAATGCCGAAGTAGATATTGGACTTTCGAAAGCTGAAAAATTGTTTTTTCAAGGTAAGTTTAAAAATGCTTTAGAAACAGCGATTCATGCCATTAATATTATCGAACCAGGAATCTATAAAAAATTAATGGATGAATATCAAAATTAAAAAGGAGTAGCAACCAATGAAGAAGTTAATGATTGATTTAGATGAAACCATATGTCAGGGAGGATATCTAGAAGCGGTAAACGAATATCTAAAAACAGATTATAAGTATACAGATATTCCTCATTACTATGTTGAAGATGTCATGGATGAAGAAGAAAAGGAGAAATTTTTAGATTATTTTTACCAAAATATCAACATCTATAAACATGCTGAGATTATGCCAAAAGCCTTAGAGGTGATTGAAAATCTTTCAAAATATTATGAAATTTATATTGTGACAGCTTTTGTAGATAAAAGACGAGTAAAAGAAAGTAGCATTATGGCTAAATATAAATATGAATGGATTTTAGAAAATATGCCATATATTGACCCCAAAAAGATTATTTTAACAGGGTCTAAAGATGTGATTATGTGTGATATTAAAATAGATGATAAAGTAGCGAATTTAAAAGGATATGGAGAAACAAAATTATTGATAGACCAACTTCATAATCAAAAATATTCATTTGAAGAATTAGAAAAATTAGGAATTAGAAGAGTTTATGATTGGGAACAAATTCGTTCGATTTTAATAAAGGAAAGTGAAGAAGTATGATTTATTTAGATTATTCAGCAACCACACCTGTTGCTTATGATGTTTTAGAGTCTTATACAAGAGCGACGAAAGATTTTATGGGAAATCCAAATTCTTTACATAGCTTAGGCGTGAAATCAAAAGCCTTAATGCATAGTGCAGTCAAACAAATCAGTGATATTTTTAATGTATTAGAAAGTGAAATCACTTTTACAGCTGGTGCAACAATGTCTAATAACCTGGCTTTAATTGGGACAGCCTTAGCAAATATGAAATATGGTAATCATATACTTGTTTCTAAATTAGAACATCCTTCTATTTATAGTATTTGTAAATACTTAGAAAACATTGGCTTTGAAATTGGCTACATCGATAATACAGAGGAAGGATTAATTGATTTTGAAAATTTAAAACATCAAATGCGGGATGATACCATTCTTGTAAGTGTCTGTGCAGTAAACAGCGAAATGGGAATCAGACAACCTTTAAAAATGATTCGCCAAATCATTAAAAAAGAAAATCCTCATACATTTTTACATAGTGATATGACTCAAGCTTTAGGAAAAATTCCTGTAAATTTTCATGATGTGGATTTAGCAAGTGCAACTGCTCATAAAATTTATGGACCAAAGGGAATCGGACTTTTTTATAAAAATAGTCGGGTACCATTCACTCCTCTTTTATATGGAAGTGGCCAAGTAAATATGTATAATCCAGGAACACCACCAGTTCCATTAATTGTAGCTTTTTCCAAAGCCATTCGCTTAGCAACCGTTGATTTAGATAAAAGAGAAAATTTTATCAAAAGATTAAATGAAAAAATTGTAAATGAATTAAAAAAGTATGAAGGAATAAAAATCAATCAAACAAAAATTTGTATTCCTCAAATTTTGAACATTTCTTTTGATAATATTAAAGCCGAAACATTTTTACATGCTCTAGAAGAATATGAAATATATGTAAGTACAAATACAGCATGTTCAAGTGGAGAAATTTCTACTGCAGTCATGGCCGTTTATAATGATAAAAAAAGAGCCTCTAGTACTTTGAGAATCAGTTTATCATATTTAACAACAACAGATGAAATCAATAAATTTCTTTCATGTTTTCGATTAGTTTATGAAAAATTAAGTTTATTAAAAAAAGAAGAATAACCAAAAAATATTTTGACACCAAAACGGTGTTTTTCTTTTCTTTTTGTTAAACTTTTGCTATAGTACTAGAAGTTAGGAAGTGTAAGTATGCAAAAAATTATCATGCTAAAATATGCTGAATTAAATACAAAAAAGGCTAATATTGGAATGTTTCTCCATATTTTAAAACAAAATATTGAAGAGAAAATTGGAAATTTTGCAAATATAGAATTTGATAAGGGAAGAATGTTTATAAAAACAGAAGAAGAAAATTATTCTTTTGTTTTAAATTCATTAAAGAAAATTTTTGGCATTCATGAAATAGAAGTAGGGTATCAAATTGAAAACACAAAGATGTCTTTAATTGAAGAAAGTTTAATAAAAATTATTCAAAACAAAGATTTTCAAACTTTCAAAGTAGAAACAAAAAGAAGTGATAAAAACTATCCTTTAACAAGTTTAGAAATCAGCAAACACTTAGGCGGAATCATTTTAAAAAATAAAGAAAATATTAAAGTTGACGTTCAAAATCCAGAAGTGATTTTTTATGTAGAAATAAGAAAAGACCATGCATATATTTATTCGGAAAAAATTAAAGGTTTAGGTGGTTATCCAGTTGGAACTTTAGGAAAGGGTTTATTAATGCTATCTGGAGGAATTGATAGTCCAGTTGCCGGATATTTAGCAATGAAAAGAGGCGTGAAAATTGAAGCAATTTATTTTGAAAGCCCTCCACATACAAGTGTTGAAGCTAAAAATAAAGTAGAAAGTTTAGCTAAAATCATTAGTGAATATACAACTCCGATAAAAATACATGTCATAAACTTTACAAAAATTCAAGAAGAAATTTATAAAAATATTCCTCATGAATATTTAATAACTATCATGCGTCGAATGATGTATCGAATCTCTGAGAAAATAGCTTATAAAAACAATTGCAAAATACTAATTAACGGTGAATCTATTGGTCAAGTTGCAAGTCAAACACTATCTTCTATGGCTGCAATTAATGAAGTAGTGAGTATTCCGGTAATAAGACCAGTAGCGTGTTTTGATAAATTAGAAATTATCGCTTTAGCTAAACAAATTGGTACATATGAAACAAGTATTTTACCATTTGAAGATTGTTGTACAATTTTCGTGCCAGAACATCCAGTAATTAATCCAGAAAAAGAAAAATGTAGAGAATTTGAAAAACTTATCCCATACGAAGAATTACTAAAAGAAGCTATTCAAAACGAAACAATTTTAACAAACCAAACAAAAAAGGAATTTGAAGATTTACTTTAATTCCTTTTTTCATAATTATTACATCTTGCCATATTTTCACAGTTTCCAACTTCAATACAACCTAAATTACAACGTTGTTCCTTCTGATCAAAATATTTGCATTCCTTTACTAAACAAGAAATTCTTTGATTAAAATATTCATTACTCATAATTATTTCACCCTTATTACTATGTATAAAAAAAAGAAAAATATGCATCCTAATTCTAGGTGATAATATGCAATTGTTTAAGTATTTTAAAGAACAATCTAAAACGCAAAAAATCAAAAAAGAATTTCTTTCACCATACGATTTAACAGAAAAAAAAGCTTGTCAAAAAGAAACGGTCATAACCCAAATTTCAACTGGACCAAACTGCTTAAAAAGAGAACATGAAAATTATCCGAATATCTAGTGTTTTGAAAGCTAGATTTTTTAATGATCTAAAACACTTATTTCTTAGAAAAGAATTTTGCATGGTAAAAAGTTTAAATATTTTGTATAATAGTAGTAGGAGTTGAAAAATTATGAAAATATTATCAGTAAATGCTGGAAGTTCTTCTTTAAAATTTACTGCATTTGAAATGCCAGAAGAAAAAGTTTTAGCAAGTGGTTATTTTGAAAGAATAGGGATTGGAGAAAGTTTTTACACCATTAAAATGAATGGTGAAAAAATACGAAAAGAAGTTGATTTACCAGATCATACAACCGCTTTTCAAATTTTAATGCAAGAATTAATTGATTTAAAAGTTGTTTCTTCATTGGATGAAATTAAAGGTATTGGTCATCGTGTTGTTCAAGGTGCCGACCATTACGATAAGAGTGTCTTGGCAACAGATGAAGTCGTAGAAGATATTGATGCATTATCAAGCTTAGCGCCGCTTCATAATCCGGCAGCAGTACTAGGAATTAAAGCAGCAAAAGAAGTTGTGCCAAATGCCACAGAAGTAGTCGTATTTGATACAGCATATCATCAAACCATGCCAAAAGAAAATTATTTATATGCACTTCCAATGGAATGGTATGAAAAATATCAAATAAGACGTTACGGAGCACACGGAACGAGCCATAAATATATTGCGGAATACATGAGCAAAATGTTAGGAAGAGATGATTTAAAACTTATTATTTGTCATATTGGCTCAGGAGCAAGCATTACTGCTGTAAAAAACGGAAAATCTTTAGATACATCCATGGGATTTACACCTAATGCAGGGCTGATTATGGGAACGCGTTGTGGAGATGTCGATGTGACAGCAATCACATACATTATGGAAAAAACAGGGTTAACACCATCAGAAATCAATACGATTTTAAATAAACAAAGTGGAGTATATGCCTTATCAGAAGGATATAGTGATATGCGAGATATTTATGATCGTGTAAAAGAAGGCGAAGAAAAGAGTGTTTTAGCATTAAATATGTTTGTCAAAAGAATTGTTGAATACATTGCCAAATATTATTTTGAATTGGAAGGCTGCGATGCTATAGTCTTTACGGCTGGTGTTGGAGAAAATGGCGCATATGAAAGAAGAAAAATTGTTGAAAAATTAGAATTTTTAGGAGTAAAATTAGATCGAGAATTTAATGAGAAAATTGCAAGTTATCATGACATCCATGAAGGAAGAATCACATTAGAAGATTCAACGATTCCAGTATATGTAATTCCAACCAATGAAGAAGTAATGATTGCAAGAGATACTTATAAATTAACAGAAAAATAGAAAGAGGTACATAAATGCAGAGTGACATCATAAAGAAAATAGGGAAAAAAATAAAACAATATGACACGATTGTTATAGCTAGACATATTGGCCCGGATCCGGACGCAATTTGTAGTCAATTAGCTTTACGAGATGCGATTTTAGAACGTTATCCAAATAAAAAAGTATATGCTGTAGGTACGGGTGTTTCTAAATTCAAAAAATATGGAGTTTTAGATAAAATTGATGTCACTTTATTGCATAATGCTTTATTAATTACAACAGATGTTCCAAACTTTTACCGAGTAGATGGTGTAGAAGGATTAAAATTTAAAGAAGTAATTAAAATTGACCATCATCCCTTTGAAGAAGATTTTAAAGGATTAGAATGGATTGATGAAACAGCTTGCAGTACTTGTCAAATGATTAGTGAAATGCTTATAAAGTTAAAATGGAATTTGTCAACAAATGTAGCAAGTAATCTTTTTTTAGGAATTGTTTCAGATAGTGATCGTTTTCTATTATCATACACAACCATAAAAACTTTTGAAATAACAACGGAATTATTAAAGAGGAGTAAAATTCCTTTTACAAAACTTTATGAAAAGTTATATGAACGTCCAATTGAAGAAATACGCTTTCGAGGCTTTTTGGCGAATAATTTAACGGTTACAGAAAATGGCTTTGCTTACGTAGATATTAAAGCTGAAACAATTGAAGAGTATCATGTAGATTCAGCAACTGCATCTAATATGATTAATGATTTTAATTATATTAAAGATATTTATGTATGGTGTTTTGTTACTCACGATGCTAAAAACAATCTTTATAAAGTTAACATCCGTAGTAAAGGACCTATAATTAATGAGATTGCTTCAAAGTATCATGGTGGAGGTCATAAATATGCCAGTGGAGTAAGAACAAGTAATCGCGAAGATATTGATAATTTATTAAAAGATTTAGATGAAGTATGCAAAGAATACAAAGGAGTGTAAGTAAATGAAATTTATTGAAAAAATAAAAGACCAAGCAAGAAAAGAAAAAAAGAAAATCGTTTTACCAGAAACAATGGATGAACGGGTTTTAAAAGCAGCTAAAATCATAACGAAAGAAAATATTGCTGAAATAATTTTATTAGGAAATAAAGAAAAAGTTTTAACCGCTCATCCTGAATTAATAAATGTGAAAATTATCGATCCGTTAACTAGTGATTTAACGGAAGAATTTACTCAAAAATTATATGAACTTCGTAAAGAAAAAGGCATGACGTTAGAAGAAGCAAAAAAACTTTTAACAGAGGATTTTATGTACTTTGCTTGCATGCTTGTAAAAGAAAATATGGCGGATGGTATAGTAAGTGGTGCATGTCATTCCACAGCAAATACATTAAGACCAGCGTTGCAAATTATTAAAACGAAGAAAGATGCAAAATTGGTTTCTACATTCTTTTTAATGGAAATTCCAAATTGTGAATATAAAGAAGATGGAATTTATGTGTTTGCCGATTGTGGATTAGTTCAAAATCCAACAAGGGAAGAATTAGCATCTATCGCGATTGATAGTGCAAAAAGTTTTGAAAATTTAACAAATGAACAAGCCTGTGTAGCATTGCTTTCCTATTCTACAAAAGGGAGTGCAAAACATGCAGATGTTGATAAAGTTGCAGAGGCTAGTAATATAGCTGAGCAATCTGCACCAGCAATGTTAATTGATGGTGAACTTCAACTAGATGCTGCGATAGTTCCTGAAGTTGCTAAACTAAAAGCTAAAGAAAGTAAAGTAGCGGGAAAAGCTAATGTATTAATATTTCCAAATTTAGATGCAGGAAATATTGGATATAAACTCGTTCAAAGATTTGCACATGCTGATGCCTATGGTCCCGTAACTCAAGGAATGGCTGCACCCGTAAATGATTTATCACGAGGTTGTTCAGTTACCGATATTGTTGGAACAGTAGCGATTACAGCAGTACAAGCAATAAATAGAGAAAGGAAGTAAAAAATGGAAGAATTAAAATTAAAGAAATGCTCTATATGTGGAGCAATTGTCAAAGTGGTAGAAAATCAAAATAATAGCAACTTCATTTGTTGTGGAAAGGAAATGGAAGACATTATTCCAAATAGTGTGGATGCAAGTTTTGAACGTCACATACCGGATGTTTATATTGAAGATGACGAAATGCTTATTCAAGTAAATCATGTTATGGAAGAAAATCATTATATTGAATGGATTTTAGTAAAAACAGAAAAAGAAACAAATGAATTCTTCTTTAAACCAGGAGATGTTTGTGAGATTCAAGTTCCATATACTGGAAAAGCCTTGGTATATTCTTATTGTAATCTTCATGGTTTATGGAAAAAAGAAGTAGAGTAGTTGCAAAAGAAAAAAAGTGTGCTATAATGATTACAGAAAGAAGAAATTTCTTTCTAAGAATATATTTTTGAAGAAAATTCATAATATGTTATAGGACATAAAAAGAACCATCTGATTTTCAAAGCGTTAGATGTTTCTCAGTCCTAAATTGGTTTGAGAAAGCACCTATTCAATGATGAGTAGGTGTTTTCGTATATTAATCCTTTTTGGAATAAATTTTTGAAAGCACTATTAAGAGTACAATCAAGATTATTAAATAATCCATAAAATATTCCTTTCATAGGACATCACTCACTTCCAGTAAAATTATTTCAATGGACTGAGGAAAAAAACACCTAACAATCAGATAGTTCTAAAGAAATTATATAACAAAGACCCACAAAAGTAAAATTGTAGATAGTATATTTCCACAGATATCAAAAAAAGCTTTAAAAGCAGATATTGACCATAAAAATAAACTTTGATGTCATACGCTTTGTGAAAGGAATTGATATGAATGAAAATAATTACCGATAATGAAGCTTTGGTTCAGTTAAATGATTTAGGATTTTTACAATCCACCGATCTAGCTATTCCTGATTCTATATTTTCTAAAGTATTTGGAAATGAGATTACAATTATAGATGATAGAAATCGCAATAATTTTGTCCGTTTTACTGAAGTAAAAGATATTGAATATTTTAAACAATTAGATTGGATGGTAGATTATAATGAAATAAATAGATATGCCTGAAGAAGAGTTAACAAGTTTAATCGAAAAAATACTTGGTGAAATGAATTTAATTGCTAATGAATATGATTTGATTCCAGATAATCAAGCAAAAAAGTGTCGTGAATTAGCAAAAACTTTTTCTTTATTAGAATTCAAATTTTATTCTTTACGTGATATTTTATGGTATAAACAAGGACATATTTCGTTAAATATTCCTGAGATTGAAACAAGTAATATAAGAAATTTAAAAAAATAATTGACAAAAAGGTTTAATTCGTGTAATATTAAAGTCGTTATAGAAAAAGAAAGAAACGGATCCACCGTTCACCTGAGTGCTTAAGTGCTAGGTAAAATGCTTTAAAAAGAAAAAAATTCTTATAAAAGTATAAAATAGGTGGATACTAGGTATCTGCCTTTTTCATTGTATGGAGGTGCATTTATATAGCAAAGAAAACAGACGAATTACCAATTAATGATGAAATTCAAGTGAGTGAATTAATGGTAATTGGACCTAATGGAGAGCAAATGGGAATTAAGAGCTTAGAAGATGCGAAAACTATCGCAAATTTTGCTGGCTTAGATTTAGTTTTGATGAGTGGAAATTCTATTCCAGCTGTAGGAAAAATAATGGACTATAATAAGTTCCGTTATGAAAAGAAAAAGAAACAAAAAGAAGCAAGCAAAAAACAAAGAGAATCGAATAAAGAATTAAAAGAGTATCGACTTTCTCCTGGAATTGATATCCATGATTTTGAGACTCGAGTAAGAAATGCTAAAGAATATTTAGAAAAAGGACATAAAGTTCGTGGCTTTATTCGCTTCAAAGGAAGACAAATGGCCCACCCAGAATTAGGTCGTGAAGTTTTAGAAAGATTTGCAGAAAATTTAAGTGAAGTAAGCATGATTGAGGCTCCTGTTAAACAAGATGGTCGCAATATGTTTATTATCTTAGCACCTAAAAAATAAAGAAAGAAGGAAAGTTGTATGGCAAAAGGACCAAAAATGAAAACGCATAAAGCAAGTAGTAAAGTTTTCAAAAAGAAAAAAAATGGTGACTTAACTTATAAATTAAGTGGAGGTAACCATAAAACAAATAAGGATAGTGCAAAACAAATTCGTCAAAGAAGAAATAAAGGAACATTAAGTAAAGGAGAAGCTAGCAGAATTAAATCTGTTATCTAGTAAGGTGGTGTAAAAATGGCAAGAGTTAAAGGCGGAACAGTTTCCAAAACAAGAAGAAGAAAAGTTTTAAAACAAGCAAAAGGATATTTTGGAAGTAAACATAGATTATATAAAACAGCTCAAGAACAAGTTTTCCATAGTGGAGCATATGCATACAGAGATAGACGTGCTAAAAAACGTGACTTCCGTAAATTATGGATTACACGTATCAATGCAGCATGTCGTGAAAATGAAATTAGTTATTCAAAATTTATTAACGGATTAAATATTGCTGGTGTAACCATTAACCGTAAGATGCTTTCTGAACTTGCAATTGACAATAAAGAAGCTTTTAAAGATTTAGTAACTATTGCTAAAGATGCTTTAAAAAGTGGTAAGAAAGTAGAAGTAAAAGAAGAAAAAAAAGTAGAAGAATCTAAAAATGATTATAATAAAATGACGTTAACTGAATTAAAAAATTTGGCAAAAGAACAAGGCATTAAGGGTTATTCTACAATGAAAAAAGACGAATTATTAGCAAATTTAAAGTAAAAACATAAAAACGCTTATTGTGAAAAAATAAGCGCTTTTTTTATATATAGATTATTTTAAAATATAAGATGAAAATAACTTTAGTATTCTACATCTACATCTAAAGATTTTAAAAATTTAAAAATATCTCTTTTTGCTTGTTCTAAACTTTTATTAGTTTCAATATAGTAATTTTTATAAATAAGGGGATTAAGAAATCTTTCACCATTTTGATTTGAATTTTTTGTATGAATTAAATAACGGATTTTTCCCGTTTTAAAAGGAATTTGCGAATGATAATCTATGTGATTATTATCTAAATACTCAAAAATATTTCGATAAAACTCTTTAACTGTATTTCCCATAATTTCTGTTCCATTGATAACAATCGCTAAGGATTCTGTACGGTTTTTGGCTTCAATAAATTCTAGATTTTCCTTAACAGATAAGATTTTATTGGTAATATTTTCTTTTTCTCGATGAGAAAGATTAGAATTTTTAATTTCTTTTTCTAAAGAATTAAGTGTTAATTTTCCCTGCATCAAAGCTTGAAAAATCTTCTCATCTTTATAATAATCCGGTGAATAAAAATGTAATGGTTTTTTATAAAGAATATAAAAAAAGAAAAAAATCAAAATCATCGGAAATAGCATAACATGCCACACAAAGATTTTTTGAATTTCTAAAGGAAGAAACTTTAAAATAACTGTACCAAATATTTCAGCTAAAGACGCAAAAATAGCAATGATTCCTAAAGGATTTTGTTTTAAATTTTTTTCATTTTTCATAAAATACCTCACTTTGTCAGTAATTTAGCATAATTTATGCTGTTTGTAAATAAAAAAAGATGGACTTTTCAAGAGCAGCTTTTTGATTTATAATCTATAAAGAAAGAAGAATGAAGTATGTTAATTAAAGGAATTCAAAAAGTGACGCTTTTAGATTATCCTGGAAAAATTGCCTGTACCATATTTACAGGCGGTTGTAATTTTCGCTGCCCATTTTGTCAAAACTCCTCATTAGTAACCCATTTAGATGAGGAAAAAATAGAGGAAGAAGAAATAGTAGATTTTTTAAAATCAAGAGTAGGTAAACTAGACGCTGTTTGTATTTCAGGAGGAGAACCATGTATTCAAAAGGATTTAAAAGAATTTTGCCAAAAAATAAAAAATCTAGGTTTCTTAATAAAATTAGATACCAATGGTTGCTTTCCAGAAAAAATTAAAGAATTGCTAGATGAGCATCTTTTGGATTACATTGCGATGGATATTAAAAATTGTGAGGATAAATATAATCGTACAGCTGGAATAAAAGTGGATTTGGAAAAAATAAAACAATCTGTTGATTTTCTTAAAAAATCTAATGTTGAGCACGAGTTTCGTACTACGGTTGTACAGGATTTTCATGAAATAAATGATCTTTTGCATATTGTGAAATGGGTTAGTCCTTCTAAACTTTATTTACAACAATTTCGTGATAGTGAAGATGTTATAAGGAAAGGATTGCATGCTTATAGTGAAGAGAATATGAAAAAAATATATGAAAAATGTTTAAAAGTTTCTTCCAACGTTTACTTACGTGGTATCTAATTTTACATGTTCGATTTACACATATTCGAAACAAAAAAGTCTTTAAAAAAAAGGCTTTTTTGTCGCTTTGTTAAAAAAGAATTTATCTGTTGCAAAAATCACACTAAGTGCAAAATAAATTTTGCTATAATGAGCATGGTAAAAGGTAGGAGGAATATTTATGTATCGAGTTAAAAAACGTGATGGAAAAATTGTACGTTTTGACATCAAAAAAATATGTGAGGCAATGGAAAAAGCCTTTGAATCAGTAAATAGAGAAACCTGTGATAGCGTTTTAGAATTGCTAGCACTTAAAGTGACTGCTGATTTTGAAGAAAAAATCAAAGATAGTGTCATTGGCGTAGAAGACATTCAAGATAGTGTTGAAAAAGTTCTTTCGGATGCAGGATATGCTGATGTGGCTAAATCTTATATTCTCTATCGTAAAGAAAGAGAAAGACTTCGTAATGTGAAAAATACTATGATTGATTATAAAAAAATTGTAGATAGTTATGTTAAAGTTGAAGATTGGCGAGTAAAAGAAAATTCAACTGTTACTTATTCAGTTGGTGGACTTATTTTAAGTGAAGCAGGTGCAGTGACTGCGAATTATTGGTTAAGTGAAATATATGATGAAGAAATTGCCAAAGCTCATCGTGATGCGGATATTCATATTCATGATTTATCTATGTTAACTGGATATTGTGCCGGTTGGAGTTTAAAACAACTTATTCAAGAAGGCCTAGGAGGAATTGAAGGAAAAATTACATCAAGTCCGGCTAAACATTTGGCTACTTTATGTAATCAAATGGTTAATTTTTTAGGAATTATGCAAAATGAATGGGCAGGAGCTCAAGCATTCTCATCTTTTGATACGTATTTGGCTCCATTTGTAAAAGCCGATAACCTATCATATTATGAAGTAAAACAATGTATCCAATCATTTGTTTATGGAGTAAACACTCCAAGCCGTTGGGGGACACAAGCACCATTTACTAATATCACTTTAGATTGGACTGTTCCAAATGACTTAGCCGAATTACCAGCTATTGTTGGTGGTAAAGAAATGGATTTTAAATATAAAGATTGTAAAAAAGAAATGGATATGGTTAACAAAGCATTCTTAGAAATCATGATTGAAGGGGATGCAAATGGTAGGGGATTTCAATATCCAATTCCAACATATTCTATTACGAAAGATTTTGACTGGAGTGACACAGAAAACAATCGATTGCTATTTGAAATGACTAGTAAATACGGAACCCCATATTTTTCAAATTATATTAATAGTGATATGGAGCCAAGTGATGTACGAAGTATGTGTTGTCGTCTTCGGCTAGATCTACGAGAATTAAGAAAAAAATCAGGTGGATATTTTGGTAGTGGTGAGTCAACAGGTAGTGTTGGTGTTGTAACCATTAATATGCCTAAAATTGCTTATTTATCTAAAGATGAAAAAGATTTTTTTGAAAGACTTGATCATTTAATGGATATTGCAGCTCGTAGTTTAAAAACGAAAAGAACTGTAATTTCAAGTCTTTTAAAAGAAGGATTATATCCATATACAAAAAGATATCTAGGCTCTTTTGATAATCATTTTTCAACTATAGGACTAGTTGGCATGAATGAAGCTGGGTTAAATGCTTGTTGGTTAAAGAAAGATTTAACTCATGAAGAAACCCAAAAATTCACGATAGATGTTTTAAATCACATGCGTGAAAGATTAAGTGACTATCAAGAGAAATATGGCGATTTATATAATCTTGAAGCAACTCCTGCTGAATCCACATCTTATCGTTTTGCAAAACATGATAAAGAAAAATTTCCAGATATTATAACAGCTAATGAAAATGGTACACCATACTATACAAATAGTTCTCATTTACCAGTAGGGTATACAGAAGATATCTTTAAAGCCTTAGATATTCAAGACAAATTGCAGACTCTTTATACATCAGGAACAGTATTTCATGTTTTCTTAGGAGAGAAACTTCCAAGTTGGCAAAGTGCAGCAGCTTTAGTTCGAAAAATAGCTGAGAATTATGCCTTACCTTATTATACAATTTCACCAACCTATTCAATATGTAGAGAACATGGCTATTTAGCTGGAGAACAGGTAAAATGTCCTATTTGTGGTGAACCAGCTGAAATTTACAGCCGAATCACAGGATATTACCGACCTGTAAAAAATTGGAATGATGGAAAAAGTCAAGAATTTAAAGATCGTGTAACTTATAAAATAGATGGAAGCTTTAATGAAGTATGTAAAAAAGAAAATAAAAAAGAGGAGAAAAAAGAACAAAAAGCCAGTACAAAAGCCATGCTTTTTGTAACCAAAACATGCCCAAATTGTAAGCTGGCTAAACGGGCTTTAGATGAGGCAAAAATTCCTTATGACGTGATTGATGCAGAAGAAAATGAATCTCTAGTTAAAGAATTAGAAATTACACAAGCACCAACTTTAATTACTAAAGAAGGGGAAAAAATTGCTAATGCTTCCAATATCACAAAATATGCTGAAGAAAGTAGAGTAGCCGCATGACTTACGATATAATTATTGTTGGAGGCGGACCAGCTGGATTATCGGCAGCAATTTATGCTGCTCGCGCATTAAAAAAAACATTAGTGATAGAAAAAAGTGTATTTGGGGGTCAAATCACACAAGCTTCTAAAGTAGAAAATTATCCAGGATTTGAAGAAATATCTGGTATGGAACTCGGAGAAAAAATGGCAGATCAAGCAAAAAAATTAGGAGTCGAGAGTATTTATGGTGAAGTTACTAAAATAAGAAAAGAGCAAGAAATTTTTACGGTTACTGTTGGTAAAAAAGAATATTTTAGCAAAGTGGTTATTTATGCTACTGGAGCAAGTCCAAGAAAACTTCATGTGGAAAATGAAGAAAAACTAGTTGGCTCTGGTATCAGTTATTGTGCTACATGTGACGGAGCCTTTTTTAAAGGAAAAACAGTTTGTGTAGTTGGTGGCGGTAACACTGCGGTTGATGATGCTCTTTATTTAGCTAATCTTTGTCAAAAAGTTTATGTAGTTCATCGTCGTGATTCTTTTAGAGGAGAACCTGTTAAAGTAACTCTTTTAAAAGAAAAAGAAAATGTTGAATTTATATTAAACGCTACAGTAAAAAGTGTAGAGGGCGAAAATTTTGTTAAAAGTATAACTTTAGTAGAAAATATGCAAGAAAGAAAAATTGATGTAGATGGAGTATTTGTGGCAATTGGTCATGAGCCAAACACAAAAATTTTAGAGGATTTTGTTCCAATAACTCCAAATGGCTATATTATAACAAATTTAGATTTAGAAACATCTATTGCTGGATTTTATGCAGCAGGAGATGTACGTGAAAAACAAGTAAGACAATTAACTACAGCAACCAATGATGGAACGATTGCGGCAATTATGGCTTGTGAATATTTAAATACTTTATAAGACTGTATAAAATAGTAGCGACTTTTCTTATCTTATGATATAATTCTTTTTGTCAGATAAGGAGGAGAAAAATTTGACAGGAACATTTGCAAAAAGAGCAGGAGCATATATTTTAGATATGCTAATCGTTTCACTAGTTGTCATGTTACTTTCCTATATTCCATTTTTAAATCCTAATCATGAGGCTTATATAGAAAAATACAATGAATTAGTGAACGTTTATGAACAATTTCAGAATAATGAAATATCTGAGGAAGAATATAATGAAGCAGCTATTCCAATTTCTTATGAATTGTATCATTTGAATATACCATCAACGATTATTGATCTTGTTTGTGTGATTATTTATTTTGGAGTCCTACCATTCTTTTTTGCTGGACAAACCATTGGAAAAAAATTATTTCAAATTCGAATAGTAAGCGCGAATGATAAACCACTTACAATAGGAAACTATTTACTTCGGTGCGTAATTTTAAATAATGTATTAATTTCAATTGGATTGATAGCAGTAATCATGTTTATGAATGCTGGAAATTATTATGCAGTATATCAAAATTTAAACATGGTAGGATATATTATCATGTATATTATCCTCTTCATGGTTTTAGTTCGGCAAGATAATCGTGGGCTTCATGATTTTATTGCCAATACTAAAGTAGTATTTACTAATGAAGAAATAGAAAATCGCTTAGAAAAAATAGAAGAAGAACAAAAAGTATTAGAAAGCGAACTAGAAAAAACATCAAAGAAAAAAACAAAAGTAGTTAAAGCTAAAACGAGTAAAGACACAAATTCTAAAAATAAAAAAGAAAAAACATCTCGCAAATAGATGTTTTTTTATGCTATAGAAAAAAAGTCGTTTTTATGATATTCTTATACTAAGGTGAAAGGTATGAAAAAGGGTTTTACATTAATAGAAGTGATGGCAACGATAGTGATACTCGCCATAGTTTTAATC
>CAJFEV010000013.1 GCA_904374795.1 uncultured Bacilli bacterium
TAGATAAAAAATAGAGGGTAAAAGAAAAATAGATAGAATTTGTTATAAATAAAGAAAAAAATAAGTGGTAGTGAATAAAACTTTTCACATTACCAAAAAATTGAAGAGAGAAAAATATGGAAATAGTTAGAAAAAACTATTTCTTTTTTTGGCTTTTTCATAGAAAATTTCGAGAAAAATTGATATTGTGAGTCTTATTTGGTATACTATAAAAGAAATGAATATTGAGGTGAGCTATGAAACAGGTAGCAAATGATTATGCAATTGAAGTAATTAATGTGACAAAAAAATTTAAAATTTATTATGACAAAGCAAGTACATTAAAAGAACATATGTTATTTTGGAAGAGAAATAAAAGTGAAGAGTTTGTCGCTTTAAAAGATATCAATGTAAAAATAAAAAAAGGTGAGACAGTAGGCTTAATTGGAGTAAATGGTTCTGGAAAATCCACTCTATTAAAATTAATGACAAAAATTATTTATCCAACAACAGGAAAAGTTATTACACATGGCAAACTAACTTCATTACTTGAATTAGGTGCAGGTTTTCATCAAGATTTTACAGGTAGAGAAAACATTTATTTTAACGCCGCCATATTTGGGTTAACAAAAGAAGAAATTGATAAAAGATTAGAAGATATTATTGAATTTTCTGAACTTGGAGAATTCATCGATAATCCAGTTAGAACTTATTCATCTGGAATGTATATGCGTCTTGCTTTTTCAATTGCCATTAACGTTGATGCCGAGATACTTTTAATTGACGAAATCTTAGCAGTAGGAGATCAGCATTTTCAAGAAAAATGTTTTAAAAAATTAGAAGAATTAAAAAATAGCGATAAAACAATTGTAATTGTAAGCCATAGTTTAGATCAAATAGAAAAATTATGCAATCGAGCTATTTGGATTTATGATGGAAAGGTAGAAATGGATGCTACTCCTAAAGAAGTCATTCCAAAATACCTAGAGAAGTGTAGGTGATTAAATGACAATTTTTAAAAATTTATATCAATATCGAGAATTGTTAAAAACAAATGTAAAAAAAGAAATTAGAGGAAAATATAAGGGATCTTTTTTAGGGGTTTTGTGGTCATTTTTAAATCCACTTCTTATGGTAGCCGTTTATGCAATTGTTTTTCCTTATATTATGCGTGTATCTGTGCCTAACTATTTGATATTTTTAATTGTTGCTATTATTCCGTGGAACTTTTTTACCACATGCATTACAACAGGATGCAATTGTATTTGGATGAATGGTGGGATTATAAAAAAAGTATATTTTCCACGTGAAATATTACCTATAAGCGTAGTGTGTGCAGGACTTATTAATTTTTTGATTTCTTGTGTAATCATTTTAATTTTTGTTTTTTTTGGCGGTATTGGATTTAGCTTACAACTATTATGGCTGCCGTTAATCGCGATTATTCAAAGTATTCTAAGTTTAGGTTTATTGTTCATTTTAAGTGCAATTAATGTATATGTAAGAGACATTGAATATATTGTTAGTTTTATTTTAAATCTGTTATTTTATGCAACTCCTATTTTGTATACTGCAGATATGTTTCCAGAAAAAATCAGATGGATTTTATATTTAAATCCAATGACCCATTTAGTCGATTCCTATCGAAGTATTTTCTATGCCAAAACAATGCCCAATCTAGGATCACTTCTTTATATAAGTATCGTTGCTTTAATTATTTTAGTAATTGGCTATTTGATTTTTAGAAAATTAGAAAAAGGATTTGCCGAAGAGGTATAAAATGACTGCATTTATAATTCTTCACTATAAAAATATACAAGATACAAAAGAGTGTATTCAATCAATAAAAAAATTAAATGGAGCCAAAAAAATTGTTGTAGTAGATAATGCGACTTTAAACGAAAAAGAAAGAATAGAGTTTCAAAAAGAAGTAGACGATGTTTTGTGTTTAAAAGAAAACATTGGATTTGCTAAAGCCAACAATGAGGGATGCACTTTAGCAATTCAAAAATACAAGCCCGATTTTTTAGTGGTTATCAACAACGATACTATAATAAAACAAAAAAATTTTTTAGAAAAAATTTTTAAAATTTACCAAAGAAAAAAATTTGATATTTTGGGGCCTAAAATAATTTGTCCAGAAAAAAGTGGTTCAGTGAATCCTTATCGACCTCTAAAAAATATTAATGAAGTAGATGAAGAAATTCAATATCAAAAAAAATTAGCAAAGATTTATCAAAATAGCATACTGTATTTTCTATTAAAAATATATATATTTTTAAAATCTAAAATTGTTTCACCTCCTATTTTTAAAAATGGAGAAAAAGAAGAGCAAAATGTAGCATTACATGGATGCGCTTTGATTTTTTCTCAAAAGTATTATCAAAAGCATATGGATATTTTTATTAAAGATACTTTTTTATATCATGAGGAAGATTTACTTTATAATCGAATAGTGAAAGAGCACTTAGTATCTCTATATTCACCCGAAATAGAAATAATTCATAAGGAAGGTGGAAGTTTAAATACGTTATTTCAAAAAAAGGATCGTCAAAAATTACTATTTAGAACAGAAGAGATTATTAAATCGTTAGAAATTTTAAAAAAAGAGATGGCAAAGGAGTAAAAACATGGAAAAAGAAAAAATTTCTGTAATCGTAAGTGTATATAACACAAGAAAATATGTAAAAAAATGTATTGAATCGATTTTAAAACAAACTTATGAAAATTTAGAATTGATTTTAGTAGAAGATAAAAGTACGGATAATTCATTAGAAATTTTAAAAGAATATGAAAATCATCCAAAAGTACTACTTATTGAAAATGAAGAAAATAAAGGTCTATCTTATTCTAGGAATATTGGATTAAAAAAAAGCACAGGAAAATATGTAGGTTATATTGATTCAGACGATTATATCGAAAAAGATTATTATGAAAATCTTATAAAGGCAATTAAAAAGGAACAAGCTGAAATTGCAGTTTGTGATATGAAACTTTATTATGAAGATACTAAAACATTTCAAATAACTAGAGGATGTAATGGTAAAGAAAAAATTGATTTTATCGATAATGGGCTAGCAGCTTCAGCTTGTAATAAACTTTTCAAAAGAGAAATTATGGAACAATATCCATTTGCCGAAGGAAAAGTAAATGAAGACATTGCAGTTGTTATTCCAGCTCTAGTTAAAGCAAAAAAAATTGCTTATGTACCAGATGTTTTCTATTATTATGTACAAAGAGATAATTCTATTCAAAATTCTCATTTTAGTGAGAAAAGATTTGATATTTTTGCTGGAGTTGACAGTACATTAAAAAGAATTGAAAAAGAAGAAGATTACGAACTATATAAAGATGCAATTGTATTTAATCAACTTATTTCCTTATTTTTATATGTTTTTCCAAAAATAGAAAACACCAAAGAAAGAAAAAAATATTTGAAAAAGTTTAATGAGCTTTCTCAAAAATATAATATTCGACAAAATCGCTTTTATTGGCGTTTTTTAAGCACAACAAATAAAAAAAGTCAGATTTATTATCGACTTTTATTCAAATTTGAATGTACAGGTCATTACAATTTTGCAAATGCTACTATTTCTTTTTTGAAATTTTTTCAAAATCATATTAAGAAAAAAATTATTCCACCAATTGATGAAAAACTTCTTATAAAAGAAGCCCAAAAAAATAGACGAAGAAAAGAAAATGATTTTAAAATATCGGTAGTAATTCCCAATTATAATTACGAAAGATTTTTAGAAGAAAGATTATATAGCGTTTTAAATCAAAAAGTGAAAATTTTTGAAATTCTTTTACTTGATGATTGTTCGACAGATAACAGTCGCGAAAAAATTGATCATTTAGTTGAAGTTTTAGAAGAATATATAAATATTAAAAAAGTTTATAACAAAGAAAACAGTGGTTCAGCTTTTAAACAATGGAAAAAAGGCTTCGAGATGTCAAAGGGAGATTATGTTTGGATCGCCGAAGCAGATGATTACTGCGACAAAGACTTACTAAAAACTTTAGTAAAACCTTTAAAGAAAGAAGACAATATTAGAATTAGTTATTGCGACACAGCCTATATTAATGGAGTTGGCAAAAAGATTTTAAAAAGTATAAAAAGTGAAATTGATATTATGAAAACTGGACATTGGGACCATGACTTCATTAATGAAGGTAAAGAAGAAATCAAAAATTATGCATTCTTGAATTGTACAATTGCTAATGTCTCTTCTGCTTTAATAAAAAAAGATGATTATCACCAGTATTTTGAATTATCAGGTAAGTTTAAACAAGCAGGTGATTGGTTATTTTATGTGAATGTTATGAAAAATGGCAAAATTGCATATAGTAGTAAAACTTTAAATTATTATCGTGTCCATGGAAACAATGTTTCATCAGTAACGAAAAAAGACGCGCATTTAAAAGAAATAAAGCAAATTCATGCTTACTTTGACAAACAATTTAAATTAACAAGTTTTCAAAAAGAGCAAATAGAAAAAAGATATAAATTTTTAGAAAAGGTGTGGAATTTAAAGAAAGAGAAAGGAAGTAAAAATGAATAAAGAGTATCAATATCGTAAAGAAATTTTTGAATTAAGAGAATACTTGAAAAAAGTAGATAGAGAGAAAGCTTTTTATGAGGAAAAATTTAATACTATTATTAATAGTAAAAGTTGGAAATATACAGAATTTATTCGATCAATTACTTCAAAAATAAAAAAGTCAAAGAAACTAGAACAAGATGTCGAGCCTGTAGTTGAGTATGATTATCATAAAGAAAAGGCTTATGATTCTCATTATGAAGAAAACTTTGACTTTTCAAAAATAAATCCATTAATAAAAACCATTGCCTTTTATTTACCTCAGTTTCATAGTATTCCTGAAAATGATAAATGGTGGGGAAAAAATTTTACTGAATGGACAAACACAAAAAAATCTAAACCAAGATTTGATGGTCATTACATGCCACGTGAACCACATGAAGATTTTGGGTATTATACATTAGATAATATTGATATAATAAAAAAACAAATTGAACTTGCAAAATCGCACGGTATATATGGATTTGCTTTTTATTATTATTGGTTTTCTGGCAAAAGACTTTTAGAAAAACCTGTAGATTTGTTATTAGAGCATAAAGAAATTGATTTTCCTTTCGTTTTATGTTGGGCAAATGAAAATTGGACAAGAACATGGGATGGCTTGGAAAAAAATATATTAATTGAACAAAAATATTTAGATGAAGATCCTCAAAAATTTATAGATGATTGGAAAAAATATACAGAAGATAAAAGATATATTCGAATTCAAAACAAACCTTTATTAATGGTTTATAATCCAAAAGATATTCCTGACTTCGAAGAAGTTTGTAAAAAATGGAGAAATAGAGCTCGTGAAATAGGAATTGGCGAAATCGAAATATGGAGTAAGACTATAGTACATATGAAAGATTATAGCAATACTCCTTTTGTAGATGGAGAATTTGATTTTGCTCCAACACAATTATCGCTGCCAAATGATAAAATCACAGGTATAAATGAAGAAGCAAATGTATTAAATTATTCTAAAATTGTTGAAAGTTTACGAACAGTATATAAAAATCATTATCCTTTAAAAAAGTTTAGTTATTCTGTAACAATGGGATGGGATAATTCTGCCCGAAGAGAAAAAGGATACACCGTTTTGTATAACTATTCGTTAGAAAGCTTTTATAAATGGACAACTATGGTTATGAATAAAATGTTTGAAAATGATTTTTCAGATACATTCCTTTTCGTTAATGCATGGAATGAATGGGGAGAAGGAACATATTTAGAACCAGATAAAAAATATGGATATGCTAACATAAATACGCTTTCTAAGGCGATTTGTGGAATACCTTTTAAAGCCAATTTGAAAGTTATGAACCAAGTAGACCAACTGAAGCGAAAACAAAATTTTAAAATTTTAGTTCAAGCACATGTATTCTATCCAGACGTACTACCAGAAATGCTTAATGAATTAAAAAAAATTCCATATAAATTTGATTTATTTATTACAACAAATACTAAAGAAAAAAAAGAGGAAATTGCTAAAATTTTAAAAGATGAAAAAATAAAAAAATATCAGATAGATACCTATCCAAATCATGGCCGTGATATTTTACCAATGATTTTACAAACAAAAAAGATATATCAGAACTATGATTATTTTTTGCATTTGCATACCAAAAAAAGTGCAACTACGAATTTTGGTAATGATTGGCGGAGATATGTTTATAAAAATATATTAGGAAATACAGAGAATATACTAGCTATATTTAATGAATTTTTGGACAATCCTAAATTAGGAGTTATATATTCAATTCCATATCCACGAATTTTTTACTCATTAATTGAGTCCACTGGTGCAATTGAAAATAATAAAGAAAATATGGAAAAATTATTCCAGAAATTAGGTATAGATTTATCAGAAATAAATTACTTTTTAACTTTTCCAACTAGTTCTATGTTCTGGGCAAAAATGGATGCAATTAAAGAAATATTCACATCAGTTACAAAAGAAGACTTTGAAGAAGAAGATGGTCAATTGGATGGGACTATGGCTCATGCTATCGAAAGATGTTTTTCTGTTCTAGCTCAAAAAAACGGATATACATCATTAGAGATTATAAATAGAATTAAAGAGCAGGAATAAATATGAAAAAAATTGAAATAAATATCTTTTCGTATCTATTCATTGCTTTTTGTTTCATTATTTTAGTCAATGATTATCTTACTTTTTTCTTTAATTGGAACTATTTTATCAGTTTACTTATTTCAGGAGTCTTAAGCTTAGGAATTATTCATTTTGTAAATAAAAAAATTCAAATCACAAAGGAATTTGATAAAGCTGATTGGATCTTTTATATCTTACTTTTTTTGGTATTTGCAATAACTATTGTATTTCCGGACCGAATGTATGACACTTTAAATTATCATTTGTATTCACAAGTTCATCCATTTAACAACTTATTAACAGGTGATTTTTTTCCAAGTCGTAACATTAATTCCTATACATACTCTTTTACAGACCGCGCTTTTTATCCATTCCGATTAGTATTTGGATATCGGTTAGGTTTAATTTTTAATTATTTATGTTTGATTGTTATTTATCATCAAATAAAACAAATTTTAATGTCTTTAAATATAAAAAATGCTTTAACGAAAACGTTAATCGCTACTTTTTCCATATTTACATTTTCGATTATAGATTTAATAGATGTGTATTATGTAGATTATTTTTCTATTATTTTCTTACTAGAAATATTTATACATATATTTAAAAAATATAATTACGATATCAATCAATTATTTCCTTTTATGGCTTTTCTTTCAGGATTAGCATTTTGTGCCAAAATTTCTAACGCTTACTTTATTTTAGGGTTATTTCTATTATTTTTAATAAATTATTGGCAAGAACTGAAAAAGTTTAAGTTGAAAACATTATTAGTTTCAAGCATAACTTTCTGTTTTCCATTTATGATCTATATGATTTACACTTATTTAGAGACGGGTAATCCATTTTTTCCATTTTATAATACTATTTTTCAGTCGAACTTATACAGCAATACAAATTGGATGGATCTTCGATTTGGACCAAAAGGATTATTAGAAACTTTAATTTGGCCAGTAAAAATGCTTTTTGAAAAAAATAGAGCTATAGATATTTCAATTATTGAGCCTACGTGGGCCATTGGTTATCTAATAGCAATTTCTTATTTAGGATATTACTTATTACAGAAAATTCGAAAAAGAAAAGTAAACAAAACAAAATTACTATTTATGGTTTGTCTGATTTTTTATTATTTGATTTGGGCTAAATTCGTATTAGGATATACAAGATATGGTCTATTTTTACTTATTTTGTCTACTATAGCCATCGGAATATTTATAATAGATTGCATTAAATACAAGAAATATATTTGTTTACCAGTCATAATAGTTTTGCTTTCTTATCATGTTTATTATAATGTTTTTAATTATGTATATCAAGCTGACTACTGGTCTGCAAATAACATTTTTGGTAATGGTTTAGAGAGTTACAAATATAATGTGAAGCAATTGTTTGTCAAAGATGAACCAGTGCAAATGCCTGAAAATTCTGCTTGGGGAGTAGTAAATGCTAATTCTGGATATATGATGTTATTAAATGATGAAATTCCAATTTATTCATTAGTTATGTCAACTGATACAGAATATGCTAAAAATTTATTAAATGAGCGGTTAGAAAAAATAACTCATTTATACACATTAGCCGATGCGATAGAATTCCAAGCATTTATAGATAATTTAAATAGTAGTGGATATAAAATAAAAGAATTTTATAAAACAAGCACCCCTAGTTTTTTAAATTATAATAATTATTTATATATTGTTGAAATTGACGAGAACACTTCAAATATTATGAATAATTATGAAGAATTTGTACAAAAAAAATTATCTTTTCCTAAAAAAGAAAATACTCAAATATCTTATTGGATCGGTTTAAATAATAAATCAAAAAATGAATCAGTATCAAATTATCAAGTCCAATTGGTATCAAAAAAGCATGGTGAAGAAGAAATTATTTCTACATCAGTTCTTCCAAATGATGGACAAATGATTCGGGTAAGTAGTTCAATAGATACAAGAAATACAGATGAACTAGAAATACGAGTAGTAGATGAAAAAAATAATTTAGTCGAAGATAAAATTCTTTCTTGTGTCAATTTAGAAATAAAATAAGATAATGAAAGATCTTAAGGACGTCAACATAGATGGTTTTTCAAACTGACTGGTTGACGTTTGTTTAAAAAAAATTTTTATAAAAGTATTTATTGTCTGGGAGTTTAGGCATTTTTTGGTATATTCTATTTGAATATAATTCTAATAAAAGGTATAATAGGATTGGAAGAGGTGTCTTATGGATAAAATTGCTATTCTAATACCTTGTTACAATGAGGCAAAAACTATAGAAAAAGTTGTAAACGATTACAAAAAAGTCTTACCTGAAGCTAAAATCTATGTATATGATAATAATTCTACGGATAAAACAGACATTATTGCTAAAAAAGCTGGAGCTATTGTACGATACGAATATCGCCAAGGAAAAGGAAATGTGATTCGTACAATGTTTAGAGAAATAGATGCCGAATGTTATTTAATGATAGACGGAGATGACACATATCCAGCTGAAAATGCCAAAGAGATGTGCGATTTGATATTAAATGGAAAAGCTGATATGGTAATAGGAGATCGTTTATCTTCAACGTATTTTACAGAAAATAAAAGACCATTCCATAATTTTGGAAATAAAATAGTTCGTTGGTTAATTAATCATTTATTTAAAAATGAAGTTAAAGACATAATGACTGGATATCGAGCTTTTAGTTATGAATTTGTTAAAGGATTTCCTGTTCTTTCTAAAGGATTTGAAATTGAAACTGAAATGACTATACATGCCGTTGATAAAAATTTTAAGCTGATAGAAATTCCAGTTAATTATCGCGATAGACCTGAAGGAAGTGTTTCAAAACTAAATACCTATTCAGATGGACTAAAAGTATTAAAAACAATTGCAACTTTATTTAAAGAATATAAGCCGTTTGGATTTTTTAGCTTTCTTGCGCTATTATTAGCTATACTTGCAACTATTTTAGTAGTTCCAGTATTTGTAGATTATTTTAAAACAGGTTTAGTATTACGTTTTCCAACCTTAATAGTAAGTGGTTTTATCTATGTATTTGCACTACTGTTATTCATTACAGGAATTATACTTCAAGTTATAGTTAAAAAAAATCGTCAAAGTTATGAATTATATTTGAATTTGTTAAAAAAGTAATAAAAATTTCTCTTTTATTGCTTTTTTTATATATTTGTGTAAAAATAAACGTAGGAAGTGAGCTTAATAAATGGAAAAAGTATTATATGTTGTTATTCCATGCTATAACGAAGAAGAAGTGCTTAATGAAACCGCAAAACAAATTGACAAAAAATTAAAAAGCTTAATAAAAGCAAATAAGATTTCAAAAAAAAGTAAGGTAATGTTTGTAAATGATGGTTCAAAAGATAAAACATGGGAAAAAATTCTTAATCTTCACGAGACAAATTCGCTTTTTACAGGTATATGCCTTTCAAGAAATAAGGGACATCAAAATGCTTTATTAGCAGGACTTTTAACAGCTAAAAATTATGCAGATGTAGTAATTAGTATGGATGCTGACTTACAGGATGACATTAATGCAATCGATGAAATGATTGATAAATATCTCGCAGGTTGTGACGTTGTTTATGGAGTGAGAAGCTCAAGAAAAAAAGACAGTTGGTTTAAAAGATTTACTGCCGAAACATTTTATAAAATTATGAAATTTTTAGGGGTCAACATTGTCTTTAATCATGCAGATTACAGGTTAACAAGTAAAAGAGTTTTAGAAGCTTTAGATGGATATGAAGAAGTAAATTTATTTTTGAGAGGTATTTTTCCTTTAATTGGTTATACAAGCGACGTTGTTTACTATGAAAGAAATAAAAGATTTGCTGGAGAAAGCAAATATCCACTAAAGAAAATGCTTCACTTTGCATGGGACGGAATCACATCCTTCAGTGTTAAACCCATAAGGTTAATTTTAAACTTAGGAATTTTAATTTTCATTATTAGTTTATTAGTAACAATTTATTGTATTGTGGTAAAACTTGTTGGATATACAGTAGATGGTTGGACTTTCCTTGCATGCTCTATTTGGTTAGTAGGTGGAGTACAAATGCTTTCTTTAGGTATAGTAGGAGAATATATTGGAAAAATATATAGTGAGTCCAAAAAAAGACCAAGATATCATATAGCTAGAAATTTGGAGGAAGAAAATGATTAATATTCTTTCAATAATTTTTACAATAATAAGTATCTTACTTATCCTATTTTTATGGAAAAAGCCATTAGATAAAAAAATAGAAAAAAAAGTAGACAAAGTCTATAAAGGAATAATTCTTTTTTTAACAGGTTTGTTTGTCTTTCTTTTAACATTTAATCTAGGAAATATTCCAAATGGGCTTCATGTTGATGAAACAGGGATGGCGTATGATGCTTTAAATTTAAGTAGATATGGAGTAGACCGTTTTCTATATCAAAATCCTGTTTATTTTATTAATTTTGGCGGAGGTCAAAATGCTTTATATACATATCTAGCATCCATAGTTATTGATATTTTAGGGTTCAGTGTCGAAAACATACGCTTGCCAGCTATTCTTTTATCTTTCATCTCAGCCTATTGTTTTGTTTCAATGATGAAAAAAGAAAAAGGCAAGTTAAGCGCAATAATCACTCTTTTTTTACTAGTGTGTTTACCATTTTCCATCATGCATTCTAGATGGGGGTTAGAGTCCTATTTATTATTTCCAATGATAATAATTTCTTGCTATTTTCTATACCAAGCTCTTACAAAACATAAAAAAAGATGGTTTATTTTTTCTGGAATAAGTTTTGGATTAACATTATATACCTATGCTGTTTCTTACTTAATTTTACCAATTTTTCTCGCAATAGTTTTATTATATGGTTTATATAGTAAAAAAATAAAATGGAGTGAGTGTTTTCTTCTTGGAATACCATTATTTATTTTAGCTTTACCTTTAATTTTAATGCTCGCAGTGAATAATGGATTGATAAATGAAATAAAAACACCATTCTTATCTATTCCAAAACTTTTTTTCTATCGGGGAAGTGAATTTAGTCTTCAAAATATTTGGAAGAATTTTAACATTTTTGGAATTTTATTTTCTAATGACGGTTTAATTTACAATGCGTTTAAAGAATATGGAACAGTTTATTATTTTAGTATTCCTTTATGTATTTATGGATTTATTTTAGTTTGTAAAAATACAATTCAAGCTATTAAAGAAAAAAAGATAAATTTAGATGGAATAATGCTGGCTTTATTTATTTCAGTTTTTCTTATTACCATGATTTTAGATGGACCAAATATTAATCGAGCAAATGCCATTTATTTTCCGTTAATTTATTTTATTATCATGGGAATAAGTGCTTTAATATCCAAGAAAAATTGGAGTGGATATGTCATTTTAACTATGTATCTTATCATGTTTCTTTCCTTCGGTCACTATTATTTTAAAGAATATCCCAAAGAAGTTCATGATACCTATTTCTTTGTATCAGAAGAAGATATAGCATCAGCTTTATCCTTCGCAAGTCAAAGTGATGCAGATAAAATTTATGTGATTGATGAAGATTACCATCAGCCCTATATATATACGATGCTTGCATTAGAAATAGACCCATACACATTTAACGAAAAAAAGATAATGGATGGAAACAATATTATCCAAGTGGATAAATATTATTTTCGGTTAGACGAAATAAAAAAAGGCAATATATACATCTTTTTAAAAGAAAATCAAATTCCTGAAGAAATAAAAAATGCAGATTTTAAAACACTTAGTTTTGGTAGTATAAATGTATATTATTAAATTAATTGCAACAAAAAATTGACATTTGCAACAATTCAGCTTATAATGTTGCAAATGAAAGAGGGGAGAGAGTATGAGAAAATATGATTTAAGAATGGAATCAGAAAAATTATTAACTCCCAATATTGTGAATATAGTTTCTTTAATTCATGAATATAAAGGAAAGCAAACTCTATATATTGAATCCCAAAAAGATGTTCTTACCAGTTTATTAAAAATAGCTAAAATACAAAGTTCTGAATATTCAAATAAAATTGAAGGCATACAAACAACAGATGAGAGAATTAGGGAAATAATTAATGATAAAGTCGAACCAAAAAATAGAAATGAAGAAGAAATAGCCGGTTATAGAGACGTATTAGAATTAATTCATGAAAACTATGAAAATATAGATGTAACGCCTAACATAATTCTTCAATTACATAAAAATTTATATAAATATAGTGCAAGTTCGAATGCCGGCAAATTTAAATCTTCAGATAATTGTATTGAGGAAGAAGATGAATATGGAAAAAGGAGAATAAGGTTTAAGCCAATTTCAGCTTTTGAAACTCCTATATCTTTACAAGAACTGTGTGATTCATATAATAAGGAAATCCAAAAAGGCGAAATAGATCCTCTATTTTTAATTCCTATATTTATTCTTGATTTTCTATCAATCCATCCATTTATAGACGGAAATGGCAGGATGAGTCGATTATTAACTCTTTTACTATTGTATAAAAATGGATATATAGTAGGAAAATATATTAGTATTGAAAAATTGGTTGAAAATTCCAAGGAAAGTTACTATGATAGTTTAAAAAAAAGTTCTATAAATTGGCATGAAAATAAAAATGACTATAGTTATTTTGTTGAATATTATCTAGGGGTAATTTTAAGGGCATATAGAGATTTTTCAAATAGAGTAGAATATATCACAAATAAGAAATTAACAGTTAAAGAAAGAGTAAAAATTATTATAGAAAAGCAAGTTTCTAAAATAACAAAAAGAGAAATAACTGAGATGTGTCCAGATATCAGTGAAGGTTCAATAGAAAGGGCATTAAATCAATTGTTAAATGAAGGTATAATCATAAAAATTAGTGGCGGAAGAATGACTTCCTATACGAAAAAATTAGGGGTGAAAAATGAAAAAAATTAGTGTAATTGTATCTTGTTATAATGAAGAAGAATCCTTACCATTATTTTATAAAGAAATGTCTAAAGTAATGGAAAGTATGTCAAATTATAAATTTGAACTTATTTTTGTAAACGATGGCTCAAAGGATAATACGTTAAAAATCATAAAAGAGTTAAACAAAGAAGATAAAAGAGTCCGTTACGTTTCCTTTTCCAAAAATTTTGGGAAAGAAGCCGCCATGTTGGCAGGACTTGATTATTCAACAGGAGATTACGTAACTTTGATGGATGCTGACTTACAAGATCCACCAAAAATGTTACCAGAAATGGTTAAATATATTGAAGAAGAAGATTATGACTGTGTAGGAACAAGAAGAGTAACAAGAAAAGGTGAACCACCAATCAGAAGCTTTTTTGCTAGAAGATTTTATGAAATTATTAATCATATGAGTAAAGTAGAAATGGTTGACGGCGCACGAGATTACAGATTAATGACAAGACAAATGGTTGATTCAATCATATCTTGTAGGGAATATAATCGTTACTCAAAAGGATTATGGAGTTTTGTAGGATACAAAACAAAATGGTTAGAATTTGAAAATGTCGAAAGAGTAGCTGGAGAAACCAAATGGTCCTTTTGGAAACTATTCAAATATGCAATTGAAGGAATTGTTGCTTTCACTACTGTACCATTAACCATTGCAGCTTTTTTAGGCGTTCTATTCTGTTTTATTGCATTTATTATGATTATCGTAATTATTTGTAAAACCTTAATTTGGGGAGATCCAGTAGGTGGTTGGCCAAGCCTTGCATGTATCATTATCTTTGTAAGTGGAATTCAATTATTCTTCATGGGAATATTTGGTGAATATTTAGCTAAAACATATTTAGAAACCAAAAAAAGACCTATTTATATTGTAAAAGAAACAGAAGAAACTAAAAAATGAAGAAAGAAAAAATAAAAAAAATTAAGAATGTTTTCAATAAATGTTGATTTTGGTATAAATTTAAAAAAGTAGACGAAAAGGATTATCAAAATATGATGAAATATTATCATTATTTAAAATAAAGAATAAAAATCTCCTCTTTTTTTTGGATTTTTTCTTAAAGCTTACATTTTTTAGAGTTTTATAGTAGAATAATGGCGTTTCAAAGAAGGGGGAAAATAAAAATGCAAGAAAGATATCAAAAGATAAAAGGTAATGTTAGTAAGCTATATAGCTTAACATACTGGGATTTCGAAATACTAGACTGTCAAAAAAATATATCTTTTACTTCTAATGGACATAGTTCTGATGAATGGAATCCATATACTATTAAAGTTCCAAAAGAAGTAGAAGATATAGAAAGCTTTTTTTATTGTTTATGTAGTAATTGTGGAGGAGCATTTTTAAGTATTCCTAAAACGTATCAAACGTATGATCTGTGTCTAGTAGCTGTATCGCAAGACGGTACAATATTAAAACATCTACCTAATAAATTTTTAACAGAAGAAATAGTTGAAACAGCTGTAAAACAAAATGGTAAAGCTTTAAGAAACGTTTCTAAGGAAATGCGTACTAAAAAAGTATGTGATATGGCTTTTGCATCTAATGTACTCGCAATACGCTATATGCCTAAAGAATTTATAACAGATGATATGTATATAAAAGGGGTGCACGAAAGAAAAAATTTGATTTCAATGATGCCTGATAATTTAAAAACTTTTGAAATTTGTAAAGAAGCAGTTTTAGATGATGCAAGAAATTTAAAATTTGTTCCTGATTGTCACATAGTTCAAATATGGCAGGAAGTCGCGCTTCCTAATTCAAAACGTAAAATTCCAATTATTGATGAAAAAGATCTAAAGCAGAAAAAGATGAAAATGGAAAAATATTTTGGCCCTTCATATTATTGGGGAGAGCGTCAACGGTTATGGTATGAAACTCAACAGCGTGTCTATAGAATAAAACAAGAAGAGAAAAAAAATAGAGCTAAAAAAATCCTAGAACAGACTGAAAATGAAGATCTATTAAATTGTATTTTGCTGCAAACAAAAGAGATAGAAAAATTGAATAAAAAAGAAGAATTATTATTGCAAAAATTAAAAGAAATTCAAGATACACGAAAAGAACTAGAAGCAAATATTTCATTGAAATTGGGAGAAATAAAACATGGAAGAAAAGAGTAAACAATTTTTAAAAAATGTATATCAAATTGATACAGATAAACTATCTAATGATGAACTCCAAAGAATATTAAAAATAATAATTGAAAAAAACAATAAAACAATAAAATTAAAAAAAGCAAAAATAAATTTATTATCATTAGAAATCCAAAAATTATGTGAATAATTTTATAGAACAGTTTTTGTTCTTTTTTTGTGTTTTAATTATTAGAAAATTAAAAAATCATGATATAATAAAAAAGAATAGGATGTGAATATATGAAACAAATAGTAGATGGAAATACAGCATGTTCAATGATGGCATATCTTTTTAGCGAAGTTGCAAGTATCTATCCAATCACGCCTTCAAGTCCAATGGCGAGTAACATGGATGCTCAAAGTAGCAAACAGGTAAAAAACTTGTTTAACGATATAGTTCATGTAACGGAAATGCAATCTGAAGCAGGTGCTGCTGGGGCAATGCATGGAGCACTTTTAGCCGGTTCTCTTGCTTCTACTTTTACAGCAAGTCAAGGATTATTATTAATGATTCCAAATATGTATAAAATAGCAGGCGAGTGTTTACCTGGTGTAATTCACGTTGCTTCAAGAACCGTTGCTACCCATGCGTTATCTATATTTGGAGACCATTCTGATATATATGCCACAAGACAAACTGGCTTTTGTATGCTTGCTAGTTCAAATGTTGAAGAAACATACCATTTAGCCGCTGTTGCTCACCTATCAAGTATAAAAGGATCATTACCATTCCTTCATTTTTTTGATGGCTTTCGCACCAGTCATGAGTTAAACGTTTTAGAACCTTTAAGTCGGGAAAACTTAATTGCTTTAGTGGATGAGCAAAAATTAAAAGAATTTAAATCACGCTCTTTAAATATTGGTGAGTCAAAGCAATATGGAATGTCTGAAACGGAAGATATTTACTTTCAAAGCGTAGAAGCAAGAGCTCCACTTTATGAGCAGATGCCGGATATAGTAAACAGCTATATGCAAAAAATCAATCTACTGGCTGACACACATTATGCTCCTTTTGAATATTTTGGATCTCCTGATGCTGAAAGAATCATTATTGCCATGGGAAGTATCACCGATACAATTAAACTTGTGGTTGAAAAAGAAATGAAAAAAGGCCAAAAAATAGGCTGCATAATAGTTCATTTATATAGGCCATTTAGTAAAAAATATTTAGAAAAAATTTTACCGGATACAGTAAAAAGAATTGCGGTTTTAGATCGTACTAAAGAATCAGGAAGTGCAGGTGAACCATTATACGTAGATGTGGTCACAACATTAAAAGATAAAGAAATAGAAATTGTTGGGGGAAGATATGGCTTATCTAGTAAAAATACTACTCCAAGTGATATTTATGCGGTTTACAAAATGTTAGAAACAGAACCAAAGAACAACTTTACGATAGGAATTGTAGATGATGTAAATCATACAAGTTTACCAATTGAAGAGTACGAAATCAATCTAAATGCATACGAAATTCAAATCTATGGCTTTGGTTCAGATGGTATGGTATCAGCTAGCAAAGATATTATGCACATTATGGGTGAAAAAGATTATGTTCAAGGATATTTTGAATATGATTCGAAAAAAAGTGGTGGAGTAACGGTCAGTCATTTAAGAATGGGGAAAGAAAAAATACATGCTCCTTACTATGTTACCGCATCCGATTTAACTGTTGTTACCAAAGATGAATACTTTGAAAAATATACACTTTTAACTAAAGCTAAACCGAATAGTGTTTTACTTATCAACACCAAAGATGAGCAAAAATGTTTAGAAAAAATGTCTAAAGAAGACATCGAAAATATCTTAAACAAAAATTTAAAAATTCTTACTATTGATGCTGATGAGATCGCTATGAAAAATCACATTCCTGGAAAAATCAGTAAAATAATGGAAATTATTATTTTAAATTTATTAGGAGAAAAAGATGCTTTACAAAAATTAAATGAATCTATTGAAAAAAGTTTTAAAACAAAAGGAGACGACGTCGTAAAAAATAACCAAGAAGCTATTTCTGAAGCTTTAAAAAAAGTAAGAAAATTAGTTGTAACAGAGACAGACAAAAAAATAAACAAAGAAAATCTTCCAAAAAATATTATTGAAAAAATGAATGCACGTTTAGGTAATGAGCTTACGGTAAAAGAAATTTTACCATTAAGCGAAGGTAAGTTTCCAGGAGGTCTTTCTGCAAAAGAAAAAAGAAAAATTTCTAGTTTAGTTTCTAAATGGATTCCTGAAAATTGTATTCAATGTGGAATGTGTTCCTTTGTTTGCCCTCATGCTGTAATAAGACCTTTCTTAATCAAAGAGGATAAAGGGCCTATTGCTATGGGAGCAGCTAATTATCATTATTTAATAAGTGTTTCAGAAGCAGACTGCACGGGATGTGGTCTTTGTGTAAAAATTTGTCCAGGAAAAAATGGCAAAAAAGCTTTATATCTAGGCTCATATGAAGAGGAAAAACAACAAACTGCCAATAAGTATTTTGATACGTATCAAAATCCAGAAATTTTTCCAAAATATACAATTAAAGGTAGTCAAATGTTAAAACCAGGATTTGCTTTTTCAGGTGCTTGTGCTGGTTGTGGTGAGACTTCTTATATTCGTTTATTAACTCAACTTTATAAAGATGAAATAGTAATTGCGAATGCCACAGGATGTTCATCTATCTACGGCGGAAGTGCTCCATCAACACCTTATACCATTCCTTGGGCAAACAGTCTTTTTGAAGATAACGCTGAATTTGCTTATGGAATGCACTTATCTTATCAAAATAAAAGAAAACGAATTGAAAAAATCATGCAGGAAAATTTAAAAACAGTTCCAGAAAAAACAAAAGAACTATATCAAAACTGGCTAGAAAATAAAGAAAATTATGAAATAACAGCAAAAATTAAAGAAGAACTATCTAAAGATAATAACATTGGAACCTTAAAAAATTTATTAGATTATATTCCGGCTAGAACAGTATGGGCAATCGGTGGTGACGGATGGGCCTATGACATTGGTTTCGGTGGAATTGATCATGTATTATCTTCAGAAGAAAATATCAAAATTTTAGTTTTAGATACCGAAGTGTATTCCAATACCGGCGGACAAATGAGCAAGTCAAGTCATATTGGTCAGGTAGCTGAATTTGCCGATTTAGGAAAACGTTCTCATAAAAAAGATTTATTTAGAATTGCGATGAGTTATCCAAATTGCTATGTGGCAAGCATCTCTTTAGGTGCAAATATGATGCAAACTTTAAAAGTGTTTAAAGAAGCTGAAGCCCATCAAGGGCCAAGCATTATCATTGCTTATTCACCTTGTATTGAACACGGAATTAAAGGAGGTATGAGTTGTACAACCGAAGAGCAAAAACTCGCAGTTGAAGTAGGTTACACCATTTTAATGCGTTATAAACCAGAAGATGAAAAACTGTATATTGATTCAAAAACACCAAACTTTGAGAAATATCGTGATTTCCTAGAAAGAGAAGTACGATATCGTTCGCTAAGTATAAAAAATAAAGAAATGGCAAATGTATTGCTAGAAGACAACAAAACTACTGCTATAAAAAGATATCAATATTACAAAAATATTGCCGATAATCAATGAATTAAATGAAAAATATGTGAAAAAGGAGAGTTTTCCCTTTTTCTTTTTTTGTTTTATGCTATACTTATCTAGGGAGTGATGTACAAATGATAAAAAAAGGAATAATTGCTACTTTACTTATTCTATCTTCATTCTTTTTCCTTGAAACAGCAAAAGCGGAGGTAGTTACAGAGACATTAAAAGAAGCTTGTGATTCCGAAGAACTTACTTGCGATTTTGAAGAAAAAGAACCATCAGATGATTTACCAAATATATATATTTTTAGAGGCGACGGCTGCGGATATTGTCAAAGATTACTAACATTTTTAGGAACAATTGCTGAAGAATATCAAGATAAAGTAAATTTTGTGGTTTATGAAGTAGGAAATAATTCAGATAACTGGGATTTATATGAAAAAGTTGGAGCAAAATTTGGGGATGATGTTTCCGGATATCCTTACATGGTAATTGGAACGAAAGTTTTCAATGGATATGCTTCTTCAGATGATGAAGAAATTATAGATGAAATTGAAAATCTAATAAGTGCGGAAAATCCTTATGATGTAGTAGCAGAAGTAGAAAGCGGTAATCTAGATGAAATAAAAGTTGAAGAAGAAAGTTCATCAGGTATCGTTTTAGCATTTATTTTTGGTGTAGTAATTATTTTAATATTGATTATGGGATATAACCTTAGTAAAAAAAGTCCAAAAAAAGCTTAATAGTATAAAAAAACTTGTTTTTGAAATGTCAAAAAAGAGGTTTGTATTAAATTACAAAAATATAAAGAAAAAAGAAATTTAAAAAAAAAGAACCTGTAGTCAAAAAATAAAACAAAGAATGTATAACAAGTTCTTTGTTTTATTATAATAAGATTTAGAAAGAGGAAGTTTTAAATGCAGACAAATTGGAATTTAATGCATATTTTTCAAAGTAAAGAAAAATGGTTGGAAGAAAAAGAAGAACTTGAAAAAAAAATTAGAAAATATGAAAGTCATTTAAACAAATTAACTATGGATACTTTTAAAGAAGTTTTAGAAGAAAAAATTCAAATCGATGAACAAATTGAAAAAATATACTGTTATCCAAAAAGATTTCTAGATATAAATAATCAAGATGAAGAACATCAAAACATGTTTAATGAAACCTTACAAATATATGAGCAAATTGTAGAAATATCGCAAATTTTTGAAAAATTTATCTTAGAAAACGCTGAAAATATACAAAAATTTATAAATGAAAATCCATACTATAATCGTTATCTTTCTTTATATTTAAGAAAAAAAGAATTTCAAGTAGAAAATAAAGAACTTTTTGCATTTTTACATCATGAGCAAATTTCTTTTCAAGAATTATATCGCTGTTTATCGGAAAACGATTTATCTCTTGGGTATGTAACAAATGAAGAAGGAAAAGAGGTACTTTTAACTAAAAAATTATTTCAAGAACTTTTACTAAGTAAAAAAGTAGAAATTCGTAAAAATGCATACACTGTGTATAATGCGGCCTACCAAAAAATTCAAAATACATTAGCTATATTGTTAAATAAAAAATATGAAATAGAATTAAAACAAGCACAAACGCAAAAATTTTCTTCAATATTATCACAAAAAATGTTCTTGGATGAGTTGCCCGAAAATACTATAGAAAATTTAATTAAAATAACCAACCAAAATTTGCAAATTTTCCGAAAATTTTCAGAATTAAAAAAACAAGTATTAGGTTTATCAGAATTACATACGTATGATACATCTTTACCACTAGGAACAGTTTCAAAAATGAAAATAGAATTGTCCCAAGCAATAGAGTATGCTAAGGAGTCTTTAAATATTTTAGGTGATAACTATGTAAAAACAATAGATAAAGCTTTTAAAGAAGGATGGGTAGATGTTTATCCAAAGAAAAATAAAAGAAAAATGACATTTAGCTGCATTTCTTACTGTGGAGTTCCATACGCATCTTTAAATTATCATGATAACCTTATAAGTGCTAGAAATCTTGTGCATGAATTAGGTCACTCTATTCATACTTCATATGCTAAAGAGCAGGGATATCCATACTTTGAATACAGTTTGTTTATTGCTGAAGTAATTGCAAAAGTTAACGAAATTCTTTTTAATGAATACATGTTAACCCAAAATTTACCTAAAGAAGAAAAAATATACTTATTAACAGACATTGTATCTACACTAGGGAATTCCTTATTTAATCAAATGTTATTAACTGAATTTGAAGATACAATAATAAAAGAAAAAGAAAAAAATCAAGTGTTAACAGCTGATACAATAAATCAAATATATTTACAAATATTTAACAAGTATAATCAAGAAAGTGTGATTTTAGACGATATGGTAAAATATTCGTGGGCAAAAATTCCTCATTTATTTATGAATCGTTCTTACTATTTATATCAATATACAATAGGTACAGCTTTAGCAATCGAAATTGTACACAAGTTAAAAAATGAAAATTTACAGCAAAAGTATTTGGAATTTTTAAAAATTGGAAATACAAAATCAATTATTGATTCATTAAAAACTTTAGACATAAATTTAGAAAAAGAAGAATATATGAAATCAGCATATCAGTATTTAAACGAGCAAATAGAAAAATTAACTAGAATTTTGAAATAAAGTATAAAAAGCCTTTTTTTTAGAATACTAAAAAAGAGGTTTTTATTATGAAAGAATTACAAAAATATAATGAAAAAAGAAATTTTAAAAAAACAAAAGAACCTGTAGGTAAAAAGCAAAAAAGTGCCAAAAAACTTCACTTTGTTGTTCAGCATCATATGGCTCGCAAAGATCATTTTGATGTAAGATTAGAATGGAACGGAGTGTTAAAAAGCTGGGCAGTACCCAAAGGACCATCTTATAATCCAAAAGATAGAAGATTAGCCGTAAAAGTAGAAGATCATCCTTTAAATTATCGAAATTTTGAAGGAACAATTCCAAAAGGAGAATATGGTGGAGGAACAGTCATGCTTTGGGATGAAGGATATTGGGAGCCAATCACATCAAAAGTTTCTTTTAAAAAGCCCATAAAATTCTTATTACATGGAAAAAGACTAAAAGGACATTGGACATTGATTCCCTTTAAAGAAGAAAATTGGCTTTTGATTAAAGAAAAAGATGAAGAACAATACCAAGATATAAAAAAATTTACAACGAGCATCCGTAGTGGAAAAACAATGGAAGAAATTGCAGGAAAAATAGTCTTAACAAATCCAAAAAAACTCATTGATAAAAAAAATAGAATTACGAAAAAAGACATTTTCTCATATTATGAAAAAGTAGCAAAACGTATGCTTCCATATATAAAAAACAGACTTATTAGTACCATAAGAAGCCCAGAAGGTATTGAAAAAGAAAAATTTTATAAAAAACATTTTGAAAATATTGATAACTATTTAGGAAAAATAAAAATAATAAATGATAAAGGAAAAAAAGAAGATTACTATTATATTAAAGATGAACAAGGGCTTTTATCCGAAGTTCAAATGAATAGTTATGAGTTTCATATATGGGGAAGTAATGTTCCTAAAATAAAAAAGCCAAACGTAATGATTTTTGATTTAGATCCCGATGAAAAACTTTCTTTAGAAAAAGTACGTGAAGGAGTAAAGGATTTAAAAAGAATTTTAGATGAATTAAATTTACCAGCCTTTTTAAAGACAAGTGGTGGAAAAGGGTATCATGTAGTTGTTCCATTGCCAATGAAAAACTGGGATACATTTCGTGATTTTGCCAAAAATATTGCCAAACTAATGGAAAAAAAGTGGCCTGATAAATACACGAGCAATATGAGTAAGAAAAAAAGAAAAAACAAAATTTTTATTGATTGGGTACGAAATACCGAAAAAGCCACAAGTGTCGCGCCATATTCAGTTCGGTTACGAAAAAACATTCCGGTTTCCATGCCGATTAAATGGAGTGAATTAGATAAAATAAAACCAAACGAAATAACAATGAAAGAAGCAATTAAAAGAATAAATCGAAAAGATCCATGGCAAGAATTACAAGATTTTTTGTTACAATTCACAGCTAATGAAAGTGCATAAGTAGTCAAGTTGTTCACAAAATGCGATAAAACCTAAAAAAAACGCATTTTTTTGTTGCAAAATTCTA
>CAJFEV010000014.1 GCA_904374795.1 uncultured Bacilli bacterium
GTTTATCATGCTGTCGAAGTCATTAATAAAAGAGGATTTACCTTTAAAGAATCTACCTTATATGATCAAATAAAAAAGGGTTTCTTAGCAATCTCTTCCTCTTTTGCCATATTCTACCATATGAATAGATGTTTGCAAAGAAAATTTTTATTTAAATTTTTCTCCATAAAAGAAAAATAGGACACCATCAAAAAGACTGTGTCCTTGCAAAAATTTTCTTATCAATCCTTTTTTTGACAAATCGAAAAAAAATATACTAAATTTACACTTATTATTGTATAGAATTATTTGGTCACTATACCAATATCATATTCTAATGATTCTGCTAATGTTTTTAGAATCTCCATATGCAACGGAATCATTATTTAATATTTTTTCATGTTTAGAAAAATCAATTGTTCTAAACTTTCCTGCAAAATCATAAACATCTTGAAATAAGTATCTATGAATATATTTTAGATAATCTACTGATAATTCAAAATTATCAAGACTCAACAATTCAACAATTCTCATAGATACAAAGTCACATTCTAATTCAATATGATTAATATCTTTTTGTTTTTCTTTCGTAGTGTAATATTCTCTTAAACTTTGCTCTACTTCTTTAATTGTTAATTCACCTAAAATATTTTTTTTACTAATTTGTTCTAAATATTTAGATGATTTTAAATTATCTACTTGTTGTAATCCTATTGCCACATCCCATTGTAACTGTTTTATATAATTGCTAGGCTGATATATTTCTTCATACTCATTCACGCTAGAATCCCATTGTTTCTCATCCATAAAACATACCTCTAAACTATAACCATTATAACATAACCTTAACCATTTTTTATTAAATTTATGTATATAATACCGAAATATAATAAAAGAATTATTAAAAAAGAATGGAGGAAATGTTACGTAATTGTTACATAACATAAAAGGATGAATATAAAAACCCCGTAAATACGGGGGACAATAAACATATGGGGCGAAATGTGGGGGTCGAACCCACGCATGCCGGAGCCACAATCCGGAGTGTTAACCACTTCACCAATTCCGCCATTACTCGAATATCTTAACAAATTATTGCTACTTTTGCAAGTATATATTATAATGTTTTTAAGAAAGTAAGTGATTTATTTGATGATTTTATCTATATGGACAGATATTCAAGATTTTTTTAGACCTGTTACTGATTTCTTTATCGATTTATGGAATTCTATTCGTGATTTTCTTTTACAATATATGTCTCAAGATGTCTTAACTATATTAATCTTCGGAATTGTTGTCGCGATTATTCTAATTGTTGTTCTTGCAATTATGAATAAAAATTAATGAAAAAAAGATACACACTTCGCTGTGCAGTTTTCTTAATATTAACAAAGATTGAAAACAACACAGAATATATTTTACTTCAAAAAAGATATCATACAGAAGTTTTAAGCGGAAAATATGATGTATCCTGTTCTGGACATCTTGAAGAAAACGATAGCGTAAAAGAAGCAATGATTAGAGAAGCCAAAGAAGAAATAAACATAAATTTGAAAAAGGAAGATTTATATTTTAGTTCCACAATGCATGCTCATTTTGAAGATGCCGATTACATACTTATAACTTTTTGGGCAAATACATATCAAAACACCCCAAAAATTATGGAACCGGATAAATGCAATGAATTAAAATGGTTCAAAATTAATGAACTTCCAGAAGATTTAGCCGACACTAGAAAAATCATGATTGAAAATTATAAAAACCATATTCCTTATACAGAATATAGCTTCGAATCTAATAAGAGTACTTATTAGATTTTTTTAATTATTTACACTATGCTCCACTCTTGGACTATCCATTTTTAAAGCTTGAAAAGTATATCCATGAGAAAGGCCAAATTGGATAATAGTTTCTACAGCATCAACACTATATTCTTTAATATCATGTTGTAAAACAACATAAGTACTTTGATTTCCTAAAGAATTAATCACATTAGAAGCAACCTCTCCAGCAGTTTTTGCACCCCCGGCATCTTTACTGTCAACATTCCAATCAAAGTATCGATATCCTTTAGCTTGAACAGCCTTTGTAAGTTTACTCATTATATGACATCCTGCATCATAATTTTTACTAATCGTATTAGACCCTCCACCAGGAAAACGAACAATAGTTGATTTTGCTCCAGTTATTCGCTCCACTTTAGCTTGAATAGCATTTAAATCAGAAAAATACGCATTTACACTTGAATAAATATATCCATAATTATGACTACTAGAATGAAGACCAATAGTATGTCCCTCATCATTAGCTCTTTTTATAACGTCATCATATCCCTTAGTTAATCCTTGATCCGTGACAAAAAAAGTGGCTTTTACGTTATATTTTTTTAAAACATCCAACAATTTATCTGTATATTTACTTGGACCATCATCAAATGTTAAATAGATATTTTTTCCATCTAATGAAGGATAATCTGAAGACTCATAAACATATACATAACGAGTCACTGTTGCTTCATTTTGATTACTATCTAAAACTTTATAAACAAGTTGATATTCACCTGCCACCGTTGTATCAACTACTCCTTCAATCGTAATTTGGGATGTTAAGTCTCCATCGCACATATCAGTAGCTGACGCATTTGCTTCAACATAAGTTCCATTTAAAGGAATAAAAACATTTTCCTCTCCATTTAAAGAAATCGTTGGAGCATCTTCATCCTTTAAAATTGCTGGTTTAGAAAGAGAAGCTTTATTTCCCGAAGAATCTGTCACTTCAAAAACAATTTCCTCATCTAAAACCGTACTCGTAATTTTATCTGTAAGATCCCCATCATAATTATCTGTAGCTTTTACTTCATATCCATAGCCTTTATGATTCGCACAATAAGTCAAAGGTTCTTCGCCAACAACCTCTATTGTAGGACTTTCCAAATCTACAACTTCTACAGTTTGCTCTTTTTCAAAAGTTTTTGACTCATATTCGTAAGTATAAACTACTGTATAACTTCCCAATTTCGAAGTATCAACTTCTCCACTTTCCGTAGCCTTAACTTCTTCACAATGGAAAAATGTTCCATAACAAGCATTTCCAACGTTATAAGTAAAATCAGCTTTTAAAGGCACAGTAACTTTAGAAGAAAAATTACTCAACCGAAATCTAGGAACTAGAAAAAAATACACAAATAAAAAAAGCAAAATAATTCCAAATATAGCAAGTAAAACAAATAAAACTTTTTTATCAATTCGTAACTTCTTTTCTTCCATACTACTCTACTCCATATGTTTAGTATACCACAAAAGAAAAAACGAATACTATAAATATTCGTCAAAACAATTTACGATGTATACCGAACTTTCTAGTTGACTTGTTGAAACAAATCCACTAGGTGCTTTTAATACCGAAGGAATACGATTTACAACATCCGCACATGTAAGCATAACCGTATCTGGCTTTGAGTTTAAAACCATCGTTGTCGGTTCTCCATAAATTGTCCAAGCGTTTTCATCTTCTTCATCTTTAGTGTATACTTTACCAATACATTCAATTTCCAAAAGAATATTTTCTTTAGTCGTTGCTGTAACAACCGCATTCATGCCTCGAACCATTCCATTATGTAAAGTCATATCAAGGGTATTACTCTGAAGTTCATCTTCACATAAAACTGGAAAACATTCTTGCTTTATACTAACAATATGAATACCAAGCTTATCTGCAAGCCATCCAGCAACATTCCACATATAACTTGGAAAAAAAGATTTTTCTTTCATTAATTTTTCTCGTTCTTCTTCACTCATATGATTAGTACTTGCAATAGTCTTATCAAAATCCTCAGGCGTTAACCCTGCTCCATGAGCTTTAGCTAAAGCAATACCATAATCCTCTACATTATAAGAACTTCGTCCTTTTATTTTGGTAATTCGATGCATCGAAGAGCAAATACTAGCAATCATATTTCCCCAAAACACATCTTGATAACCACAACCCACCATCGTTACATGATTAGCTTTTGCAAGAGCGTCAAGTTCTTTAAAAACAACTGGATTAGAATTTGAAGCAAAAAAAGCCTCTTCACAAGTAGTTAAAACATTAACTCCATTACATAAACAGGTTCTAGCTACTTCACAAATATCATTTAAAGTACTCATAGTCGCGATAAAAGCAACATTGGGTTTCGTTTCCTTTAAAAGTTTATCCAAGTCTGTCACTGATGAAATAACAATATCTTTATCCTCTGTTTCCATCACAACTCCAATATCTTTTCCTAAAAGAGAAGGATTAATATCAACAGCTCCTACTATACTTCCACCTTTTTCATAAACATATCGCATTAAATATTTACTCATCTTTCCACAACCAATTTGAAAGACTCTAACTTTTTCCATAAATCTTATCCCCTTTCATCCAAATTCACATTTTCTTCAGCGAGTAAATCTTTAAATTCTACTTTAAAACGTTCAATTTCTTTTTTCTTCACATCTTCATAAATATTCTTAGCATTACAAATAGCTTTATAAACATGCTTCATTTTTACTTCTTTTTCATTATCAAATAAAGCATAGGTAAAAGCATTTGACAAAATAGTTAAACAAATATCTGGATACCTAGAAGCCACTTCATACACCCTTTTATATTCATCAGTCATTTCTACAATAAAAGTCATAATCCGTTCTTTTACGAAATCTGAATAATTAAGTTTTACACCAATTTGTTTTTCAAGTTTAGGTAAAGTTCCTAACAAAATTTTAACAGTTGTTGGTTTATCCGTTTCCAAAACATCAATTTTTTGAAATCTTCTTAAAAATGCTCGATCACGTAAAATATATGTCTCATACTCTTCTGTAGTTGTAGCGCCAATCATTTTAATCGTTCCTCTATCAAGGCCAGCTTTCAACATATTAGCAAAGTCAATGCCACCATTTTCTGAAGTATTTTTATTTACTAAAACATGCGTTTCATCAATAAATAAAATAGTTTTATCTCGAGCATTTAATTCTTTAACCAACATATCAATTCGACTTTCTGTTTGACCATCAGCATTAATAGAGCCTAAAAGAGAAGTAATATTCACCTTAATAATTTCCCATCCCTTTAAAGCATCTGGAACAAGCCCTTTTTGAATACGATAAGCAAGGCCTTCAACAATCGCTGTTTTACCAATACCAGGCTTACCGACTAATAAAGCACTTTTCTCCGGAGTCAAAAGTGTTAAAATACACTGTTTTATCTCATCATCTCTTGAGATAGCTGGATCAGTAATATATTCCTTTTTGGTTAAATTTTCTCCATAACGTTCCAACATGCTGATTTCCGTGTTTAGTGTTTCCATATTTATCATCCTCTAAAAATATTTTAGCATAAAACAAAAAAAAATTCATCCGAAAGCGGATAAACTTTTTTAATAAAAGATACTACAACTATCTTGTTGAATCTGATTTACACCAACCTTGTCAGTTTCTTTAACACTTACAACTTCATTCTCATCAAAAATATTTTCAATATCTGTATCTATATAAGCTTGATAAGTTTTAAAAGTAAATTCATAATAGAAACCAACTTTTAAATCAGTAGCAATATCTTTATCTAATCGAACAGTTGTAAGATCATCACTAAGATACTCGGATAAAACTACAGTATAATCCACGCCATCATCACTTTCCTTAATCATTTCAACAAAATATGTCCGTACAAAATCACAAGAAGAATAATTTGTTTCATTTTGATAATACTTTTGACGATTTTCTTTAATCGTTTCAATATTTTGTTCATTTGCAGTAATAACAATCGTTGGTTCAATATAATAATTATAAACCTTCTTTTCTTTTAAATCATTGATAAAATGAGAAAGAAGTTCTTGTCGTAAATAAATTTTTTCTAAAGACCAATCTAAATAAACGAAATCATCATCCTTATGAATATTTGTAGCCATTTTATTTCCAAGTGGATAATAACGATATTCGACTAAAACATTTTCTAAAGAATTATCTACAACATAATCAGAAATATTTCCAATAAAAATAGTATCTTCATTCATCACAAGTTCTTCTTGCATAACTTCAGTAGTAATATCACTAGGTGGAGAATTAATAAACTCTGTTTCAGCTACTTCTAAAGTAGCAACCCCACATCCTACTCCTAAAAGAGTAAAAGAAACAAGTAAAGAAACAGCTAAACGAAGTCCATGATTTTTACGGTCTAATACAAAATTAAATAATAGCCAAAAGAAGATAAGACCTAACATGAATAAAGAAAGCATGACAAGATAAAAGCCAAAATAGGTAACGCCTTGAATTAAAAGATAAATACAAATTGCTAGAACAATTCCCATACCAATTAAATACATACTAACCCCAAATAAAATACATATAGCTAAAAATTTCAAGAAAAATACGCCAATTTTAATAATAAATTCACTAAAACTTGTTAAACCACTCTTCCTTTTTTCAACTTGAACTTCTTCTACAACTTTTTCTTTTTTAGACTTTCCTTTTTTTTTATGTTCTTCAACTTTAAAATTTTTTCCCCCATCTATAGTAACATTTTGCAAATAACGGTAATTAAAAATTCTCACAAAAACCACAATAGCTAGAATACAATAAGCAAATTCCAAAACAAAACGCCAAATTGTATAAAAAATTCGATTTAGTGGTGAAGATAAAATATTAAAAACGTTTGCTCCTAAATCAACAAGTATAGAAACAGGAATATGACATAATCCAATAAGAAGTAAAATCAGAAAAATCTCAATCACAAATTGTGCAATTTCTTTAGGACTTTTTTGACTAAAATCTTTAATTAATTGATCAATGATCTTTACAACTTTATTAGCAAAATTTCCAATTGGATCATCATTTTTAGGAACTTTAACTTTATAAGCCTTTAAAAGTTCATCAGCAAGTTCATCAATATCGCCAAAAGAATCTACCGCTTCTTCTTCTGTAGCACCGGCTTCAATTTTTTCATCAATATATCCTTCATATTCAGTTAAAAGATCTTCTACTTCCTTTTCTTCTAAAATTTCTAATCTTTTACGTAATTTATTTAAAAATTCTTCTTTTTTCACAATTATTCTCTCCCTTTCATAAACTGATTAACACTATAAGAAAAAGCTTTCCACTCTTCTAAGACTTCTTGCTGTCTTTTTTTCCCTTTTGCTGTGATATGATAATATTTTCTTGTTGGTCCTTCCGTTGAATTAACCAAATACGTTTCAAAAAAACCTTCATTAGTTAATCTTTTTAAAATGGGATAAATGGTTCCTTCATTAACATCAACAGCTTCTCTTACTTTTTCAACCAATTCATAACCATATACATCTTTTTCATTCACTATACTTAAGACGAGTAATTCTAAAACACCTTTTTTAAATTGCGTATGAATAGTATCACTCCTCTCTTGTATACGAGAATATCACAACTACTATGCAATGTCAAGTACTAAGCAAAAACAAAAAGACAACATTTTGTTGTCTTTCAAAAATAGTTCCCATTTCCAAAAAATTATTTTAAACAGAAGTGTGTTTTGACTAAGATAATGATTAAAGCGTATTGTATAGGGTAGTAGTTATATAAAGTATGGGAACTATTTACCAAACAATTTTTGCTTGGTGAAACCTACTATAACCAAAACTCTTTAAGATTACAAGAGGAGAATATGACAAGTTTTGTCCGATTTTGTCGAGACTTGTCTATTCTGTACGTAAAGCGATCACTGGATCCTTTTTACTAGCTAATTTTGCTGGAATAAAACCACCAATTAAAGTTAAAAGTACACTTACAGTTATTAAAATTAACGCATGAATTGGATTCATTACTGCAACATTTTCTAAATCTGTTAAGTTATACAATAAAGAGTTTGTTGGGAATAACAATAACCAGGCAATAAAGATACCTATTAAACCAGAAGTAACCCCAATAATAAAGGTTTCGGCATTAAATACCCTAGAAATATCTTTTTTACGAGCCCCTAAACTTCTTAAAATACCAATTTCTTTTGTTCTTTCTAAAACAGAAATATACATAATAATTCCAATCATAATTGAAGAAACAATTAAAGAAATGGAACTAAAAGCAATTAAAACAATTGTGATTGCATCCATTATACTTCCTGATAAAGAACTCATTAAACTTGCTTGATCAATATACACTATGCGTTCATCTTCCTCTAAACCTTCATTATATTTATCTAAATAGGAAGTAATTTGATCTTTTGTCACAAAATCTCTTGGATAAATAGAAATCATATAAGGAACAGACATATCACCTAAATAAGCAAGTAAAGTTTCTTTCGTTTCCATCCCCTCTTCAGTTGAGGTATCAATCATTTCTCCTGATAAAACACTATAATTTGCTTTTTTCTGAGCTTCGACAACTTTAGATGCACGATTTTTTTCTAAAACATCATTTAATAAATCATTCGTATAAAAAATTCCTGAACTACCTACATAACTAGGAAAATCACTTTTTAAACGCAAGATGCCAACAACTTTCAAAGTTAAATTATTTGAGTTATTATAAACATTTTCTAAATCATTACTTGGAATATAATAATTTCCATAATTGACATAATAATCATCATTATAAACAAGTTTAATTGTCGAATTTAAGAGTGTTTCAAACGAAACATTTTCTTCGCTTGTGATTCCTAAAGCACGTAAGATATCGGTAGACACTTGATTTTTGCTGTCAACAACTAAAACTATTTCATCTTTAGCTGTGGCCTTTTTCCCTGCTAATATATCGTAATGCATATCTACTACATCTTCCAATTCATCGCTTAATGCAAAAGGTAAACTTTGAATACCTAGATCTTGAGTATTTAAAAGTTCTACTTTGCCAGCCACTTTTTGAAGAAGATTCAATCCGACTCCATAAGTATAAGTGATTCCTGCTACACTTGAAGAATCCATTTTCTCAAGATAATCAATATATTCGGTTGTTAAAGCATTCTTATGCGTATATTCATCAATCTTTTTTTCCGTCGGAATTACATACGAAACATTCGGATAATCTGCATCACTACTAGACATATCTTCTTGTAGCTGTGTCATAGTTTCTTCATCCAAATTCATAGACTGTTGACTAATAATAATTGGTAAAGAACTCAAGGTATTTTGTTCAAAAATATCAATTTGCCTATCAAAGCCATTTGACAAACTTAGAATCAACGCTATTCCAATAATTCCAATCGAAGAAGCAAAAGCAGTCAAAATAGTCCGTCCCTTTTTTGTTCGTATATTATTCAAAGACAAATGTAAAGCTGTTAAAAAACTCATGGAAGTTTTTCTTATATGATAAGATTCTTCATCTTCTTCTTTCTTCTTCACCTCTTTAGAATCACTAATAACCTCGCCATCTTTCATTTCAATTACTCGACTCGCATACGTATGAGCAAGTTCAGGATTGTGCGTAACCATAATAACAAGTTTATCTTTAGCAATATCTTTAATTAAATCCATAATTTGAACACTTGTTTTAGAATCTAATGCTCCAGTCGGTTCATCCGCTAAAATAATATCCGGATCATTTGCCAAAGCACGAGCAATAGCTACTCTTTGCATTTGTCCACCAGATAATTGATTTGGCTTTTTATGCAAATGATCTTTTAAGCCAACCTTAGTTAAAACTTCAATTGCTTTTTTCCTTCGTTCTTTACTAGACACTCCAGACAATGTCATACCCATTTCCACATTATGTAAAATATCAATATGACTAATTAAATTATAACTTTGAAAAACAAAACCAATACAATTATTTCGATAAGCATCCCAATCACGATCTTTAAAAGATTTGGTGGATTTTTGATTAATAATTAAGTCTCCACTATCATATCGATCAAGACCACCAATAATATTTAAAAGAGTCGTTTTTCCACTTCCACTTGGACCAAGAATTGCCACGAATTCATTTTTTCTAAAAGTTAAACTAACATCTTTTAAAGCATGCTGAATAAAATCTCCGGTTTTGTAACTTTTTTTAATTTTTTTTAATTCTAACATAATTATCCTTTCTAACCTTTTTCTTATGCATAATTTTTTAAAATATACTCTCACCACACCACATTATTATATAAAAAAAGGGAATACTTTACAAACTACTCCCCTACAATTACATCCACTTGACTTTTTAATTCTTCATAGTCAGCTTTAATTTTCTCATTTTCCTTAACATATTCTTCATATTTTGGAACAAGTAAAAAACGTACACCTAAAAACCAAGCAATATTTATGACAATAACTAAAATAACTACAATAGAAATAGGAACACTATGTTGTTTAGCTTTTAATTTTTGCTCTAATATACGAACGTCATTAGACAAATCAGGAATTTTCACATCCTCTTTTTTTACATGTTGTCTTTCATAAGCGTTTAGCATTTCTTCCTGTTGCTTTTCTACATCTAAAATCGACTTAAACTTAGAAGTAGGAAGATCTTTTATCGACTCATTCATATCTAAAGTTTCAATTTTTTTATCTTCTTCATTACTAGAATTATTAAAATTCATAAGAACCTACTCCATTCTATAAAAAATTATAGCATAAAAACGCAATTTTTTGTTGACAATTTGCATAGAATTACTATATAATCAGTATGTACTGCTCAATTAGCTCAGTCGGTAGAGCAAACGGCTGTTAACCGTTGGGTCGTAGGTTCGAGTCCTACATTGAGCGCCATTTAAGATTATAATCCTCGTAAAAAAGCGAGGTTTTTTTATGTTTTAATTCATTTCACAGTCAAAAAACTTTATTTCATACCACATTAAGCTAAGTTATATCAAAAAATGTTATGATTGTAACTGCTGACTAAAGTTAGCTAGATACTTTTTAAGAATATCGGGGTGGTAGTTTATGGTAGTAGAAAGTTTATATAGAATATTTAGTAGTACTTATTATTTTAATCATTCTTATTAAAGATCAGAAAGAATAAGGAAAAAATCAAAAAAGTATCTAAAGACCCAAACACGCAAAAAAAAGAGTCATACACTATAAAAGGTGAGACATATGCTTATAATAAGTGCAATCATCACAAGTATGGATTCTTTTTTAATTGGGTTTTCTTTAAAAAAAGAAAACTATACTCCCAACTATCTAAAAATAGGATTTCTTTCTTATATGATTTTAAGTATTTTATTAATTTTATTTACGTTTTTTAAAATCAATATATATCACCCACTTATCAAATTTACAATTTTTACTCTTTTAGGCATTTCATGTTTAAAAAAACAAGACGAAACGCTATCAACAGAAATAACAGAAAAACATCTTTTTATGTTACTATTTGCAAATTCAATTGATGGATTTATCATTGCCGCGACTTTCCTAGAAAAATATTCTCTCCTAATCATTTGCTTTCTTTTTTCAAGTATCAGTACGTTATTTTTATACTTAGGTTACAAATTAGAATACAAAAAAAAGAACACCTATATAAGCGCTCTAGTTTATTTTCTACTTGCTATCTGGAGTTTGTTTTAAAAAAGTTAAATAATCATCTAAAACTTTTAAAAGTTCTTCTTCACTTTTAACTTCACAAATCATTCTCTTCATTTCTTTACTTTTAGGCATTCCCTTTAAATAGAATAAAATGTTTGAGCGAATTTCAAGTAAAGCAGTTTTTAAAGATTTATCTTCTTTTAATAAAGAAAAGTGTTCTTTCATCATCAAAACTTTTTCTTCATTAGAAACGTGCAAAGGTAAAGAACCATCTTGTAAATAATTTACACAATCTCGAATAAGCCAAGGATTTCCTAATACTCCCCGCCCAATCATAACCGCATCACACCCTGTTTCATCAAGCATTCGTTTAGCATCAAAGCAACTTTTTATATCCCCATTTCCAATTACCGGAATTGAAACAGCTTCTTTTACTTTTTTTATCCAAGACCAATCGGCATTACCGGAATATCCTTGTTTTCTAGTTCTAGCATGAATAGCAATTGCTTTAGCACCAGCCTTTTCACAGGTTTTGGCAATCTCTACACAATTTTTTGAAGAATCATCCCAACCAATTCGAATTTTTACCGTAACTGGAACCGATACAGCGGCAACAACATGAGAAACAATTTCAAAAACTTTCTTTGGATTCTTTAATAAAGCACTCCCAGCCTGAGCAGATAAAGCCACTTTTGGAACGGGACATCCCATATTTATATCAATGATATCTGGGTGCATTACTTCTTCAACAATTTTAGCAGCTTTAACAAAAGTATCCACGTCACTCCCAAAAATTTGTTGAGCTATAGGTCTTTCCTCATCACTCATCTTAAGAAGACGAAACGTTTTTTCATTTTGATAAGTTAAAGCCTTATCACTAACCATTTCAGCATAAATAAGACCTGCCCCCATTCTTTTAATAATCTTACGAAAACTCGTATTTGAATATCCAGCCATAGGCGCTAATACAACAGGATTTTTAATTTCAACATTACCAATTTTAAAACTCATAGTTCACCTACTTCGAAAAATATTATACGATAATAGGTATGAAACTTCAACTTTTGAACATATTAACTTTGGGAGGAATTTTAATGAAAAATAATAATTGTCAAGACTGTCAAGAAAAAAGTGTGGAAGGTCGTGCATATATTGATTCAGAAACAGGTATTTTATGCGTAGACTTAACAAGCACTGAATGCCCTGAAGGAAAAGATGTTTTAGTTCCTTATGTTTGTACGACTTGTGGTGAGACAACTTGGAAAACAAAATCAACTACAGAAGAAAAAGAATAATTTTTCTTTTTTTTTACAATAAAAATTATAACGAAATAACGTTACAAATTTATTTACATTTGACATTCGAAGATTTTGAGCAGTATAAACAAGTGAATATTTTTTGTATTTATCATATTAAAAAAATATAAAAAAAATTTAAGGGTAGCCAATTTAGCGATTATTCAAAAGCAATAACCCCCATAAATAAAGGGAAAGGACATTAAAAAGGTCGTCCTTTCCCAAAAAGTGTGAGTTTGAGTTTATATGTTATTTATATTGTATAGAGTTTTTTTATATATTTTTTTACAAAATATATGGGTCGTATCTTACTTTATCACTTCTCCTTTCATGATAAACATGTTACACGATTATTATGAAGTTTATGTGAAGATAAAGTGAATAATCAAAAAATTATTCAAACTTTACATTTTACAACTGAATCTATTTCTTTTGTTTCTATCTAGGATCATTCCTCCCTTCACAAAATTAACTATACTCCTCATTTGTAAAATTTTTGTGAAAGAAAAATGAGCTTTCTATTAAATTATTTTTTCTTTACATAGAAATAAAATGTTGTTCCTTTATTTTTTTCAGATTTTACACCATATTTAAAATGATGATTTTCCAAAATAGTTTTAACAATAGATAAACCTAAACCTGTTCCAACTACATTTCTTTGATGATTTTTATCATTTTTATAGTACTTATCCCAAATAAGATCAATCTCTTCTTTTTTAATTCCTTTACCCGTATCAATGATTTCTACTAAGTAGGAATCTTTTTCTTTTTTTACGCGTACAGTAACCGTCTTATCTGGTCCCGTATAATTAATGGCATTATTAATTAAATTGTAAATAACCTGATTTAATTTCTTTTGATCAGCACTTACCATAGCTTTATTAGGAAGATCTAAAACAAAATGATAATTTTCTGTTTCCTTAATAATCTCGTATCGCTTTACAATCGTTTGAATTTCTTTAACTAAATCAAAAGTTTCTAAATGAATTTCATCCGCATTCGCCTGCATCTTTGAAAGAGTTAAAATATCATTAACCAAAACATTTAACCGATCTACTTCATCCATAATAATATTACAATGTTCTGTTCTCTTTTTCTCATCTTGATAACTAATGTCTCGTACCATTTCAGCATAAGCTTTAATCATAGTTAGAGGCGTTTTTAAATCATGTGAAACATTGGCCATCAAATCTCTTCGGAGTTCATCATTTTTCACCATTTCTGTTTGAGCATTACTTAACACATGTGCTAGTTCATTTACTTCTAATACACCATAGTCAGGAAATTTAACTGTTGGGCTAGAGCCTAATTTTTGAGCTTTTTTTGTAATATCCAAAATAGGTTCAGTAATTTTTTTGGAAAGAAAATAGGCAATCATACAAGCAAAGATAATTGCAATAAAAGTCAAATAAATTAATTGATTTTTTAACACCGCATTGGCTCCACCTACATCTTCCAAAGTACTATATAAAAACACAGAACCACTATCCAATTTAATTCCATACAAAAAAGCTCGAACTTCATATTCCTTATTAATGATTTTATACGTATCAGAAGTCAAATTAGATTCCATAAAAGCGTTTTCCGTTTTTAAGATATCTTGATTATTCTTTCCTAATGCACAACCATTCATCATAGTGTTATAATAATATACATTTCCAGAATCTGTATAATATTCGATACATACTTCATTTTCATAGGCAACTTCTTCTAAAGTACTATTTAAATTCACAAAAGAAGATCTTTGGATACTTAAAGCAAGTTGATTCATATTTTGAATTTGATAATCTTGATAAGAATATTTTAAAAAAACAATTTGGCAAAACCATAAGACAAGTAATATTGATACACTAAAGGCAATTAAATAAATTAACGTTTTCGCTTTTATACTAGAAAACCGTTTTTTAATATTCAAATTTATACCCCACTTTACGAACAGTTTTAATATATTGTCCGTATTTACCAAGTTGGTGTCTCAAAGTTTTCACATGTGTATCTACTGTCCGATCATCTCCATAAAAATCATATCCCCAAATATTAGTAAGTAGTTGTTCACGTGATAAAGCAATATGATTATTGGAAACGAAATATTTTAATAAATCATATTCTTTCGGTGTCAAATTAAGAGCTTTACCGTCAATAGAAACTTCATGAGCTTTATCATCTAAAACAAGACCACCAAATTCCAATTTTACCCCGTTTTTTTCATTTCTTTTAATAATAGCTTTAACTCTAGCTACTAACTCCTTTGGACTAAAAGGTTTTGTTACATAATCATCGATTCCCAAATCAAAACCAATCAACTTATCAAATTCTTCACCTCGAGCAGAAAGCATCAAAACAGGAACATCTTTGACTTTTTTAATCTCTTTAACTGCTTGATAACCATCTTTCTTAGGCATCATAATATCCATAATGATCAAATTGTATTCATGTTGTAAGCTAAGCTCTACAGCTTCATCACCATTGCTTGCTTCATCTACTGTAAATCCATCAATTTGTAAATACTCCTTGACAACATCACGAATCAATTTTTCGTCATCAACAACTAAAATTTTCATACTTCACCTTCTTTTGACATATATTATACCAAATATGTGAAAAAAGCATGAAAATTTATTCGTTAATCCAAAGATCATCTTGAACTTTCATAAATTTATCTTCTGAAAAATCCTTATTTTTATATTTTTCTTCTACATATAAATATTTTTCATACATATCGCGCAAAATAGCCTTTTGTAATTGACAAACATCCCAGTTTTGTTTCAAACACTTTTCAATATAGAAATCTCTTTTTTTATTAGAAAGCAGATTTAACAGAACTTTTATATGTTCCCATGAAAGAGAAAGTAAATTTTCTGGTGCAACATCCGGATACAATAAATAAAGTTTCTGCAAAAAAAAAAGATCATCAACTGAATAATCAACATCTATATCTTTTTTTAATCCTTGGGAAACTTCTTTTAAAATAAGCATATTTTGCTCTTTTACATACATCTTTTTTTCCAAAAAATCCGTATACTTATCTCGTTTCACAAATAAATCAGGATGTTTTTCAAAAATCTTTGGTAAACTTTCCAAAATATATTTATTTATATCAAATTGAATAACAAAAACCTCCTTTCATAAATATATACAAGAAAAAATACTAATTTCCTTTTTTTTCATAAAAAAAATCAGAAAATTCTGACTTTATAAGTTTACATTATGATAAATATCACTAACATCATCAATATCTTCTAATAAAGAAAGTAGTCGTTCAAAAAGTTCTAAATCCTCACCTTCTAGAGTCACTTTACCTTTTGCATACATTCCTTCTTCATCAATTTCATAATGAACATCCGGATTAATACTTTCTAAAACATCCTTTACTTTATTATGATCCGTAGGTTTTACGGTAATAACAATTTCACCATCTTCATTTTCAAAGTCAACAGGCTCAATACCATTTTCAAGTAAAGCATTAAAAACTTCTTCTTCATTCATATCTTTAACACTTACAATTGCCAAATAATCGTAGTTATAAGATACGGAATTCGTAACTCCTAAACTTTTATGAATTTTATTAAAAGCAGCTCGCACCATCCCAACTGTTCGATTGACATTATCTGTAAGAGTACGAATAATTAAAGTAGAAGCTCCCGGTCCAAATCCTTCATAAGTAACTACTTCGTAGTCTTCTCCACCTGCACCTTTAGCCTTATCAATAGCACGGTTAATAATATCACTAGGAACTTGCTCCTTTTTAGCTTTATCTACTAATCTTTTTAATAAAACATTACTTTCAATTTCTGGTGTTCTTTTTTTAGCTGCTAAATAAATTTCTTTAGCATAGTTTGAATACAATTTTGCTTTAGCAGCACCCGTTTTTTGAATACTTGCTTTTCTAACTTCATAAGCTCTTCCCATATAAACACTCCTTTTCGTTAAACATTATACTAAACTAATGAATAAAAGTCATTACTAAAAGAATAATTACCCCAATTGCCATGCCATAATAAGTTTCTCGTCTCTTTAAATAGCTCATCACTTCAACCAAAAGTTCGAATAATGCAATATATAAAATCATACCACAAGCTAAAGAGATCAAGGCTAGTAATATATATACTGGAATATTTCCCCCCAACACATACAAGAAAATTGCTCCTATTGAAGAAGAAAAAACTAATAAAATTTCAATAATTTTTTTTAAAAATCCATTATTTTTTTCAACTTCCATACTAGTAGCCACTTCAATTCCTAATGGTAAATTATGACATCCAACAGCTAAAGCAGTTAAAAATCCTGCCGATAGACTTTCTGCTCCAATAATATAAATGCTCATGCCTTCTAATATATTATGTAAAATTAAAGAAGTAGTCATAATAAAACCAATATGAAACAAATGATGGTCATGCTCTTCATGATTTTTTTCGTGTTCATGATGATCATGTTGATGATGCGGTAAAAAATGATCAAAAACTTTTAATATCAATATTCCTAAAATCATAAAAGCTAGAATATACAACAATTTTTGCCATTTACCAAAATAAACAGTTTCACTTATTTCGAGTATTTCTGGCATCAAATCAAAAAATGTCATCCCTAACATCACAACTAAAGCCATTCCAGTTGCTAAAATACTTAATTCTCTTTTTTTCTTAACAAATTTAACTAAAATAAATCCGAACAAGAAAAAAATGCCTGCGGCTAAAGTTAAGAGTACAGCGCTTAAATTTCTCATAATCTCACCTACTACACCTATTTTAACACAAATGAATCAAAAGAAAAAGGCTTAAACCTAAGCCTCATTATCTTGTTGGAACTGCATTCATAGAAAGCTTTCCACTAAAATCTCCATTGGTCAAATAGAGTTGATCAATTGCATCATCATTTTCTAACCAAATATAAAAAACTAAATTATCTGTTGCGCCTACATCTAAAGTTAACGCATCTTCTTCACCAATCAACGTTTTAGATAAGCCTTCAACTAAAGCTGTATCTGAATTTCCTTCTGAACCTATAGTAGAATCAGCAAAATCTCCTGTAAAAACTTGACGTTTCTCGCCTTCAGGATTTACCACTAAAGCCCATTTAAAATATTTGCTAGCTAAATTTTTAGAAATACTCATCTCAACTAAATCAATTGTATATTTTGCTTTTGCTCCGGAAGATGCTGAATTAGTAACACTAAAAGAAACTTTTTCGGCATTATCTTCATAAGTACTACCATCAATCAAAGCTAATTGAGCTGCATTAATGGCATTTGCATCATTTAAAGTAGTAGTAACCTCAAATGGAGCAGCAGTAGACGTAGGAACATCCTTACTTCCTTCAACACTAATATTGAAGAAAGAATAACTAACACTTACTCCAATTACCATAATCGATACTACAAATACAATTACGATAATTGTATATTTTTTCAAACTACTTCCTTCTTTTTTTTCCATAGTACATTCTCCTTATTATATTTCCATTATACAAAAAATCCAAAAATAATCAAGTTTCTAATTTGGTTCAAAGTATACAACACCGTATTTTTTCTCACTTGGAATTAAAATAAGTGTCGCACTATTATCATAACCTAATCTTTCTACATAATCCCAAGATAATTTAACAGCGTATCCAGCAACTTCAGAATCATCAGGCATAATAAAAGTTGTTTCAGAAATAGAATCCAATGTAATTTCAGATACTTCTGGTAAATCTTGCGTTCTTGTATCATCCAAATTATTTTCAACAGTTTTATAAATAGAATTCTCGGCTACTGATTGAAAAGAAGAAACCGCATCTGGATAAACATACTCAAGTCCTCCAACATCATAACGGCTAATTTTATTATCAATTGTATATAAATCAATAACAAACAATTGACTAATTAAAGAAACATATTCTTCTACATCATACTCTTCTTCACTCAAAAGAGTTTTCAACTCTTCAAACTTTTCTTTAAACAATTCCGTATCCCGATCGTCCAAATTATATCCATATTCTTCTATAGAGTTAGTAACTTGAATTTCATTAACCGGTGGTTGTTCAGTAGGTTCATTTCTAAAAATGAAAAAATAAACTCCTATACCACCTGCTACTAACAACACAACTAAAAGAACAACAATCATAATTTTATATTTCTTTTTCATTATCTCATTTCCTTCTATTCTTTTTTAATGAAAACATTATACCATAGTTTATTTACGAACTTCAAGACATCTTCTTGTTTAATTTTTAAACAAATCTTGTCATTTTAAAATTTTTAAGTATAATTATAAAAGAAATTATATGAAAAATATGGAGGAAAAATGAAAATAGTTTTATTAGAAGAATTAGGTATATCTATGAATAGATTAAAAAAATACCAAGAAAAATTAGAAAAAATGGGTCATACATTGGTAATGTATAAAAAAGATACAAATTCCAATATTCTAATGAATCGAGTAAAAGATGCAGATGCAATAATTCTTGCAAATATGCCATTAGACAAAAAAGTTATTGAGAATGCCCCAAATTTAAAGTTTATTGACATAGCTTTTACCGGTGTTGACCACATCCCAGTAGATTTTGCAAAACAAAAAAACATTGCAATCAGTAACGCATCTGGCTATGCTACACAATCAGTAGCAGAATTATGCATTAGTTTTATGATACAATTACTTCGAAAAACAAAAGATAATGAAAAAAGTTGTAGAAATAACGGGACCAAAGAAGGACTAAATGGAAATCTACTTCAAGGAAAAACAGTAGGAATAATTGGCGCAGGAAAAATAGGAAAAAAGGTAGCCTACCTTTGCAAAGCTTTTGATTGTAAAGTAATTGCATACAACAAAAGTAAAATCAACGATGTTTCAATTGATGAACAAGTAAGTTTAGAAGAGTTATTAAAAAATTCTGACATAATATCTTGGCATTGTCCTTTAACTTCTGAAACGGAAGGAATGATAGAAAAAAAAGAATTATCTCTTATGAAAGAAACAGCAATTGTAATCAATACAGCACGAGGAAATATTATTAAGTCAAATGATTTAGTAGAAGCGTTAAACAATAAAACCATCGCAGGTGCTGCAATTGATGTTTTTGATAAAGAACCGCCTTTACCAATAGATTATCCCCTATTACATACTCCAAATACTATTGTAACTCCACATATGGCCTACTCTTCTGTGGAATCTATGGAAAAAAGAGCAGAAATTGTTTTTGATAATTTATTTTCATGGCTAGAAGGAAATCAAAAAAATAAAATTTAACTTCGTTCTATACAAATAACAACTTTTAAAATATTTTCATGCACTTAAAAAGCTAACTGTTCTCTAGTTAGCTTTTATACTAATCTGAAGTGAATTTCCAAATTCAATTTTCAAAATTTTTTGTTCAAATATATCTCAATTATATCCCCCTTCCTGAATTTATCAAATAACATTTTTTTATAAAATATAGATTTCTCAATGATTTTATGATATTATAAAACACAATTAAGGAGGTTTTTGTATGGAAAATAAAAAATATGTAGTGTGTAGAGATAATATTTATGTTGGCGAAGTTGTAAGAACAGATAGTATATATCGTTATGAAGGTGATGACAACTTTTTTAGAACTAAACCAGGGCAATTGAGTACAGGTTCTTGGAAAAGTTATAGAAGTATGCTATTTGTACCAAACGAAAATAAATTATCAAACGACTTATTGTATAGATCTCCAAATTATCCCATCCTTAATGTTACAGATGATGAAACTTGTTTAAATTTAAGAGAAAATAGTATAGTAATAAAGGATGCTTGTAATTTAGCAGCGCTTCTTGAATATTTTGGATATAAAAAAGATTTAACTTTTGAAGATATTATGAAAATTCGTAAAATATTCTTTACAGGAAGATTTGCTAAAGATCATTGTCAATTATTTGGTTTGAGAGAAACAATGGCTGAAGATGTAACATTTTATGCTAATGGTGAAGAAGTAACTAACCCTAAAGAATTAGAACGTAGAAGAAGACAATTTAGAGCAGAACAACAAGTAGGACATAGAATGTTCTCAGGTGTAAGTGAAAGCCCTCTTCCAAGAGAATATTGGGATGTTTTAGATGACAGAGGAGATAATACTTTAATAGACGTTATTGAACGTTGGGATGAAAAAATAAATGCTTTTGCACCCCATAAACAAGAAGGTCCTATTAAGAAATTAACGAGATTTTAAAAGAAGATATTAAACCTTAACGCTTAATATCTTTTTTTATAATGTAATAATCCTTTAAATTATTAAACTTACAGGTTTGCGAATTGTTCTTAAAATATCTCATACAAGCTGAAATTAAATAGCAATCACCAGAACCTGAGACTGTTTCACTTTTACCAAGACCATAAGTTGTAAAACTACAAGCTCCACTATCGTGATTCACATTAATGCAACATCATGCAGTTTATCAACTTAATCACCATAAAAATTAATGTGATCATTGGCATTTTTATCACTTTTCATTTTAATTCTTAAAGAAATAATTGCATCTAACCATAACAAAGACCACTCTGCAAAATAAGAATTTAATGCTTTTGTTTCAGTATCTAAATCAATCAAATCAAATTTTATACTTTGTAGAATATTTTCATCTATAGATGCTAGATTTTTTTTATTTACATAAATAGACAAACTTTATTAATTTCAAACAATACTTTTTCAAATTTTGTTTTTTGTTCTTTGTATATATCTAGTTGAGTTGAAACAACAACATAAAATATTAAATTTTTAAAAGCATATTCAATATTTTCGTTTATTGGATTTTCTACATTAAAATTGTCATTCATCATCGAATCCCTTCCTTAACAAAATATTTCACAACATAATTGCAAAAATTGCAATCATTTATAAGGTCAAGAAATTTTATAGGTAAATAATATAAAATTAAATAATTAAATTCTTAGAAGTTCTTTTATTTTTAAAAACTCTGAAATCATAAGTAAATAAAACAATAAATTTATACTTATATCTACATTATTGCGTTGAAAAAAGCAAAGAAAAAAGGCTGTGAGAATTTATTTATTTTCCCAACAACCTTTTGCTTTCAAATGGAGCATAAGAGAACCACGTTTGGAAATCGCAATTAAGGTCAATTTCTATATACATTATAATATATTTTTGTAACTTTGTCAACCTTTTTCGAGAAAAAAGTTTAAATAAAGTAATATTTACGCATACATTTTCATAAAACCATACATAAAAATGAAAAAACCGAGGGCAAGCCTCGGTTCTCACATATTCAACAATGACTCAAATAATCTCTGCGACTTAATCCTCTCTGTCCCAGAGACCTATGTAAAAATCAGAGTAATTCTTGTCATTACTCTTTACCGCGGCTATAGCAGCGCGCGGGTGGAGATTAAGTATACCGGTGCAAAGGTACGGGATGTCGTAACCCCATACAACACCTTTTTCTTTAAGCTTGACTATTTCGCTCTCCACAAACTTAAGCACGGGAACTATCTTATACTTCGGATTTTTCAAAAAGCCCATCAAAGCCTCAAGACTGCAGTTTCCGGCGCCTCTTCCCATTCCCGCCATAGTCGCATCAAGATAACTTACGCCGTATGCGCAAGCTTCTATAGTATTCGCAAACGCAAGCTGCTGGTTATTATGAGCATGTATGCCCACAGCTTTCCCGTATTTCTGCGCGATCTTCTGATACTTGAACGAAAAATCACGTATCTGTTCGGGATAAAGCGAACCGTAGCTGTCAACCAGATAGATAACATCAACGCTGCTTTCGCCCAAAAGCTCCAGCGCAAGATTTATATCGCTTTCTCTTGCGGTCGAAACAGCCATGATATTGCATGACGTTTCGTAGCCGAGCGCATGGCAGTATTCGATCATCTCGATAGCCGCAGGCATGGTGTTTATATATGTAGCGATCCTCACCATGTCAATAACGCTCTCGCTTCTCGGTATTATGTCCTTTTTGAAATCCGTTCTTCCCACATCAGCCATGACCGCTATCTTAAGATCGGTGTCGTTCTCGCCTACTATGCT
>CAJFEV010000015.1 GCA_904374795.1 uncultured Bacilli bacterium
GGTCAAGATAAATTCGACCTATGGTCTCACCATTGACTGATTATCAAACTTATTTCCCATGCAATTTAAAATGGGAACTTTCAATTTTATTTAATGAATACAAATAAGCAGTTGACTAATACTACCGATAACGGTATAATATATAATGGGGTGATAACTATGAAGTTTATGACTACAAAAGAAGCTGCAGAGAAATGGGAGATTAGCGAGAGAAGAATTAGACAATTATTAGAAGAAGGGCGAATCGAAGGAGCTATAAAGAATGGTAATAGTTGGAATATTCCTGATTATGCTATAAAACCAGTAGATAAAAGAAGTGTTAAACCAGATAATAAAGGGTTTATAATTGATTTACCAGTAAACTTTTTTGATAAAGTAGATAATATGAAGAAAGAATTAGATAGTAAAAGACCATTTCCAAAAGAGACGTTAAGGACATTAAAAGAGTCCATTAATTTAGAGTGGACTTATAATAGTAATGGAATAGAAGGTAATACATTAACATTAAGGGAGACGCAAGTGGTTTTAGAAGGAATTACTGTTGGTGGCAAAACATTAAAAGAACACTTAGAAGCAATTAATCATGAAAAAGCAATTCTTTATTTAGATGATTTAGTGAAAGAAAAAAATCCTATTACTGAATGGAATATAAAGAATATTCACAGATTAGTTTTAAAAGATATTGATGATAAAAATGCTGGAAGATATAGGACAGAAAATGTAATGATTAAAGGCGCAGTTCATGTTCCACTAGATTATTTAAAAGTACCAGAGTTGATGGAAAAATTAATTGTAAATTATCACTCATGGAGTTCATATCATCCAATTATAAGAGCAGCATTACTTCATGGGGAATTAGTTAAAATTCATCCTTTTGTTGATGGGAATGGTAGAACATCAAGATTACTCATGAATTTAGATTTAATGAATCATGGGTTTAATCCAGTAATAATAAAAAAAGAAGATAGATTAAAATATTACGAAGCACTAGATAAGGCACATACAACAGGTAATTATACAGATTTTATTAAATTAATAACTAAATTGGAAATAGAAATGTTAAAGAAATATTTAGAATTATTATAGGAGAAGTTTTATGAAACAAGAATGGTTATTATTAGATATGCATTTACACTCTGAATATTCAAAAATTAATAAACCTAGCGAATCTAAAAGAATAAAATCTACATTAGAAAATAATATTACTACCGGTATAGTTGTTGGTAGATTACAAAAAGATGGAAAAATAGGTTGGAATGAATTTAGTAATTTAATTACTAGATTTTAAAAGCAAAAAAGTATAGTAGCTAAAATTAGATTCGGAAAATCGATGATTGATGATGCACAAACGATAAAAAAATGGCTAAGCGAGAAGAACCGGGAAATTATAATGAAATACTTATATAATGATATTGGATATGCAATTCCGATAAAAGAAATAATTTTAATAACGGAAAGAGTATTAAGTGATTACAACCAATTTGTCCGGATTTTATCGTTCCTCAGTCTTACTAAAAGCTAGAATGATTATCATTTTTAAAATTAAAATAAACAAAAATAATTAAAATCTTCAAAAAAGAATATCCGATCAACATTCCTTATTAGCACTCTCGTATTGACATTGCTAATATAAAGTGCTAAACTTAAAAAGAAGGTGATGAAAAGTGAAGAAAAAAGAATTTAAAACAGAATCCAAAAAATTAATGGATTTAATGATTAATTCTATCTATACAAATAAAGAAATCTTTTTAAGAGAAATTATTTCGAATGCAAGTGATGCAATTGATAAACTTCATTATATGTCACTTACAGATAAGAAAATAAAAGTAAATAAAAAAGATTTTGAAATCTTCTTGAGTGTTGATAAAGATAAAAGAACATTAACCATTAAAGACAATGGTATCGGAATGAGTAAAGAAGAATTAGAAACAAATCTTGGTACGATTGCTAAATCAGGTTCTGAAGAATTTAAAACAGAAAATGAACATAAGAAAAACATTGACATTATAGGTCAATTTGGTGTTGGTTTTTATTCTGCGTTTATGGTAGCCGAAAAAGTCGAAGTTATCAGTAAAAAATATGGAAGTGATGAAGCATATAAATGGGAATCAAGTGGTATTGATGGATATACTATTGCCCCAGCAGAAAAAGATTCTTTTGGAACAGAAGTAATCCTAACAATCAAACCGGATAGTGAAGAAGAGAACTATTCTAAATATTTAGAGACTTATGAAATAGAATCTCTAGTTCGTAAATACAGCGATTATATAACTTATCCTATAAAAATGGAAGTAAGTCATACACATTTGAAAGATAAAAAAGACGAAAAAGAAGAAGACGAATATGAAACTGTTACAGAAATTGAAGTAATCAACTCACTAACCCCAATTTGGCGAAGAGAAAAGAAAAACGTAAGTGATGAAGATTACAACACATTCTATAAAGATAAATTTAATGATTATGAAACGCCTTTAAGACATATGCATATTAAAGCTGAAGGAACATTTGAATATACTGCTTTATTATATATTCCAAGTCATGCACCATATGATTACTATTCAAAAGAATATGAAAAAGGATTACAACTTTATTCAAATGGTGTTCTTATTATGGAAAAATGTGCCGATTTATTACCAGACTACTTTAGCTTTGTAAAAGGTGTTGTTGATAGTCCAGATTTAACATTAAATATCTCAAGAGAAACATTACAACAAAATCGTATTTTAAAAACGATTGCAAATTCCATTGAAAATAAAATCAAAAAAGAATTAGAAACCATGTTAGAAGAAAAGAAAGAAGATTACGAAAAATTCTTTAAAGATTTTGGACTTCAATTAAAATACGGAATTTATAATGATTTTGGAATGCACAAAGATAAATTACAAGATTTATTGATTTACACTTCTTCAATTGATGAAAAAACAACAACTTTAAAAGATTACGTTAGTCGTATGAAAGAAGATCAAAAAAATATCTACTATGCTTGTGGAGAAACAATTGATAAAATCAAAATGCTTCCACAAGTAGAGTCTGCTAAAGAAAAAGGATATGAAGTACTTTATTGTACAGATCAAGTGGATGAATTTGTTTTCATGACTTTAAGAAACTATTCAGAGAAAAATTTTGTGAATGTATGTGGCGAGAACACGGATTTCGATACCGAAGAAGAAAAAGAAGAATTAAAGAAAGCAAATGAAGAAGCAAAAGAAATGTTTGATATTATGAAAGAAGCTATTCCAGAAGTAACAGAAATACGTTTCACAAACAAATTAAAAGAACATCCAGTATGTTTAAGTAGTAAAGGTGAAATTTCTGTAGAAATGGAAAAAACATTAAGCAATATGCCACTTAATAATGGCCTTAAAGCTTCTAAAGTCTTAGAGATTAATCAAAATCATGAAATTGCAAAAACTCTAAAAAAATTAGGTAAGAAAAACATAGAAGAATTACAAGAGTATGCAAAAGTTTTATATGCAGAAGCTAGAATGATAGAAGGCTTACCAGTAGAAAACCCAACAGAAATTGCTTCATTAGTATGTAAATTTATGGCAAAATAGTTAAGGAAAAAAACTTAACTATTTTTCTTTTGAAGAAAATAAATAATAGCATAACTTTAAAACTTATTATATAATCAGTAATGAAAAGGTGAAATAATATGTTTAAAGTAGCTAGAAGCATCCAGGTATCAAAAGAAAAAGTAATTGTTCAAATTGTTGAAGCTAAAATTGGACACTTTGACACAGAAAAAAAGAAAACAATTTATCAAAAACAAAAAGAATTAGAAATAACAATTACAGGTTTTATTAATAATGAAAAAAATTACATTCATTTTATTCTAAATAAACCTTTTGAAGAGTTACTTACTATAAAAAAATTTCAAAAAATAGACATCAAAAAGAATGAAATTATAGATAATTACTTAGTAAATGATGGGAAAATGTCTGTAGTTGAAATTGAAAATTTTGAGATTTTACGTTTTAGTAAATCCTTTATAATTTCATTTGAATATAAAACATTTGAAAATGATTTTTTTGGAGTAGTTGAGATAGAAGTTGAAATAAATACACTTACTGAAGCTTTCTAAAGAAATAGAACAATTACATTTTATCTCAAATAATTCGAAAAACGTATGTACGTTTTATATAATTAGATACAAGGAGGAAAAAGGTATGAAAAACAACATGATTATTTATATATCAAAAGACGGTCAAGTAAAGGTAGATGTAAATATTCAAAATGAGGATATTTGGATGAGTCAAGATATAATGGCAAAATTGTATGGAACTACAAAAAACAATACATCGATTCATTTAAAAAATATTTTTAATGAAGGAGAACTGGAAAAAAATGCAACTGTTAAGAAAATTTTAACAGTTCAAAAAGAAGGAACTAGAGAGGTAAAAAGAAGTATAGAACATTATAATTTAGATGCGATTATTGCTGTAGGTTATCGTATAAATTCTAAAAAAGCAACGGAATTTAGAATTTTGAAAATAAAATCTTAAAAAATATGAAGAAGAAAGGCAATAAAAATTTAAGGTAGAAAGAGAGTTCAAAAATGATCAAAGAAATATATATTGAAGAAATTAAACATTTATTTTCTAAAAGAGAAAAAGATGCGAATAAAGGAGATTTTGGAAAAGTTGGTATTTTAGGAGGTTCAATAAACTATAGTGGAGCTGTAAAGCTTGCAACAATGAGCTTAGCTAGTCTTCGAAGTGGCTGCGGTTTAGTAAAAGTAATTGTTCCAAATGAAATAGTTTCAGCACTTACTCCTGCTTTATTAGAGCAAACTCTTTTTCCGTATAAAAATTTAGAAGATATAAAGAAATCAATAAAAGACTTAAACAGTTTAGCTATAGGTATGGGATGGGGATATAATGAACAGCATTTGTTAATTTTAAAAGATGTTTTAGAGAATTTTCAAGGAAATCTGATAATTGATGCAGATGGATTAAATACATTAGTAAATCATGTAGAAATTTTAAGAACAAGTCAAGCAAATATAGTTTTAACACCTCATTTAAAAGAATTTTCAAGATTAACAAATCTTTCAATAGAAGAAATAGAAAAAAATAAAATAGAGCTAGCAAAATCATTTGCTAAAGAAAATCATGTTATTCTTTTGTTAAAAGGAAGTACAACGATTGTAACGAATGGAACCGAAGTATATTTAAGTAATTATGGAACCTCAGGAATGGCAACAAGTGGTAGTGGCGATGTACTATCAGGAATACTTGCGGGCTTACTTGGATATTTAGACTATAATCTTTTATCTGTTAGTGCAGGAGCTATAGTAAATGGACTTGCAGGTGAATTAGCAGAAGAAAAGAATACAGATATAAGTATGATTGCTAGTGATACAATAAAATGTATACCGGAAGTCATAAAAAAAATAAGAAATGATTTCTAATATAAAAGATATTGCAAAAAGCGAAAAATATAGTACAATAAACCTCATTATGAAAGAAGTGAAAGGTATGAATCCAAATAAAGTACCATTTAATTATTTTTATATTACCTGTCAAAAAAAATATAAACTGATTTTATTTGAAAATATGCGAAGTAAATTACAAAACAATACGAATAAAGATTTAGATTATTTTGAAATTCAATTCCAAAAGTTTTATCATATGACTTTAGAAGAAAAAGTTAGCATGATGAAAAAAGCAATATGGGAAACATGTGTTGAATATATAAGCTTATCAAATACTCCAATTGAAGTGCTTCCTAACGATGCTTTTGAGTTATTACAGATGCTTTTAGATATAATAACAGAAAATTCTTATCAAGAAAGCTTTTTGCAATCTGTACAGTTTATTTGCCGCGATTATTTAGAAATATTAGGTAAAGGGAGTCCGATTTTATTTTCCTCAGAAGATAAAGATAAAGTTTCAACTTTTTTGATTACTTTAGATTCAAGAAACAAATTAAATCAATTTGAAGCTATAAATATGACTTTATTAGAGCAAACAAAAACTATTGTTAATATTTGTACTATGGAAACAAATAAAGAATTAGGACCAATTCCAAAAGTTTTATATCGTACAAGAAAAGATATTTAATATATGCAAGTGTTAGAACAATTAATTACAAAATTTCAAATTTTAGAATTTAAATGTCTCTTGTTAAAACTTTCAAAAGAAGAACAACTACGATATCTTAAAGAGTATTGTCAAAGAAAATATGAATTAACGGAACTTTTACCAGATCAGTTTTATGAATCACTTTTAATCAAAGTAAAAAAAGATAACAGTATTTTAATCAGAAAAAATGACATTTATCAAATTATTTCTAAAATAAAAGATATACCTGAAATTGACGAATATTTAAAAACACAACTTACTCCTTTTCAATATTTTGAAATTTCAAAGCAAAAAGTTTTTCAATTAAAAATTTTATTAGAAAAAGTGTTAAAAGAATGCAAAGAAAATAACTTAGATAAAATGTTTGAGCATGAACCGGTATATTTACTTGCTAAGCATGCATATTTTACAGAAAACGAATGCGGTGTTTTAGCCTATAAATTATATTTAACTATTGGATTTGAAAATGCCAAAGAACTTTTAGAACAAAAATATGGAGAAATAAGTTTTAAAACTTTGTATTTTTTGTTCAACAGCATAGAAACAAAAAATATAAAAGTTCAAAAAGGAAATCCAATGTTAAAAGAAGAATTTGTAAATTTTTTCTTCAAAAATAAAAACTCAAGAGAAAATACTATGCATTTATTTTTAGATGGCTATTATAAAAATATTTATTTAAATTTTTCCTATTTTTATCAAAATTTTGAATATTTACAAGAAAAACTAGGAACCAAAATGCCAAGAGCCAAAGTGGAAAGCTTATTAGAAGAAAGATTTAAATGCTCACTTTACCCAGAAATTTCAGGAGACGTCATATCTGACTTTAAATCTTCTTTTCAAAATAAATATCAATTTAACATGATTTCTGAAAGAGAAATAGCTAAAATAAATTATGAATTTTATGAAAAGAATATCAAAAAGCAATATATTTCTTCTATTCCTCAAATTATTTACAAAAGTAAGAATGAAGTAATATACGAAATTCTTCCTAAAAATAGTCCGAGAAATTTAGTGATTGGATACAGAACGAATAGTTGTTTCAGAATCAATGGGGATGCCTCAATTTTATTTTCAAAAGCTATGATAAGCAAACATTACAGAGTTCTTTCAATTTCAACAAATAAAGAGAAAGATATAGCTATGTGCTTACTTGCTCGCAATGGAAACGTAATTATTGTCCAGGGAATAGAAATAAGTAAATCTTATCAAAATATGGAAATGCGTACGAAAATTTATGAGGGAGTAAAAGAAACAATGCAAGAACTTATGAATATTATGAACAAAGAAGCAGATGAAATTATTGCTATATTAATTGGAAATAGCAATAAAAATGTCATAGATTTTAGTGCTGAGCATCTCTCATTTCGGATAAGTCCAGTAAAATCAATGAAAGAAGATTTAGAAGTTTATTATGATGGATTTCATTTTCCACAATCAGTTTTAGTTATGAACAATCAAGCGACGTTACATGATATAAAACTTTATCCTCCTTTAAATGAATATTTTGATAAAAGAGAAGAAATCTTACATTGGCAGGTTGAAAGTAGTCAAAATTATCTTTATAATAGAATTCAAAAACGCTTAGCAGTGATAAGCTTTAAAGCAGGAGTGCAATTAAAACGAATCATAGCTCATTCAAGCCATAAAGAAAAAGAAATTTATTGTAATAAAGACTGGTATATAATAGTATTTGAAGATGGAACAATAGAAAGTGCTTGTTTGGATTACGATTTTAGAGCAAAAGAAGAATATAGTATTATTTTAAAACAAATTCAAAAGAAAAAAAGTTATCAAAGAAAGAGGTGGTAAAATGAAAATAGTTTCATGGAATGTAGCAGGCATTCGAGCTTGTATTAAAAAAGGCTTTATTGACTTTTTTTATGAAATCAATGCAGATGTTTTTTGTGTTCAAGAAGTAAAAGCCTTAAAAGAACAAATAGAATTTCTTCCTGATGGATATGAATTATATGCTTATCCAGCTGTTCGTAAAGGGTATTCAGGGACACTTATTTATACAAGAGTAAAACCAATATCAGTAACCTATGGGATTGGTGAAAAAGAATATGACGAAGAAGGAAGAAACATTACTTTAGAATTTGAAAAATTTTATTTGGTAAATTGTTATGTACCAAATGTCAAAAGAACTTTAGAGAGAATGGATTCAAGAATGCATTATGAAGAAATTTTCTTACAATATATAAAAAAATTAGAAAAGAGTAAACCAGTAGTTTTCTGCGGTGACTTAAATGTTGCTCACGAAGAGATAGATATTAAAAACGCTAAAGCGAATATTGGAAATGCAGGATTTACTTACGAAGAAAGAAATAAAATGACGGAGTTACTTAACAATGGTTTTGTTGATACATTTAGATACTTTTATCCTGACAAAACCGATGCCTACACTTGGTGGAGTTATATGAAAGGGGTTCGTGAACGAAATATTGGCTGGCGAATTGACTATTTCATTGTTTCAAAAAATTTTATAAATCAAGTAGAAGATAGTTTGATATATAAAGATGTTCTTGGAAGTGACCATTGTCCAATTGGCTTATATATAAAAAATGAATAATAGTCCAAATAAATCAAAATTTGTTTCTCGACTAGAAAAATGCTAATTTATACATAGGAAATAAAAATACAGAAGTATAAAACGAAAGAAGCAAATGAATCGTTTTTATAATCTCTTTCTTTATTTAATGAAAAATTTAGATACAAAAAAAGCTATATGCTAAAATAATCAAATTAAAAGAGAATTATTTGATATGTAAAATATCTAAAAAAGCAGAGGCACAAGAACAATTTATGCTCCAAATTATCTCTAAAATATATTCAAAAACAAATTTCAAAAAAACTTTTAAAAGTATATTTCTGAGTATGCTAAAGCATATTGTAAAGGAGAAACATCCTCATCATCAAGTACTTTTTCTCATATTTATGAGGAAGTGTTTTATATTTATCCTAAAAATATTTGAGCTTTTACTCTATGTTTCATGATTAATAAAGAAGATATAGAATTTAAAGATATAAGCAAAAAATCAAAAACAATTCAAGCTCATAAAGATGTGAATGGAGAATTAAGAAATTATTATATCAGTGATTCTAAATCGGAAAGTAAAGCAAAATTTATAAGTGTCGTAAAAATAAAAGAGGACTATGAAAAACACATTTTTATCTATCAAGGTGTAGTTTTGGGGGCTAACAATGCAATTGGAATACTTGAGTCAAATATTCCCCCTAGATGAAATAGTATCGAATTTAGAAGGGAATCTTAAATTTCAAGAAATGCTATCAGAAGAGTATGCTTCTATGGCTCGAGATATATATTATAAAAAAATTGGAGAAAGTTTAGAATTACCAAAAAATCATTATACCTATTTTACAAAGCCAACTTTTGCTTTAGGAACATTTTTGAAATTAGAAGATGGACATTATACATTTAAAAACGAAATTTCTAACCAAACTGAGGAAATGTTAAAAAAAGAAAGAGAAGAAGTTCATCGTAAGGAAATGCTAACAAACAAAGACTTTGTTACTCACGATTTTGGTGGAGGCATGGTTCAAGCAATAAAAGATTGCTGGATGTATCAAGAAAAAAATAGTTTTTCCTTTAATGGTATTAATAAAGATGCCTTATATTACCAATATAAACCTCTTTTTTTACAGAAAATGGCGGATAAATATGTTTATATTGGTCCTGTCCAACTTGGAACTTCAACTAGCCAAAAAGATAATAAAGTTATTCAAATTGTGAATCCATATGTATTTCCTAATGTAGTTTTATGGACCGAAAGAAAAAATTTAATAGAGTATTTTATGGAAGAAAAATATAACAATTTGAATTTTACTCTTGGCGAAATGTTAACGAATGAATGGATTGAAAATTCAAAAAAAGGATTGAAAGATCAATTTTACATAGGAGGGCTAGCTATTGATGAAAATGGTTTAGTAAAAAGTGTAGATACAACACCTGAAGTAATAAAAGAACTTGTTGAAACTTAATTAGAAAAGAAAACTCAAACTAAAATCATAGACTTTGCATCAAGAAAAAAATAAATTTCAAAGCCCTAGCGGCTTTTTTTAATATATGATAAAATATTTGAAAGAAAGGGTGCTTTTATGACACAAAATGAACTTATTAACATGTTAAAAAATTATCAGACAAGAATTCAAGAATTAGGGAGGTCACTTTGACGTTTCTAAAAAAGAAGAGAGAATTAAAGAATTGGAAAAGGAAACCCTTAAAGAGGATTTTTGGCAAGATGTAGAAAAATCTAATAACATAAATAAAGAGTTGTCCACATTAAAAAAAATTGTTGAAAAAGTCTCAAAAATTGAAACAGAAATAAAGGATAACTTAGAATTGATACCTTTATTAAATGAAGCAGAATTATCTACAATTGATAAGGAGTTAACCACTATTTCTAAAGAAATAGAAGAATTGGAACTAGACACTCTTTTAAATGGACCTTATGACAATTTAAATTGTTATTTAGAAATTCATCCAGGTGCTGGTGGAACCGAATCTTGTGATTGGGCAAGTATGCTTTTTAGAATGTATAAAATGTTTTGTGAAAAAAATAATTTTACTTATGAGATTGTAGAAGAACAAGCTGGTGAAGAAGCAGGAATTAAAAGCGTAACCATGTATATCAAAGGAGAATATACTTATGGGTATTTAAAAAATGAAAAAGGAGTACATAGACTTGTTAGAATATCTCCTTTTGATTCAGGCGCGAGACGTCACACGTCTTTTGCTTCGGTATCTGTAACACCAGAATATAATACAGAAGTAACGATTAATATTAAAGATAGCGATTTGAAAATAGATGTTTATCATTCAAGTGGAGCAGGCGGTCAATCCGTAAATACTTCCAATTCAGCTGTTCGTATCACCCACTTACCAACAAAAACAGTTGTTACTTGTCAAAATGAACGAAGTCAATTGAAAAATAAAGAACAAGCAATGAAAATTTTAAAAAATAAAATTTATCAAATGGAAGTAGAAAAAAAAGAAGCAGAATTGAATAAATTAAAAGGAGTAAATATTGCAATTAATTTTGGAAGTCAAATTAGAAATTATATTTTAGAACCTTATAAATTAGTAAAAGATTTACGAAACAATTACGAAACAAGTAATGTTGATAAAGTTTTAAATGGTGATTTAAAAGAAATCATGGAATCGCTTTTAAAAAGGAAAGAAGAAAAATGAGAAAAAAAGCCAAAAAATATTTTACAGTTATACTGGGAATTTTATTAGTAGCTATAGCATTCAATCTTTTTTTAGCCCCTTACAATCTTACATCTAATGGAGTTAGTGGTTTATCTATTATTGTTAAAAGATTTACAGGAATTTCTGAAGGAACATTTATTTTAGCAGCAAATCTTATTTTAATTGGAATAAGTTACAATTTTTTGGGCTGGAAAAAAACAAAACATAGTATTATTGGTTCAATTTTACTTCCAATTTTTATATCCTTAACTTCCCAGATCACAAAATTTATTGTCATAGAAAATATGGATGAGTTAATTATTGCTTTGCTAGGAGGAGTAATAAGTGGTATAGGATACGGTCTTGTTTATCAAAATGACTATACAACAGGCGGAACCGATATATTAAATCAACTAATGGAAAAATATTGTAAAATCCCTATGGGAAAATCAATTATTTATGTAGATGGAATGGTAGTTCTTTTAGGACTTATCACTTTTGGCTTTACCACAATGTTATATTCTATGATTGTCTTGTTTTTAATAAGCGAACTTTCTAATCGTACAATGTTAAAAATAAATCATAATCAAATATTATTTATCCAATCAAGAAAAATGGAAGAAATAAAAACATTGTTAACAAAAGAATTTACCTATGATATAACGTTGCTAAATACAACAGGGGGCTATTCTAAAGAAAAAAGAAAAACCCTTTTCTGTGCGATAGCAAAAAACGACTATTATTTGATCAAAGAAAGCATACTTTTAATCGATAAAAATGCTTTTATTACAGTTGTGACTGCTTATGAGGCTAAAAACGGAAACTTAAGTTTAAAAGAACATTTGAAAAAAATTAACACTCAAGAGTCTTAAGTGCTAAAAAGTGGTTGAAAAAAGCTTTTGAATTTAGTACAATAAGAGTGATTTCTTTAGGAGTGATTATGAAAGAAATAAAAAAATATTTAAAAAGTAAGCTAAATGAAAATGATACGTGTGTTCTTGCCCTATCAGGGGGTCCTGATTCAATGTGTCTTTTGAATTTACTAAAATGCACATCAGCAAACGTAGTTTGTGTTCACATAAACCATAACACAAGAGCTTCATGTGATAGTGAGTACCAGTTCATAAAAAAATATCTAGAAGAAAGCAATATTCCTTTAGAATATTATAAAATAGATAAGTATGAGAAGGGACGTTTTACTGAAACAGAAGCTAGAAAAATTCGATATAACGTGTTTAAAAAAGTAGTAAAAAAATATCATGCAAAATATCTATTAACTGCTCATCACGTCGATGATTTAACAGAAACAATAATCATGCGTTTGCTAAGAGGAAGCACATTGGAAGGATATGCTGGTATTAAAAAAGAATCAGTTTGGGATGGAATTCAAATAATAAGACCTCTATTATCGAAAAAAAAGAAAGATATTTATGCATATTTAAAAGAAAATAATATACCATATATAGAGGATGAAACAAATAAAAAAGATGATTACATAAGAAATCGAATAAGACATCATATATTACCTTTGATAGAAAAAGAAAATAAAAATTATCCGGAAAAAATCCTTCAATTCAGCGAGACTCTGCAAAAAAAAGATGCATTAATTAAAGAAGTTTTACATAATATCGAAGAAAAAATTGAAAAAAATCAAAAAATAAATTGTCACGAATTCCAGAAACTTTCTTCGTTAATGCAAGAAGCATATATTGAAGAATATCTAAAAAAAATTTATCAGCAAGAATTACCAAATATTTCAAAAAAACATATAGCAATATTTTTAAATAATGCCAACAAGAACAAGGAGAATTATACGATTAATTTTCCTAAAAATTATCTATTATATAAAGAAGATGGTTGGATTTGGCTGGAAAAGAAAAAGCAGAAAAATTCCTATCTAATAAAATGTGAGGATGAAGTGCTTTTACCCAACCAAGATTTAGTAAAAAAAATCAGCTCTTATGAATCAAAAAGTAATGATGAAATCCATTTGAATTCTAAAGAGATTAAATTACCCTTATATATAACTACAAGAAAAGTTGGAATGAAAATGGCTGTAAAAAACCTAAACGGTCATCAAAAAGTAAGCGATATCTTAACAAATTGTAAGATACGAGGACCAAAAAAAGACAAAATTCCGATATTAATTGACAGTAATGGTGTAATTTTATGGATTTTAGGCATAAAGAAGTCAAAATATGATTTAGAAAAAGATGAAAACTATGATATAATATACAAGTATATCAAAAGAAAGGAAAAATGATATGAGAAGAACAAATCAAAATGCAATGAAAAACTTATTTCCTTATTTAATTTTGGTAGTTGTCATATTTATTGTATTAAGTGTTCTGAATTTAGGTAGAACCATCACCAATGAATTAACAACTGGTGAATTAATGAGTGAAATAGCAAACAAAAATGTAACAGAAATAACAATCACGCCTAGTGGAGAAGAAAGCGTGTATTATATTGAAGGTAAACTTAATGGCTATAGCGAAAATGAAAAATTTAGAGCTACAGTTGTAGAAGCTGAATTATCTAATGTTGTTAAGTATGCTGAATCAGCCAACTTAGAAGTTTATGAAACCAATCCGGATCCGGGTTCAGTATCTTGGGTATACATTTTAATTAATGTGGTACCTCTAGTAATACTAGTTGGAGCAACATATTTCATTTTTGTAAAAATGGCTAACAGTAATAAAGGATCTATGGATTTCGGAAAAAGCCGTGCCAAATTATCAAGCGATGGAGGAAAAGTACGTTTTAGTGATGTAGCCGGTTTAAAAGAAGAAAAAGAAGAAGTATCAGAATTAATCGATTTCTTAAAAAATCCAAAGAAATTCCAACGTTTAGGAGCGCGTATTCCAAAGGGTGTTTTATTAGTAGGTCCTCCAGGAACTGGTAAAACGTTACTTGCAAAAGCCGTGGCAGGAGAAGCAAATGTACCATTTTATTATATAAGTGGTTCGGATTTCGTAGAATTGTTTGTCGGAGTCGGTGCAAGTCGTGTCCGTGATATGTTTAAAGAAGCAAAAAGAAATGCTCCATGCTTAATTTTTATTGATGAAATCGATGCTGTCGGACGTCAAAGAGGTTCAGGCATTGGTGGTGGACATGATGAAAGAGAACAAACTTTAAATCAATTATTAACAGAAATGGATGGCTTTGGAGCTAACGAAGGAATCATTATAATCGCGGCAACAAACCGTCCAGATGTATTGGATCCAGCTCTATTGCGTCCAGGAAGATTTGATAGACAAGTAACCGTTAATCTTCCGGATACAGAAGAACGTGAAGCAATATTAAAAGTTCATGCAAAAAATAAAATCCTTGCTCCAAATGTAAATTTAAAGAGCATTAGTCAAAGAACATCTGGTTTTTCAGGTGCGGATTTGGAAAACTTAATGAATGAAGCAGCTTTACTAGCAGTAAGAAAAAATGAAGGTGCAATAACATTACAAGATATAGACGAAGCAACAGACCGTGTATTAATGGGACCAGCTAAAACTTCACGAAAAGTAAGTGATGAAGTAAAATGGTTAACTGCCGTTCATGAATCCGGGCATGCCGTTTTAGGATTGAAATTAAAAGATGCAATGGAAGTTCAAAAAATTACCATTGTTCCGAGAGGAATGGCAGGAGGATATACAGCTTATACTCCAAAAGAAGATAATATTACAAGATATACTAAAAATGAAATGATCGCAATTATTACAAGTACACTAGGCGGACGTGCAGCAGAAGAACTATTCCTAGATGATATTACAACGGGAGCTAGTGATGACTTTAAACGTTCAACAGAACTTGCAAGAAGTATGGTTACAGAATATGGTATGAGTGATTTAGGACCAATTCGCTATGAATCAAATTCAGGAGACAATGTTTTCTTAGGAAGAGACTATAACAAAACTCGTAATTATTCTGATCAGGTAGCTTTAGAAATTGACCAAGAAGCTCGCAAAATTATCATGGAGTGTTACGACAATGCTAAAAAAATCTTAAAAGAAAATAAAGATTTAGTCATGCTTTTAAGTCATACATTACTTGAAAGAGAAACAATCACAAAAGAGCAAATTGATGAGTTGGTAAGAACAGGAAAAATTGAGGATAATGAATTTGAGATAGGTGATGAGCCAACCCTTACAAAACTAAGAGAAGAAGCAAAAAGTTTAAAAATCAAAGGTGCTTCAAAAATGAATAAAGAAGAATTAGAAAAGGCAATTGAAGAAGCTGAAAAAGAAAATATCGAAGAAGAATAAAAAAATCTTCTTCTTTTTTTGCTTTAAAAGCAGAAAATATTTAAATGAATGAAACTATAAAAAAATAATTTTGAAAAATTTCTAGAAAAATGTTCTTAAAAATTTTCAAATGAAGAAAGCAAAATTTTTGACCAAAAAATAAAACGACGTGGTAGAAGATATAAAGAACCTAGATTTTTTACCATGCAATGCCTGCAATTATTTCGAAAATAAAAATTGCGAAAGAAATAGGATACTTTTGTAGCTAAAAAATATATTGGAAATGATTTGGCTAAATAAAGATATATTAATCATTTAGTTATTGAACATAAGATGAGATTGAACTTTTAGAAACCAATTTTGAAAATTAAAAACAAAGAAAAATGGAATTTACAAAAACATTCTAAAAGATGAAATGGTTCAAAATTCACTAATAAATAGAATAAAAAGATCACAAATTCAAAATGATTAAAATTATTTCTTATTTTACAAATTTTAAAAAAAAGAAAAATATAAATATTCAATTTTAAAAAATGGGTAACCAAAAATAAAAATTTGCATAAAATAGTATACAAAAATCAAAAATTCGTCATTTGCGTCTCCATAAATTTTCTGCTTTAATGTAGCTGGAAAGGAGAAAAATGAAAAAATATAACATAACATATTGCATGGACGGAGAAGTGATTTTTGTTTCAACAAATACAGAATCTAAAAAAAAGGTTATTGTAAATTATTTGAGTTCTAACTTAAATAAAGAATGTATTAAAAAACTCGTTGTTAAAAATGTTACATATTATGAAATTTTATTGGAACCAGCCATGAAAATTATCAAAAATAATTTGTATGATTTATATGATGAGCTGGAAATTCATTTATTAAATTTTGTAAAAGCACTTCTTGCAACTACAGCAGATGAATTAATAACTTATATAACTGAAGCAAATTTTTATACAAAAGAAGAGCTTGCAAAAATTGAAAATGAATTTGAAAGAAAACGTTTATATGCTAAAATAAGAAAGAAAAAATACAAAAGGGCATGAATTTCTAAAGACAAAAGAAATAGTTTATGTTAAAATGATAATAGACTGGAAATTAAAAGGTGGTATTATGGCAAAAATTATTTCATTAGTAAATCAAAAAGGTGGAGTTGGAAAAACAACAACAAGTATAAACTTAGCGGCAGCTTTAGGAAAAGAAGGGAAAAAAACTCTTTTAGTAGATCTTGACCCTCAAGGAAATGCTTCAACAGGACTAGGTTTAAACAATAATGATTTTGAAAATGATATTTATGATGTAATTACAGGCGTGTGTGATATTAAAGATGCAATAATTAAAACAAAATTCAAAAATTTATCTATTATTCCTGCGACGATTAACTTAGCTGGAGTAGATGTGGAATTTGTTAAAAAAATGTTAGAGGATGAAACATTTAAACAAAATGAACAATTAAAGAACGCTTTAGAAAGAATAAGAGAAAAATATGATTATATTATTATTGATTGTCAACCCTCTTTAGGAATTTCAACTATGAATGCTTTAGTAGCAAGTGACTCAGTAATTATACCTGTACAATGTGAGTATTATGCCCTTGAAGGAATTACACAATTACTAAATTCAATTATTTTAGTTCAATCAAATTTAAATCCGAATCTTCGTATTGAAGGAGTATTACTAACTATGCTTGATGGTAGAACTAATATCGGATTAGATATTATTGAAGAAGTTCGTAAATACTTTAAATCTAAAGTATTTAACACCATTATTCCAAGACTTGTTCGTTTAGTAGAGGCACCTTCACATGGAAAACCTATCAGCGATTATGATCCAACTTCACGAGCTACACTTGCTTATCAAAATTTAGCAAAGGAAGTGATAAGTAGAAATGGAGACTAAAAGAAAGGCGTTAGGAAGAGGTTTAGAGCAATTATTTTCTAATGAAGTGATTAATTTTGAAAATTTTGAAAAAGATATTGTACAAAATTCTTCGAAAAATGATATTTTAGAAATTAATCTTAAAGATATCCGAAGTAATCCATATCAACCAAGAAAGACATTCAACGAAACAACATTACAAGAATTAGCAGATTCTATTAAAGAACATGGAATAATTGAACCAATAATCGTAAAAAAAGCCATTAAAGGATATGAATTAGTAGCTGGAGAAAGAAGAACTAAGGCAGCAAAATTAGCTGGTTTAGAAAAAATTCCAGCGATTGTAAAAGATTTTAATGATCAAGAAATGATGGAAATCGCTTTACTAGAAAATATTCAAAGAGAAGATTTAAATCCTATTGATGAAGCATCAGCATATCAAAAAATTATTGAACTGGGACATATGACGCAAGAAGAATTCGCCAAAAAATTTGGTAAGAGTCGTAGTCATGTAACCAATATGCTTGGACTTTTATCCTTGCCAGCTACTGTAAAAGAATTAGTAGAAAAAAAAGAAATAAGTATGGGGCATGCTAGGGCTTTAAGTAAAATTGAAAGTGCTGAAAAAATTAAAGAATTAGCTGATAAAGTTGTAAAGGAAAACATGAGTGTTCGTGAGTTAGAACAAGAAATTCAAGAAAGCAATTTACCAAAAAAACAACAACAAGATCGCTTTCGTGAATCTAAATCAATAAGAACCACAATTTATGAACGCTTAATGCGAGAAAAAGTGGGAACAAAAGTAAAAATTAATCAAAAGAAAATAGAAATTCCATATGATTCTGAAAAAGACTTAGAAAGGATACTAGAAATATTAGGAATTAGAATAGAAGGTGTTTAATGGAAAACATTCGTAACTTTATTTTTCAAGAAAGAATAATTGCTCCAGTAATTATCATTATATGCACAATCTTCGTTGTTAAAATAATGAAAATAATTGTGAAAAAAATATTTGCTAAGAGTCAAAAAAATTATGTTGGAAAAAAAAGAACCACAATTATGGAATTGATTACTAATGTTTTAAAATTTTTTGTATATGCTATAGCTATCATGATGATTTTAGAGATTTATGGTGTAGATACAAAAGGAATTCTAGCCTCTCTAGGAATTGCTGGTGTAGTGCTTGGCCTAGCATTACAGGATACAGTTGAAGATTTAATGAGTGGAATCAATATTATTTTAGAAAATTATTATGTTATTGGAGACACGATTAGAATTGATAATTTTACTGGCGAAGTTATAGAATTGTCATTAAAAAGTACAAAAGTTAAAGGCTCAAATGGTGAAATATATATCTTTGCTAATCATTTAGTCGATTCAGTAGTCAATCTTTCACAAGCTCGCGCTGGAGTAAAGATTGAAGTTCCAACTGCTTATGAAGAAAATTCAGAAAAAGTTGAAACCATTTTAAAAAGTATTATTGAAGAAGTAAAAAAATTGCCAGATGTTTATCAGGATAGTGAATATCTCGGTATTGAAAAATTAGATGTATCAGCAGTAAATTACGCATTGATGATATATTGTAAGTCATCTGAACAATATGCCATTAAAAGAAAAATATTAAAAATGATTAAAGAAATCTATGATCGTGAAAATATAAAAATACCATACAATCAGATTGAGGTGCATAATGGAAAAGAAATTATATAAATTAAATGATCACGTAATTATGAAAAAACCTCATGCTTGCAAAACCAACGAGTGGGTAATCACGAGAATGGGAGTTGACATAAAACTAAAATGTCTTAATTGTGGGCGTGAAATCATGATGGACAGAATCGAATTTGAAAGAAAACTTAAAAAAGTTTTAGGTGAACAGCCATGACAAAAATAAAAGATAAAATGACATTGCATCCAGTTATGACTTTTTTGATTTTAACAGGTGTAATTATAATTATTAGTGGTGTTTTAAATCTTTTAGAATTTGAGCAAATTGTATACAGTGTAAATCAAACTACGTTAGAATATACAACAGATATTGTTAGTGTTGAAAATGTTTTTTCATTTACAGGACTAAAATATATCTTTAGTTCAACTGTCTCAAACTTTGTGAATTTTGCACCATTAAGCAGTCTAATCATTGTCTTAATAGGCTTTGGTGTAATGGAAAAAAGTGGCTTTTTAAAAACCGCTATTACTTTCTTAGCTAAGAAAATGAAAAAAAACACCGTAACATTTATTATAGTATTTTTAAGTGTTATAGCAAGTCTAATGGGAGATATCTCATATATAATTATGATTCCATTAAGTGCAGCAGTTTTTAAATATGGAAAAAGAAATCCCTTAATTGGAATAATTGCAGCATTCGCTGGACTTACATGTGGTGAAGGAGTATCAATGATTTTTACAAGTGTTGATAGCTCATTACTATCTCAATCCTTACTTTCAGCAAGAGTAATTGACTTAACATATCGAATGGCTTCAATAAGCGGAATTTTTATCATGGGAGTGGCAGTTTTAATCTTATCTTTTGTAATTACATGGATAACAGAAAATGTTATAGCTAAAAAATTTAGTAATCAGATAGATAATGAAGAAGAATTTGAAGACAAAGTTTTAACAAGAAAAGAATTACGAGGATTATTATTTGCTATTTTTGCAGCTTCAATCTATTTTTTAATTATATTATACAATGTAATTCCTGGATTACCTTTTTCAGGAAATTTACTGGATAATACTCAAATATTATATGTCGATAAATTATTTAGTTACAATTCCTTTTTTTCCAATGGTTTTGTTTTTGTAGTAACAATATTCTTTTTAATTCTAGGGTTATTCTATGGTTTAGGATCAAGAACAATAAAAAATAATAAAGATTTCGTAGATGCATTAGGATATTCATTAGATGGTATTGGAAAAACATTAGTTTTGATTTTAGCAGCATCGCTATTCGTAAGTGTCATGAAATACTCAAATATAGGAACTGTAATTGTCGCTTATCTAGCTAGTATTTTTAGAGTAATCAAATTCGAGGGATTACCATTGATTATTTTACTATTTGTTGTATCAGCTATTGCAACCTTATTTTTACCTACGTCAATTTCTAAATGGAGTATTATTTCACCAATTGCTATTCCTGTATTTATGAATGCTGGAATAACACCGGAGTTTGCTCAAATAATTTTCCGATTTGGAGAAAGTATTACTATGGGATTAACACCAGTAATGGCATACTTTGTAATTTATTTAGCTTTCCTTAATAAAAACAGTCAAGAAGAAAAGCCAATTAGTATATTGGAAGCTATTAAATATCAGTTTCCATATACATGTATTTCAACAATAGTTTTCTTGATTTTAATTGTGCTTTGGTATATTATAGGATTACCATTAGGAATTAACGGAGGAACCGTTTTATAAAGGAGGGTGTTTATGTCTTTAAAAGCCGGGATAGTTGGTTTGCCTAATGTAGGTAAATCAACTCTTTTTAATGCCATAACCAAAAAACATATTTTAGCCGCGAATTATCCATTCGCAACAATTGACCCAAATGTTGGAGTCGTGACAGTACCGGATTCAAGATTAACATTTTTAGAAAATTTGTATTTGCCAAAAAATACTGTTCCAACTTCTTTTGAATTTACTGATATTGCTGGACTAGTAAAAGGTGCAAGTAAAGGAGAAGGCTTAGGAAATAAATTTTTATCTCACATTAGAGAAGTAGATGCGATAGTCGAAGTGGTAAGATGCTTTGAAGATGAAAATATTATTCATGTATCAGGTAAAGTAAATCCGATAAACGATATAGAAATCATCAATGTTGAACTCATTTTATCAGATTTAGAAATTGTGGAAAATCGTTTAGGAAAAATTGAGAAAAAAGCTCAAACAACTAAAGATAAAGAAACAATTGCTGAATATGAAGTTTTAAAAAAATGTCAAGAAACTTTAATGAAGAATACTCCATTAAGACAAATAGCTTTTAATGAAGATGAAGCACTTCTTTTAAAGAACTTTAACTTTATTACAGCTAAGCCAATAATTTATGTTGCAAATGTAAATGAAGAAGATGCAGTTGTAGGAAAGAATAAATATACAGAAGAAGTAAGAGAATATGCAAGCAAAGAAAATGCTGGTGTTATTGTAATGTGCGCAAAATTAGAAAGTGAACTTGCTGAATTAGAAGAAAGTGATAAAAAAGCATTTCTAAAAGAGTTAGGTATTGCTCATAGCGGATTAGATAAATTAATATTTGCAACTTACGACTTATTAGGTCTACAAACATTCTTTACTGTTGGAAAAGATGAATGTCGCGCTTGGACATTCAAAAAAGGTACAACGGCTAAAAAAGCAGCTGGTTTGATTCATAGCGATATTGAACGAGGATTTATCAAAGCAGAAATTATGAAATACAACGATTTAGAAGAATTAAAAGACGAGAAAAAAGTTCAAGAAGCAGGAAAGCTTTATCTTGAAGGAAAAGACTATGTTATGCAAGATGGTGACATTGTTTACTTTAGATTTAATGTATAAAAAGGAAAAAAATGGAAGAAATAAAAATAAAAGGCATTTATAAACATTACAAAGGTGATTACTATCTTGTTGAAGACATTGCCCAAGATTGTGAAACTTTAGAAAAACTTGTAATCTATCGAGCATTGTATGGTGATGGAAAACTTTGGGTAAGACCGTTAAAAGATTTTCTAAAAGAAGTAAATAAAGAAAATCAAAAGTATCGCTTTGAATTACAAAATATTGAATCAAAAAGAAAATAAACCTTTTCAAAATTTTGGAAAGGCTTTTTAATTTTCTAAAATAATTTCTTTTCCTTTTTCACAATGCTTCATAAATTCATTAGCTGAAATATGAAATTTAGGCTTTTCATATTCAAAAATTTTAAAATCTAAAACATCAAAATCCTTAGGAACTTCAAAACGTAAAAATTTTTCTTTTATATCTTTAAGTAAAGAATCTAAAGATTTATATTCAAAAATTCCTTCAAATTTTTCCCAGGCATGTTCAAACCAATAAAAACGTTCATTTTTTTCAAAAGTTAAAAAAGTATGTGTATAACATCTTTCTTTCCCATAAGCAATAATATAAAAAGATTTTGTTTTCCATTCATTAGGAGATAAATAAAATCGTTCGAGTTCTACTTGATCCCAACATACCCCAATTTTTGTTTTCATCATTTCTTTAGGAGGTTGTAAACAATATTTTTTATCAAAATCCGGTTTTATATGAAAATGTTTTTCATGGTTTTTATCAATCCATCCATATTGAATTTCTTTTAAAAATGAAAAAACTTCTTGGTCAGTAAAATAATTCCAAATACCTAAAGCTCCTTTAGCCTTAATGGGGGGTTCTAAAGGTTCAATCTCATCTAAAACCCAAGCATATCGTCCAACTTTATATTCCCCACATAAATACTCTTGAGAATGGTTTTGCTTCATATTTTCAACATATTCTTCAGTCATATAAATACAATCGATTAATTTACATTTACAAAGAATAAATCCAAATGAAAAATTTATGGTAGAAAGCAAAGATAAAAGATTTCTTTCATCACGAGATATTTTACTTTTACTTGCGTGAATATAAAGTTCTCCACGATAACTTGTTTTCCAACTTCGAGTTTCTATCAATTTTTTCTTTTCTTTAATTAAACTTGCAAAAGGCTCTTTAATGCTTAAAACTTTCATCATATCACCTAGATAAAGTATACAAATAAACAAAAAAAAGAACAAGAAAAAAATGAGATGTAAAAAATAAGCAAATTTACAAAGAAAAAGGAATATGGTATACTATGAACTAAGGAAAGGGAGGAAAAAAATTGAATAATCAAACAATGGCTAAGACATTTGGATGGATGTTTATTGGACTTTTAGTAACATTTATAACTGGATATGTAATTTCCATGAATCCAAATATGTTACTAAATGTGATGAGTACAACTGGATTAATACTTATTATTATAGTCGAATTTGCTTTAGTCATATTCTTATCAGCAAGAATTACAAAAATGAAACCAATTACAGCTAAAATAAGTTTTCTGCTATATTCATTTGTAAGTGGTTTGACATTTTCAAGCATCTTCATTGTTTATGAAATGACTTCAATTATGTTTGTCTTTTTAATAACCGCAGTTCTATTTGCTATAATGGCAGCAATTGGAGCATTTACAAAAATTGATTTAACAAAAATAGGAACTTACTTATTCATAGCTTTATTTGGAATAATTTTATGTACGATAGTAAATATATTTTTAAATAGTTCATCACTTGATTTAATTCTTTCGATTATAATTATTTTAGTCTTTATCGGGTTCACAGCATATGATGTTCAAAAGATTAGTCGTTTAAGTGAAATGAATCTAATTGCCGAGGATAATCTCGCTATTTATGGAGCATTAGAACTTTATTTAGATTATATTAATCTATTCTTACAATTATTAAGATTTTTTGGCAATAATAGCGATAACTAAGAAGGAATATAGTTCCCTTCTTTTTTTGTAAAAAAATAATCAAAAATTTAAAGGCATAATTTATAAATAAAAAATAAAACGTTTTAAAGATACTCAATGATATCTTTTCAAAATTTTTTTCTTTTGATAAAATATTAGTAGGTGGTAGTATGATTTATCTTTTCTTTTTATACCATATTTTAATTTTTATAGATTGTCATTTTCTTTTTAAAAAAAGGATGCGTAAAAGCAGTATCATATTAGGAATAATTAATTTATTTACAATTATAATAAACTTGATTGAATGGTGGAGTTTATTCGAGAATAAAACAGTTTCTTCGGTAGTATATTTTGGTCGAATGCTTTCTAATAATTTCTTTTTTACTTTTCTTTCAATTTTAACAAACATTATTTTAATTATTTTATACTTTGAAACAACCAAAAAAGCTAAAAAAAAACAAAAGCAGAATAAAATGTTAAAAGGGGTATTACATATTTTATCCATTATCGAAATACTTTTCTTTACAACGGTATTATTTTCTAAAAATGCAGACTTTATTTTAATGATTTATATAATAGGAGCTTTCGTTTGTTTAATAAAATTATATATAAAAAATCAAAAAAATTATCTTTTAGCATCTATACTACTATTGCTCATTTTTACTTGGTATTCCTATGGTACATACGAAGGGGCTGCTAGACTTCAAATTGCTTTAACAGGTTATCCAGTAGATGCTTATGAAATGGGGTTAGAAGAGCAAAAATACTATCGTGAAAAAAACAGTCGTAAATACGTTCCGATTAAACAAGTAGAAATTGTTGATGGGGATATGGGAATAATAGAAATTAAAAATTATTTATTTTTAAAATTTGGAACCTATGAAAAATATTAGTTTCTTTTTAGTGCAAATAAATGTTTGCATTTTTTTCTTAAAATCGTTATAATATGGTTATAAAAATTAAGGGGGCAAACATCATGGAAGTAATAAAGACAAAAACAATAATGACCAAGTCTGATCAAGGAAATAGATGGTTTGGTGTCGATTACCATATGAACCTTTACAAAGGATGTCCAATGGGGTGCATTTATTGTGATTCAAGATGTGAGTCTTATCATATTGAAAATTTTGATGAAGTACGAATTAAAGAAAATGCTTTACAAATATTAGAAGAGGAATTAAAAAGTAAAGGATTAAAGGGCGTTGTTTCATTTGGTTCATTATCAGATCCATATAATCCTGAAGAAGAATATTTAGAATTAACAAGAAATGCATTAAAATTAATTGCAAAATATGGATTTGGAGTATCTATTGATACCAAAAGTGATTTGATTTTAAGAGATTTGGATTTATTAAAAGAAATAGAAAAAAACAATAGTGTGATTATCAAAATTTCCATTACAACATATGATAATGAACTTGCAAAAAAACTTGAACCTAATGTTATCTCCTCAACCAAAAGATTTGGAGTATTAAAAAAACTAAGAGAAAACGGCATTTATGCTGGAGTTTTAATGACACCTGTACTTCCATTTCTAACGGATACAGAAGACAATATTTTGAATATGATTGTAAAAAGTAAAGAAGCTGATGCAAAATTCATATATACTAGGATGGGAATGACTTTAAAAACAAATCAACGAGACTATTATTATAAAGCTTTAGATATTTTATATCCCGGATTAAAAGAAGATTATATGGCAGTATATGGCAAAAAGAATATTTGTAATACTTTACAATTTCGTCATTTAATGGAACTTTTTTTAAAAAAGTGTAGTGAAAACCAAATTTTAACAGAAATGGATGCCATAATTGCAGATTACAAAAAAGAAATACCTCAAAATGAACAAATGAGTTTATTTTAAAAAATATACAAAAAAGTATATTTTTTTTAATTTGAGCCATAATAATGATGGGTGATAAATATGAGTGAAAAAGAATTATTATATGTTGAAGATGCATTAAGTCATTTAGAATATTTTAAAAGACATTTATGTATCAATAAAGAATGTATAACGGAAACAAAAGAAAGTAATTTATTAAAAAAGATCGAAAAAAAAACAGATTCATTATATCAAGATTTTTATAACGAATTGAAAGGAGAATAAGTATGGATAATAAAACAATGTTAGAAGGTATTCTTTGGGATTTAAAATGTTTATCAGATTTATTTATGCATGGCTCTATTGAGTCGGGTACACCATCATTACATAAAACATTTAAAAATTCATTAAATGAAGTTTTAACCTTACAAAACGAATTATATAATTTAATGAGTGAAGAAGGAATGTATACAGTAACAAATGTAGCTGAAACTAAAATTACGAAAACGAAAAATAAATTTGAACCAACCTTAGAAGATGCATAATAGTAAAAATAGCTTAGTATTTTATATTCTAAGCTATTTTATTGTAACAAAATCATTTACTATTTCATTTAAAGTTCACAAAAATTACATATATCCTTTGTAAAATAAAGTAGAGTGATGAAGCAATGAAAGAAAAATTTAAAAGTTTTTTAGTTTGTATAATTTCTTTCCTAGCAATAATGGGAGTCGTTTTTATCATGTATTCAAATATTAATCAAAGTATTGCAGAAAAATCTAGTATTTCCAAATAAGTTTTGCTATAATAATCCAAGGGAAGTGAGTTAAATGAAAAAAAATAGAATTTTACTTTTAGTTGCAAGCTTTTTAACCATTTTGTTAATGACACCTACATATGCTAATGCAGAGACTGTAAATGTTTACTTTTTTAGAAGTTCTACTTGTCCACATTGTCAAGCAGCACAAGAATTTTTTTCGGAATTACAAGAAGATGAAGAATACAAGGATTTATTTGTAGTTAAAGATTTTGAAGTGAGTTCAAAAAAGAATTCTAACTTAATGTCAGAAGCTGCTGAAATAATGGGCGATACAGCATCAGGAGTTCCATATATTGTTATTGGTGACGAATCTTTTATGGGATATTCAAGCTCTAGTGATGACAGCATTAAAACAGCCATTAAAGAAACCTATGAAAATGAAGAATTTGTAGATCCACTTGCTGAATTAATGACAAATTTTGAATCAGGAAGTGATGATGGATTAATCATAATCGGAATTTTTGCTGGTGTAGTAATTATAGTAGGTGTTGGAATTTTCTTTGCAAGAAAAGATACAGACAAAATAGAAAAATCAATTGTAAATGAAGAAAAAAAGGAAGAGCCAAAAAAGGTTGAAGTAAAACCAGAAACAAAAAAAGTTGAAAAAGCAACGACTAAGAAAAGTACAGCAAAAAAAACTAGTACAAATAAAAGCACAACAAAGAAAACAACTACAAAAAAGAAAGCAACATCTAAAAAGTAAAAAAGTTAATGTAACTTAATTTTGTACAGGTAGAGTAATAAAAGATTATCATAGAAAAATATGATAGTTTTTTTTTGATGGTTTCCGAAGTTGATACATATAACATACTATAATAAAAAAGATGATTACCATTTGTTTAAAACGATAAAAACTAGAATATTTACTCATATAAAAACCCCGTTTCCTTTGTCTAAAAAACAGGGTTTATATCAGAACTTACTTAAAAACATCATTACTTTCTAGTCATCCTCGTAAAATAATTTACAAGATCAATTATTGAATAAATAATAAGAATAATTCCTAATACAACTAATACAACATTTTCAGCAAATATAGAATATATTCCCAAAAGAATAAACAATATAGAAACAATAAGTTCAATTATATAAGTTCTAGTATGATTTGATTTATAAAGGGAAACATTTCCGAGTTTTGTTAATCCTGAAAAAATAAGCCATATTCCAGTTATGATTTGAATTGCATTTGTTAAAAAACTTGCCAGTAAAATAGTTAAAATTCCAATAATAATGCTACTAACTCCACTCATCATAACTCGAGAATCATCTAAGTGAAATTGATTTTTAATTTGATAATAACGAATAATTTTAAAAATACCATATAAAGTTATTAAAATTCCTAAAAAAATAAAAATAGAACTTAAAAATCCTTCAGAATTAAAAGCCAAAAAAATTCCCAAAATTAAAAGTAAAATAGAACCTATAGGAAAATTAGATTCATTATTTTGATGATTAATAACCGTAACTTTCATAATTTTTTCCTTTCATAATTCTAATTATATCATTCTATAGAAATAAAATAAAGATTATGTTATAATCGTATTATGATAAATGGGGTCGAGATAGTGGAAATTGAAGTAATCAAAAAAGCATTAACAAAATATGGTTTTCATTCTTTCAAAAAAGAACCTTTTTTATATGCCAAAAATAATGAAATAGGTATTTCTTATACTTTTAAGGATAGTTTATATGGAGAATTGACTAGAATTTTTCTCCCGGATTCGTTGGAGGATTTAGAAGAGTTTCTAGGAAAATATAGTTGGTATAAAAAATATGGCCAAAAATATCAAGTGGAAATCAAATTATCCGATTACAAAATAAAAAATCCAAAAATTAGTTTTATTAAAGATAATAAAGAATATAATATTGAAGAATTAATAAATCTGTCTAATGGGAAATTCACCGAAAATGAAAACAATGACAGAAAAAAAGATAATATTTACATCAGAAAACTAAAAAGAACTTTATTTCTGCTAGTTGAAATTATAAAGGAGAAAATAAAAATTCAAGAGGATACTCAACGAAATTTATGGAAATTAAAGCAAGAATATCAACAGAAATATAATCAATATATTCAATTAAAAAAAGAGTATTATAAGCTAAAAAATGTAGAATTAATTTCCGAAAAAAAAGAAGAAGATTTGCCTGATTATTCGTCTAAAATTATAGAAATGACGAATGAGATTAGTCAAACAGAAGATAAAGCTTCTTTAGAGTGTCAAATTGATAATCTTCTTTCCTTTATAAAAGGATTAGAAACAAGTAAAATTTTAATCAACAATAAATACGAATTAATAAAATTACCTCTTGAATTAGAAAAAATAGAAAAGAAAATCGCGATTATTGAAAAAGCATCTAAGAAAAAAAGAGGATTATTTAATAAAAAGGAAAATATTGAAGATAAATTAAAAGAGGTAGAAGAAAAAAGTATAACAAAACAAATTGTTTCTTATGAAAACTATGAAAAAAATGAATTAGAACGAATTGAAGAAAAATATGCAATGATACCGGAATTAGATAAAAGAACTATTGGGGATTTTTTGATTGAATTTGATAATTTAAAAATAAAAGAGCCCGAATTTACAGAAAAAGAAGAAGAAAAAATATTATCCTATGAAGAAACAATGACATATCTAGAAGAAAATTTTGAAAAAAGATCATTTGAAGAAAAAAAAGTATTAACAATGTATCATTCATTTTTAAGAAAAATGATTTTAGATGAAACGATGACATATACTAGAGATTTAGAAGATTTTATAAATCACCTCGAAAATCCAAATAATATTTTATTTAAATTGAAATATTTTAAAAATATTGAAACTGTTAATACAGAAAGATGTTTAGAAAGTTTAAAAAAAGAAGCAAAAAAAATATTAGAGATTTCACCAGATATTTTAAAAGGAGATATTAATGTATTTTTCAAAGATAATAAAGTGATTTGTTCTTCTGACTTTATTTCAGCTTCTAATAAAAGAATTCTTGCACCAACCCAATATCAAGGAGAAGATATAAATTATATAGCTTTATTAAAGAAAAATGCAAAGGTATACTTTATCCCCAATGAAATAACTTATGACATTGAGAATGATGATGTTTTTATTCAGAGAAAAAATCAACCATTTTTTTTAATCGATTTGAAAAAAAATATCATTAAATATCCAAATTCTGATATAATAAAAATCATAAGATATCAGAACGAAACAACAAGTGAAGATAAAATGACTATTGTAACTGATCTAATAAGTACAAAAGTTGATCAATATAGAGATATTATAATTGAAGGGAAAGATTAAAGTGAATCAAGAAGAATTTATAAAAAAATTAAAAGATAAATTAGATATCTTGACTTCAGAAGCGTTAAATGACGAAATAAAATATTTTGAATCAGAAATTGAAAAGCAAAAAGATCAAAATGTATCAGAAGAAGATATTATTAAATCTTTCGGAAACTTAGAAAATATTGAGAAACAAATTCTAAAAAAACATGGTATTAATCCGGAAAAAGTTATGAAAAATGAAAATTTTATATATAAAAAATTTGAAGAATTATTTCAGGTAATTCATCGAGTAGTAGATATTATGTCGAAAAACGATTTAAAAGATAACGTGAAAATTCTTTTTGATTTATTTATTTTAATTATATTTGTATGCTTTATAAAAATTCCTTTCATTTTAATTCAAAATCTAGGGGATAGTTTGTTATCTTACATTGATATTCCTTACATATCGGATATATGGGGAATATTAATAGATTTAATTTATATAATAATCGCACTTATTATTTTTATGAATATTTTTACAAAATGGTTTAAAAATTTAAAAACCACAAAAAAGCTTAAAACAAAAGAATTAGAGTCAGTCACATTAGAAGATAAGAAGTAGCCTAGCAGGCTATTTTCTTTTTTTCTCGAAAAAAATTTGTTATAATAAAAATAATAAAGGAGAATAAAATCATGAAAAAAATATTATGTATAGGTATTCTCCTCACCGGATTAATTGTTCTGGGGGGGGGTATACTGAATAGCAAAGAAATCTCAGAACAAGTAAAAAAGGAAGAAAAAGTCGAATTAGCAATCTATATAAATGAAGAAGAAACAAATGCCATACCTTCAAAAAAAGGAAATATATATGATGAAACAAGAAGTAGTTGTACAAATGGAGCTTATATTCTTTGGGATTATGAAAGTTGGAGTCCAGTAGTAAAAAATCTGAGTGAATATAAAACAAGATGTGAACT
>CAJFEV010000016.1 GCA_904374795.1 uncultured Bacilli bacterium
AGATTTAAGGATTATTAAAATTAAAACTAAAATATCTGGAGGATTTAAAAATATAAATAGTGCTGAAGCATATTGTGATGCAATTAGTATTATAAAAACATCTCTTAAAAGAAAGATTAATCCTTTTGAATCTATTAAAGCTATATTTAACAATAAAGTATTGTTTGCAAACTAAAAAGAGCAATTTTTTATAATTACTCTTTACTTTTGCATGTTATAGTCTGAATAGTTACCCTGTTTAGAAGTTTTTTTTGCTGTATGAGTGATTGTGTCCCAACTGAGATTTTTTTTACATAGTGCGATTACAAAAGCATGAAGATAAGAAATAATAAATATAGGATGATATAGCAAGGATTCAAAATACACTTTTGGGGTAAGTTTCAGTTGCTTTGAAACCATATATAAAAGAATTGCGGTTAATAAAACTAAAGAAAGATAAATAATTCCAACGAAACATAGTAGATATATTGCTAATTGCCATGATGAACTAAAGCTGGTTGATAATAATACTAAAATAATTAGTAATACTAAACCAAATACTATATATAATGCTGGGGTTATTCCGATTTGCATTTCTATCAAGCTTCTAGGATTTATTGGTTTCTCTTTTAATTTTTTCTTTAATTTTGGACGATACTTTAGCCAATTTTGTAAATATCCTTTTATCCATCTACTTCTTTGTGTGATACTTTTTTTATAGTTTTCTGGTTGTTCGTCATAAAAAACTGCTTTGCTTTGATAATGAGTAGATATTCCATGGAGTGCATAATACAATGAGCTTTCATAATCTTCAGTTAAAGAATGAAACGGAAAGGTTCCCCACTCTTTAATATATTTTCCGTGAATATAGTACCCGGTTCCTGATAATATTAAGTTTCCGTTTTTCTTTAATGCACTGCGATTTCGAATTTCGTTAATCATAAAAAAAGTTAATCCGGCACATATTGGAAAATAATGATTGGTATTTTTAAATGTCCTATATCCAGTTGAAATAGCATAACCTTGCTGATAATCTTCTAGCATGTATTTAATAAAGTCTTTATCTAAAACATTATCGGCATCAAATATAAAGTATAGATCATAATCTTTTTTTTGAATTTTTAAATCTTCTACCATTTCTGCTAATGCATAACCTTTTGTTTTTAACTGAAGTTTTTTTCTAACAAAATAGCTCATTTTATGTTTTTTGACTATTTCTACTGTTGGGTCATTTTCGCTTTCAACAATTACATATACATCTTGCGGATTTACTTTATATGTTTGTTTTTCAATAGATTTTACTAGTTCTTCAATGACTAAGGATTCATTCCTAGCTGGAATTAAAATCGCTATTTGGGGCTTTTCTTTTACAATTTCTTCTTTTTGTAATCGATTTTTTTTCGATGTAAGCATTAAATACTCATAGTAGCATAGTCCGACTATTATGGATAATAAAGCAATTGAATAGAAAAAAATCATTTTTTCACCTCAATAACTTTCATATTCGTATAACTTTCTTTTAAGACTTCATCTGGATAATATTCGTCAAAAAATTCACCGATAATTGTCACAGCTGGATAACCGTTATGTCTAAAAATTTGTCTTACTAAAGCTCCCCAAGATATTGCAAAGTCTAAAGCAAGTAAAACAATTAATATTCTCGTTAACCACGTGCCAAATTTTTTAGGTAATCCTTCAATAATATTTGAAATTGCCGGGTAAAAAAGTTTTACTAAGACGAGTGCAAGTAATCCCCAAACAATTGCGAATGGAATTGTTGTTCTTCCGTTGATATTTAAAAATTCGTTTGTATAATCCCAAGAAACAGTTCCTAAAAATGTTTCTTGTAAAAAACTAATTAAATACTCAAATCCTCCACCTAGTAAGGCTCCATAAAGAATGGTTTGCCAATCCGGTCTTTTTTTTCTTCCTAATATTCCAATCATTAGTACAGCTCCGGCACCATATATTGGAGATATTGGTCCGTAAATTACACCTCTTCTTAATTGCCAAACAATTTCGTGATGATAGTTATAATGGATTACTAAATTTAAAATCTGTTCGTAATAGGCTCCGAAGATACAGCCAAACAAAAAAATCCAAAATAATTTATAAAAGCACATTCCTTCTGCAAACTTTTTATTTGGTTTGTCTATCGTTTTTGTCATATCACACTTCCATATCTATATCTCATTTTACCATATGGTATTTTAAATAACAAGTATGCAAAAATTACAATTTTGCAAGAGAAAAAATGTTGCAAAAAAAGAAAGTTTATTTTAAACTTTCGATCTTTTCTTTAGATGGATTTGTAAATTCTATAATTTAGAAATTTTTTTCCTTTATGAAAAGCTTTAGACGCTTAAGTATTATAGATTTTTTTCTGTTCTTCCTACTCTCGAAACTTTGGATCTCGATTTTCCTTTTATCTTTTTTTCAAACTTTTTTAAATTTTTTTTGAATAAATCTAGTATGTTTGGTTTTTGTTAAAAAATATTCTTACATCTCTAGTAGGATTGTTGTAGGGCCCATATTTGTTAAAGAAACTTGCATATCTGCTCCAAAAATTCCCGTTTCTACTTTTATGTGTTTTTTTAATTCATCATTAAAATATTCATAAAGTTTACAGGCTTCTTTTCCGTTTAATGCTTTCATATAACTTGGCCGATTTCCCTTTGAAGTATCTGCATAAAGAGTAAATTGACTTACCGATAAAATTTCTTCTTGATAATCTAATATGCTTTTATTCATTACTCCATTTTCATCGGGAAATATTCGTAGTTTTAAAATTTTGTTTACCATTTTTTCAATAACTTGTTTGTTATCGTCATAAGTAAAGCCAACAAGTAAGCAAAGCCCCTCTGAGATTTTGCCTACAATTTTTTTGTCTACAGTAACTGAAGCGTTCTTACATCTTTGCACTACTACTCTCATTTTATCTGCCTTTCAAAGGTTAGTACTTTAAAATTGAAAGGAATCTGATAGACTTTTTCATATATAGATTGAACATTAAGTGTAGTTATTTTTCCTTTATCAAAAGTAAAGTTTTTTAAAAATTCTTTAATTTCTTTTTCTGTTGGAGCTTCAATTTCCACATAGGTTGGAATCAATGGCCATGTGTCTATATCAATTTCAATATTGTTATACCGATATCTTATTCTTTTGTTTTCTTCTAAACTTCGATAGTGATATCCTAGTTGTTCTAGAATTTGCGCGGTTTTTTCGAAATCTGAAACTTCAATTTCTAATTCATTTATTCCACTCGCCACATTTTCGTTTATGATTTCTTTAATTGCAAGAGTTGTAGTTTTTCCGTTTGTTCTTAGTCGTATCCATTTATTTTCGATGGCGGGATGAAAATCATATACTTTTCTTTTTTGAAACCAGTCCCCTTCAAATATTGCACCCAATTCTTCTAGTTTAGTAATCCACTCTTCTTTTTGAATTTCTAAAATTCTGATTTCTGTTTCTTGATTCATTTTCTTTCCACCTTTTTTACGAATTTATAAGCGTATAGACTATTCATGAAGTCTTCTAATTGTTCTTTCGATGTCACTTTCACGGTGATAGTGTAGATTGTATCAACATTATCACTTTTCGTTTTTACTCCATCTACATATACTTTTTTTGTTGTTGCCTTACTTATAATGTCTAATAAATAATTTTTTCCGGAGTCAGTTGTTATTACTACATCGGTTTCGAATGTTGAAGTAATATCTCTGTTCCATTCCACTTTAATAAAACGTTCTTCTTTATTTTTTACGTTTGCACAATTTTTTTTATGAACTGTTACTCCTTCACCTTTAGTGATATAGCCTACGATTTCATCGCCAAAAACTGGATGGCAACATTTGGCAAGATTTACTAAAATACCTTCTTGATTGTCTACCAAAATTTCGCCTTTAGCTGTCTTCGGTTTAGCTCGACTATTTGATTGCATTACTTTTTCTAATAAGATATCTTCAACATTTTTCTTGTCTTCTGTGGTAAGGTTTATAATATAAGATGCTGTATAACGAAGAGAACCAATTGAAAAATAAATATCCTCTAAAGTTTCTAGTTTTAAGTCTTCACAGATTTTTTTTACATTTTCTGCAGATAATACTTGATCAATAGATAATTTTCGCTTTCTAATCTCGCTGGTTAAAATATTTTTGCCTTTTTCTGTATAATTTTCTTTATCTTGTTTGCTAAAATAAGATTTTATTTTATTTTTTGCGTGAGATGTCTTTACGAAATTTAACCATTCTTTACTTGGGGTTCCTGATGGATTTGTTCGGATTTTTACAATATCATTATTTTGAAGTTCATAATTTAAAGGTACGCTTGTATCATTTACGATGGCTTGTACGGTTTTGTCTCCAACATCAGAGTGAATGCGGTAAGCAAAATCAAGAGGTGTGGCTCCTTTTGGAAGTTCTAGAACATCTCCTTTTGGCGTGAAAACATAAATACTTTCGTTCACGAATTCTTGTTCAATATTGTTTGCAAATTCAATATCACTCAAGGATTCACTTGACTCAATTAGGTTTCTTAAGCTTTCTAATCTTTGTTCCATTACGTTTTGCATGTAATGTTTTTCTTTATATGCAAAATGTGAAGCAACGCCTTTTTCTGCAAATTCATCCATTTCCTCTGTCCGAACTTGAATTTCATATCTGTGACCATCAGGGCCAAAGACGCCGGTATGTAGACTTTGGTACATGTTTGCTTTAGGCATGGCAATGTAATCTTTAAATCTTCCTGGAATTGGGCGATATTTAGCATGAATGAGTCCGATGGTTAGATAACATTCACTTACTTTTTCTACAATTACTCGTAAAGCTAGAATATCGTAAATGTTTTCCCATTTTTTGCCGTTGTTCAATTTGTTATAAATGCTATAAACACTTTTGACCCTGCTTTTTATTTTAAATGGGATATTTTGTTCCATCAGCATTTCAGAAATGGCAAATTCCATTTCATCTAGCGAATCATGAAGTTCTGCATAGGAAGCATTTAGTCTTTCTAATATGTCATTATAGACATCGGGTTTACTATACTTTAAGCATAGGTCTTCCATTTCTCCTTTAATTTTATACATACCAAGACGATGTGCGATTGGAATTAATACTGTCATCGTTTCATGGACTTTTTTCTTTAAAGCTTCCTTATCTAGGGCATCTGCTGTACGTAAGTTGTGTAATCGATCAGCTAGTTTTAAGAATAAAACGCGAACGTCCTCACTCATTCCTACTAAAATTTTTCGTAAATTTAAAGCAGCATGTTCTGAATCATCTGTTAACTCTAAACGATTTAATTTAGATATTACATCAACAATGTTTGCAACTTCACTACCAAAAATGTTTTCAATTTCTTCTTTGGTCGCTCCAGCATGATTAATAGTCTCATGAATTAAAGCCGCGGTAATGGTGATGCTGTCTACGTCTAAATCGAGTAAAATTAAAGCTACTCCTAGTGGATGAGTCATATAGTCTGTTTTATTCAGTCTCATTTTTCCTTTATGTTTTTCTGAAGCAAATTCATAAGCCTTTTTGATTTGCTCTATTTCTTCTCCAGAATAAAGTTTTTCGCATTTTTCTAATAATTCTTCATACATTTCTTCTTTCATGTTTCACCTACTTTATAAAAATTTTACAAGCAATGGACTTATCTAGTCTCTTTTTAAATACTTCAGCGTCTTTGATTGAACCAACTACATATCCGTAATGAGTTGGAATCGCAAGCTTTGGCTTGATGATGTTACAAAGGTTTGCTGCTTCAATGCAATCCATGGTATAAGTGCCCCCGACAGGAACAAAGGCGACATCGCATTTTACTTCTTTAGCTTCTTTTGTTGCATCTGTATCCCCTGCAATGTAATAAATGACTTTGTCTAGTGTCACAATATAGGAAACCCAACCATCTTCTTTGCGGTGATTTCTTTTATGTAAATTGTACGCTGGAAGTGTTTGAAATTCGATATTTTTAAAAACATATTGTTGATTTGGTTTAACGATAATAATGTATTCTTCTTGAATGCCGATAGATAAAAGTTCTTCCACAATATCTTTGGTTGTAATAAAAACTGTGGATGGTTTTTTAACTTCCAAAATGGCTAGTAAGGAAAAATGATCAAAATGAGGATGAGTAATAAAAATGTAATCTGCGTCATGACGAGATTCAACTTCTAATGGATCAAAATACATAACTTTCGATCCTCTTATACAAATGCTATTTTGAATGTTTACGTTAATTGGTTCCATAATTTTTTTCCCTCGCTTCCTTATAAATTGTAAAGTTATCGGTATTTAATATATCATTAACCATTTCTCCTAAAGTTAAATTATTTTTATTAGGCCAAATGTTTCGGCAAAAATAAAGCCATATATCCATTTCGGTAATTTGAAGCATTTTTTCTCTTTTCATTTCTCTTTTTTTATTTTTTAAAGCTGGTAATAAACGATTATATAATTCTTCTAAGCTTGTAAATGCATCCATGATTTTACTCCTAACTTCTATAATTTTTCTTAAATACATATTATATATTATAGCTCATAGCAAAAGAATAGGAAAGATGAATATTGAAAAAAGACACTTTTAAGACATCAATTATTATTCTCCTACTAGGAGGGTTTATCACAAAAATTCTAAGCTTCGTTATTCGCGTTTTGTATACTAGAGTTATTGGAGAAGAAGGAATCAATTTATATACGATTGTTACTCCAACCTTTAGTTTATTTATTACTCTTGCTTCTTTTGCTCTTCCAATTAGCATTTCCAAACTGGTTAGTGAAAGTACTGTTCGCAGTAAAAAAATTGTCTTTTCTTCTCTTTTCTTTATCTTGCTTTTTAATCTTGTTTTAATTTTTTTTGTTTTAATTACCGCACCATTTATTGCCACATATTTATTAAAACAGCCAAGAGTTACTCCTTTGCTGTATGCAATGGCATTCACGCTTCCTTTTATCAGCATTACAGCTATTTTGAAAGGATATTTTCTTGGGAAGTTAAAAGTGGCTCCTAATACGATTTCTAATATATTTGAACAGACAGTACGAATTTTATTTTTACTTTTTTTGCTTCCTTTTCTTGTAAAAAAAAGTGTTATGCTTGGTGTAGTATCTTATATTTTGTTTAATATTGTTACAGAAGTTGTCAGCATTTTCACTTTTTGGTGTTTTCTTCCTAAAAATGTTTCTATACAAAAAGAAGATATGTTACCGAATCAAGGCATTCTTAGGCGCATTTTAAAAATCAGCGTTCCTTCTGTTTCAGGAAGATTAATTGGAAATGTTGCTTTTTTTCTCGAACCTATCCTTCTTACCAATCTTCTTCTTCTTTTTGGATACACCAATACTTATGTTTTAGAAGAATATGCTTCTTATAATGCCTATGCTATTGGACTATTAACTATCCCATCTTTTTTTATTGCTGCAATTTGTCAAATCTTGATTCCGGAAATCAGTAAATATCATAGTCAGAAAAATGTAGCTATGATAAAACGCAGACTTTCGCAAGCTTTATTTTATTCTTTTCTGATCGGGTTTCTCTCTTCAATGTTTTTGTTTTTCTTTCGAGATGTTTTACTATCCATAATTTATAATACTACAAGAGGAAGTGAGTATATTTTTGCTTTAGCTCCTTTCTTTGTTTGTTTTTATTTAGAAGCACCGTTGTCTAGTGCTTTGCAGGCTTTAGATGAATCAAAAAAAGCTATGCAAATCACATTGTACGGAAGTATTTTAAAGCTCTCTATTATGGCTATTTTGTGTTGTTTTAAAATTGGACTTTATGCTTTGGTGTTTAGTGAAATTCTTAATATTTTGTTTGTAGTTTTCTTAAATGCTAAAAATGTTTGGAAAGCAATTAAGAAGACTGAACTGGCTTAAAAGTGATCGATGTATCCGTAATGTATATTTCAAAGTTAATGCCTTTACGCGTATTTTGATAGAGGTACACGGTGGATGAGCCCTCTTCTTGTGAAGATATTTTGATTGTATGACTTAGTATACTTTCTATCGTAACATATTCTTTTTCTAACGCTTCTTTTAAAAATACTGACATAGATCCATAATGAATATAAATTTGATCAATACATTCATAGTAAAGTGTTTTTTCGTCGATAGTCATTATTTCGTGATTTTGACACCGATTTTCAAAGTGAGCAGTCATGGTAAAGTTATCATAGTTTTCTAATTTGCTCAGTCTTTCTGTTCGTTGAATTGTAAATAGATAATTATCTAAAGAAAATATTATAAATACTAACAATAAAAATAAGCAAAAACTTAGTAAATATATGACTCTTTTGGCTTTTTTTACTTTCGTTTCTTTTTTCATGACTACTCTCCTCGCTTTGCGCTTATTATAGCAGATTTTTCTTCTTTGGAAAAGAAAAAAGCATTTAAAGAATCATTGAATTTTTTTAGGGGTTATGCTACACTATAAATAATAGAAAGTGGGTCTTGACATGTATACTGGATATGATTATGCAAACGAACCAATAGTCGATATAGTAAATGATATGATTATAGATGCGGCGAGAAAAAGATCAAGTGATATTCATTTTGATCCTACTCCGACAAATTTAACTGTTCGAATACGAGTTGATGGTGAACTTATTTTATATGCGAATGTTCCTGAGTCCGTAAAAAGAAATTTGACTACTCGTATTAAAATATTAGCTGGAATGAATATTACAGAATCTCGTGTTCCTCAAGATGGAGCAATTAAAATGAAAGTTGATGGACGAGATTTAGATCTTCGTGTCTCTACTTTGCCAATTGTTTATGGTGAAAAGATAGTTATTCGTTTGCTCGATTATTCTGAATCTTTATCAAAATTGGATACTCTCGGTTTTTCGGATACGAATTTAGAAAAAGTTATGAAAGCTATTAATAAACCAAATGGTATTATCTTGGTAACAGGTGCTACTGGAACAGGTAAATCAACCACGGTTTATGCCATTTTACAGCACTTAAATACGATTTCTCGAAATATTATTACTGTTGAAGATCCTGTGGAAATGAAAATAGCAGGAATAAATCAGGTTCAAGTTATGTCTGAGATTGGATTAACTTTTGCTAGTGCTTTACGTTCTATTTTGCGGCAAGACCCTAATGTAATTATGATCGGTGAAATACGTGATAATGAAACTGCAAGAATTGCTGTACGAGCAAGTATTACAGGACACTTAGTTTTGTCTACAGTTCATACAAATAATTCTTTAACGACTATTGAGCGGTTAGTTGATATGGATGTTGAAAGGTATTTACTTGGAAGTGCCTTAGAGGCAATTATTTCTCAACGACTATGTAAAAAGCTTTGCCCTAAATGTCGAACTTCACGTCCAACTACTCCTTATGAAAAAAGGGTTTTTAAAGAAGCTTTAGGCATGGATATTCCTTATATTTATAAACCTGTGGGTTGTCCTTCTTGCTATCAAGGGTATTCGGGGCGAATCGCTTTACATGAGGTTATGCTTTTAAATCAAGATATTCGCGATGCAATCGTAAATAATGCTCCTAAAGAGAAAATAAGAGATTTGATTTATCAGTCAGGAAATACTACGAGTATTTTGGATGATGGTCTAATTAAGGTCATTAATGGATTGACCAGTTTTGAAGAAGTTTTAAGGGTTATTGATGTTGAGGATGATTTAGGTGAAGAAGAAAAAGAACTTAAAAATGCTTTAATAGGAAAAACCGATAAATATGCTTTAGAAAAAGACAATGCGCATGTAGAAACTTTGAACTTATAGAAAAGTGGAATAGAATTTTGCTTTTCTTTAATGATTATATTTTTATGGGGTAAATGAAGAATTTTTGTAAAAGAAAAAGATACCACGAGGTATCTAATAAGTAAACATTTATTTTCCATCCATTTTGTTTGTTACATGAATAAATTTAAAATATAAGAAAATTTGTCATAATATAGAAAGACGAGACACAAGGCTGAAATTAAAAAAGGACCATAAGGAACTTCATGTGATGTATTTGTAAGCAGACTAAAAGTTGCGTAAGGAAGTGCTAGAAACGTGGATAACACAAGAACCATAAAACCGTAAGGAATTCCTACCGTCATTCCAATTAAAAACGACAGTTTAATATCGCCGCCTCCTAATGCTTCTCTTTTGAAAAGAATTTTGCCTAGGATAGCTACAACAATCATAAATAGAAACATTATTCCTCCTTCTATTAAGGATGAAAATGCTGTATCGACATTATAAAAATGCCATTTTAAAAGAAAGAGGCTAATTCCAGCTATTATTAATGGTGAATCAAGAATAATCATGTAAAGGAAATCACTTATGAAAATTAAGATTCCCAACGATATTAAAATGAGAGATACGTAAAAATTATAAGAAAATCCATAATATAGATATGCGCAGGAAAACAGAAAGCCTGTTATGATTTCAGTAAGAAAAGTGTGAATGGGAATTTTTTTTCCACAAGCATGACATTTTCCTTTTAAAAATACAAAGGAAAAAATAGGAATCAATTCATACCACGATAATTCATGTTTGCAAAAAATGCAATGGCTTCTAGGCTTAATAATTGATTTTCCTTCTGGCAGTCTTGTTGCTAAAACACAGTAAAAAGAAGCTAAAACGCTTCCGATGATAAAAAAGAGTATTGCATAAAAAACTTCCATAATATCCCCCCTACTGCTGAACAGTATTCATCAAGTTAAACATTGGTACAATTACAGCTAAAATAATTGCTCCAACAACAATTGCAAGTGATGAAATCATTATTGGCTCAATAAAGGATTTTAAAGATCCGACTAGATTTCTATGCATTTCTTGATAATATGAACTTACTTTGGACATCATTTCTGCTAATTTACCTGTTGATTCTCCCGTAACAATCATATAATAAGCTACATCTGGTACTGCCCAATGGTCTTTAAAAGCCACACTTATTTTCTCTCCTTTAACGATATTATCAATGGTATTATACATGATTTCTTTATAAATTTCGTTATTGGTAATTTTACTTAAAATATCAATACTTTCGGTTATGAATACATTATTTCTTAAAAGTGAAGAAAAAGTTTTAGCAAATATCGTCATTTCATTATACTTTATAATGTTTCCAATTACAGGTAATTTCATTGCAAATGTTTGAATATTTTTTCTAAAAGCTTTAATTTTGCGATAGCAGAACATAAAAATCAAAATAGCCACAATGATTAACAATAAGATGTTAGTAATATTATGCTGCAAAAAATCACTTATATTAATTACAGCTAAAGTTATCCCTCCAATTTCTGCATTCGCATTTTCATAGATTCCGATAAATTCAGGAATGACATAAATCATAATAAAAGTGATAACGGCTAAACTAAATACCATAATTACCGAAGGATATGTCAAAGCTGAAACCATTTGTTTTCTTGTCTTGTCAATTTCTTCATAATAATTTGCCATATCATCTAGTGTTTCTTCTAATTCACCTGTTGCTTCAGCAGCTTTTATCATGTTAATAAGTAATGGTGGAAACATGCCTCCTTGTTTTTCTAGGACTTTGGAAAAAGATTCTCCCATTGTTAATTCGTATATAATTGATTGAAAAGCACGTTTATATTGGCCTTTTTTATTCATTTGTTGATTTAATATACGAATAGCTTCAGCAAGAGGAATTCCACTCTTTAAATATGTAGATAATTGCGTAAGCCAAAACAGTAGATCTTTTGTTTTCATTTTAGGAGATAAAATACTGGATTGACCATAGAAAAAATCGATATATTTATTGTTTTCGATTTTGTATACATCATAACCATCTTGAACTAAAAATGTGTTTACATCCAATTTGGAAAATCCGTTGATAATTCCTGTTTCTAATTTTCCTTCGCTATTTTTTGCCGTAAAACGATAGACCTGTGATTCTTTGCTTCGAATTCTTCCTGGTCCTTGCAATTCTTGCAGTAAATTCATTTTTTCTTTTTCTAGTGCGGCAATTTTCTTTTGCATAAATTTTGTGTTTTTTAACAGATCATTAATATCCATATTTAAAATGCTTTTTTTCTTTTCTGGTGTATCTTTTTTTTCTAAAACTTTTTTAGTTCCTTTATAGGCAGCGTCTACTTTACCACTTGCATGTTGCCAAGCCATAACAGGAAGATCTCTAAAAATGTAAAGAAATCCTCTTAAAGCACATTTTAAAATGTATAGAATCATTTCTAGAAACATTTTGAATGACATGAACAATCCTAAACCAGGGTATTTTAAAGGCTTTAACATTTGGTTTTCATTATTTACATTTGTATTCATGTCCCTTACTCTCTTTCTATTTTACTATAGTAGTATATCATGAAGTAAGAAAAAAGTAAATTCTAGAAGAAACAAATCCCAAAAAATTATGAAAATGACAAAAAAGAAAGAACTTTGTAGTAAATACACATTTACAATAATGTTCTTTCTAACTTATACATTCTATTTAGTTAATTTTCTAGTGCTTGCTTGCGTCCTTTCATAATATTCATCTTCTGATAATACCTCACAAGCTATTTTTCCCTCACTATCTAAGTAATAATATTGATAATATATTTCTTTTTTGTTTTGGATTTTAACATATGGCCATATAGAAATTTGGATTTCTGATGGAACACTTACAAAAGTTGTTTCTTCGCCCTTAACAACAATTAAATCAATGATACTAGATACTTGATTGGCATATACACCATTTTCTAAATAAATTGATTCTAAAAACCTTTGCTCTTTGATCTCACCATCGACGTAGCCATTATAACCACGAATAAATCCTTCTATGAATGTGTCATTTTGTCCATTGATTTGGTTGATTCCTCTGTATGAATTTGAATCAGATATTGAAAATCCCAACAGTAAAGAATTATGTATTCTATCATCCATAGTGTCTTGGGTAATGCCATTTATTTGAGCAAAGTAAGAGCATATAGATGTGTCTGTATGAATGTTATCAATATAGACCTGCTCGTCGTCGGGCAATCCCTCTGTTTTAATTTCTATATTCAGGTGTTTATTAGACGTGATAGTCCATCTTTCGCCGTCTTGTAATTCGCATTGATAGTTTATGACCAACTTGAATTTTTCGCCTGGAACATCTAATACTTGAGTTATTCCTTTTTCTAGATCATCACTATTTGATGTGTCTATCATATCATAGGAAATATTTGCATTTGGAGCAAGCTCACTACCAGAGCATCCTGCTAAAAAGATTGATAATGCACTGGCAGCGCCAAGATAACGTAATTCCTTATATAATTCTGCATATTTTTTTCTTAACATATTTTTCATTATAAATCCCCCTTTAGATGTACCTTATCATTAATGTGCATTTATGTCAATAAATTCTAAAAGAAAATCTAAATCTTTCGGATTATATTAAAAATCTCTTGATTTAGTTGGGCGAAAAAAAGATTATTTTACAAGACATTTTCTCAAGAAATCGGGATTAGTAATTTGGAACCATTGAGAATATGTTCTCACCATCAAAACTTGTAATTATTTTTTGAGTTTTATCTACATATGTTATGGTATAGTTGTTGCCTTGTTTTTCGATGTTTTTAATTTTTTTTACATTTGTTGGGACAAAGATTGGATTACTTGCTATTTTTTCTTCCATAGTTTCTTTAAAAATATACTCTTCTTTATTCATATTTAATAAATAGGTTTGATTTTCATAAGTACCAATTAACGCAAAAGAAATTTTGTTTCCATTTGAATCGATGATAAATGTATCGTTTAAAGAAATGGTGCCATCAAAATAATAGGTTAAATCGCCTTTCTTTGAAGGAATTATTGTTCGATTTGGAATCGTGTTTTGATAAAGATTGCCATGGAAATCATAGACTTCATTGCCAATTTTGACATATACATTTGCACTATAACAGGTGGAAAACTCTCGTGATGAATTTAGGTTAATAAAATGGATTTCTTCTTTTTTAGTTGAATAATCGGCTATTACTTGGTAGTCATCTATTAATGATTCTTTTACGTTTTCTAAGGTTATATGCGGACTTTGGTAAACCATATTATTTTCTAGTAAAACATAGATATAAGGAAATAATTCGTCTGTACCACAGTATTTGTAATGAGCTAAGGCTTTAATGGAACTAGGAAATTCTTTAGTATATTCTACATCATTTATTCTGATATTAAGAATATTTTCTGTTGAACTCATATGTAAGTTTATAGTTTCATTTTCATAATTTATCGAAGTGATATCTTCTACTTCCGGATATTGTATGCTTTTATCGAGTACATATTCTTTAATATCTCGGGCTTGATTTTTAAAAACCAAAGATATTCCGATACTTGCTGCTGCCAAAAGAAAAAGCAACAGGATGCTCCATAAATTTTTTTTCTTCATATTATCTTCACCTTTTGATAGTAAGATATCACAAATTGTGATGTAATACTATAATTTTCTAGATGTTTTACATATACTATTAATAGAAAAGAGGTTTTTATATGTTTCCTGGAGTTGCAAGAACCGGTTTAACCCTTCCAAAAGTCTTAGGAGGTATTCAAAAAACACTTAATATTGCCAATCAAGTTATTCCATTGTATGTTCAAGTAAAGCCTATAATCAAAAATGCTCAAGGCGCTTTTTCGGTTGCCAAAGGATTATTAGCTGCACCATCAGCCAAGCCAACTACTCCTGCAAAAGTACAGGATCAAGACACAAAAAAACAGGATAAGCCTCCTGTTACTTATTCAAACAATCCTGTTTTCTTTTTGTAAATATTCTTTTATCCATTCTAATTTGTTAGCTATAGCTTTTTTTTCAATAGGTTGTGTATTGGGAATTTTTTTGTATATTTCTTGATACTTTTTTTCTAAAAATTGATAATATTTTTCATTCTTTGGATTAAAAATTCCTAAAAATAATTCTTCTTTGGTTAATTTTTGAACCCCTTTTGCATATTCCATTATTGTATAATAATGACCTTTATCATAAACTATTTTTTCTTTTTGTAAGCTCCATTTTTTTCGATTCATAAATATTCGTAATTCTTCTAAATGATTATTCGATTGAAGAATGATTTTTTTTATGCTTTGCAGTTGTGTTTCGTTTGTTAAAATATGAATCATTGTTGCAGTACCCATACCTGCTATAACCAAAGTATCATAATTTTCTGTGTCAACGTTTTCCAAACCATCTGTTACCATAGTATTGATTTGATATTCTAGATTTTCTTTGAAAATATTTTTCTTAGCTTGTAAAAGTGCTTTCGGATGGATATCTGTCGCTAATATTTGTGAACTTCCTTTTTTTGCCATTTTGATTGGGATATAGGCATGATCTGTGCCTATATCTATGAAGCGATCTTTTGGATTTAAGAATTCACAGATAGCATCTAATCTTTTTTCCATTTAATCTGTTAAAAAATCCTTTAATCTTTTTGCACGTGATGGATGACGAAGTTTACGTAGTGCTTTTGCTTCAATTTGTCTAATACGTTCTCTAGTTACATTAAATCTTTTTCCTACTTCTTCTAAGGTATGACTTGTTCCATCAATTAATCCAAAACGAAGCTCTAATACTTCTTGTTCTCGTTCTTGTAATGTCTCTAAAACCGCTTTAATTTCTTCTTTTAGTATTTCATTTGTCGCATACTCTTCCGGAGTCATGGCATTAATGTCTTTTACAAAATCTCCTAAATGTGAATCATCTTCTTCGCCAATAGGCGTTTCAAGAGAAACTGGATCTTGACTAATTTTGATAACATCTCGTACTTTTTCTACACTAATGCCCATTTTTTTAGCAATTTCTTCTTCACTAGGCTCTCTATTTAATTCTAGGGTAAGTTGTCTTTGGATACGCGCCATCTTGTTGATTGTTTCTACCATATGAACAGGAACACGAATTGTTCTTGCTTGGTCGGCTAACGCTCTTGTTATGGCCTGACGAATCCACCAAGTAGCATAAGTTGAAAATTTGTATCCTTTATCATAATCAAATTTATCAACAGCTTTCATGAGGCCAATATTTCCTTCTTGAATTAAATCTAAAAATAATAGTCCTCTACCTACATATCTTTTTGCAATAGAAACTACTAAACGAAGGTTGGATTCCGCTAAGCGGTTTTTAGCCTCTTCATCGCCGTTGGCAACTCTTACTGATAATTCCATTTCTTCTTCTGGTGTAAGTAAAGAGATTCGACCAATTTCTTTTAAATACATTCTTACGGGATCATTAATATTCATATCTTTGGTTATTTCTGCGTCATTTAAAATAATGTTATCCCCTGATGAAGTTTCATCATCATCTTCTCCAACGATTTCAATTTTATTTTCAATCAATGCATTATATAGCTCATCTAAAGAATCGTTATCAACTTCTAATCCTTTCAAGGCGGTAGCAAGTTCTTCATATGTAACTTTTCCGTTTTCTTTACCTTTTTTAATTAATTCATTTTTTCTTTCTTCGAAAGATTTGATTTCTTTAACTTTTTTTGGCTTTTCTTTAATCTTTGTTGGAATTCTATCTACCAACTCAATGTTTAAGTTAGCTATTTCCTCCTGAAACTTTTTGATTTCGGTTTCATTTACTTTACATTCTTTCGCTATTTCTACTATATCACTAATTAATATAAACCCTTCTTCTTTACCCTTTTCTATTAATTCATTTTTTTTCATTTCAAACTTAGTCATTCTTTCACACTTCTTTCTTTTTTTATTTCTTGTATTTTTATCATCAAGTCTACGATTTTTTGTCCTAACTTTTCTTTTTCATTAATATCTTGGACTTGTTTTTGTTCTGCTTTGATTTTTTTTACCTCTTCTTCCCACATAATTTCTTTAATATTACGAATGTAATCCATAAAACTAGTATCATCTAGTTCTACATCTTTTATACTTTTAATTACAGCATATATTTCATTTTTTAAAGGACTTAGTTCTGCATATGTTAGAAAATCTGCCAGTTCGATTTTATTATTTTCTTCAGCGTAATAAAGAATTTCATTGGCGATTTTTCGATATCCTTCATCTTTAAAGTAGCCTAGCTTTGCTTGATAAATTTTTATGTATCGTTGACTATTCATCATATAATAAAGAATATGTTCGGCGCTTTTTTCATAACGGCTTTTTCTTTTTTCTTTACTAGGAGGAAGTGATATTTCTAACGGTTTTTCTTCTGTTTGAAGCTCGCTTTTTAGCACTTCATAAGTCAAATTATATTCCTCTGCTAATTTATGTAAGGTAATATCTATAGTGATTGCATCGGCACCTTTTAGAGAATCTAAAACATTTTTTACATATTCTCTTAAATTTTCTGTATCATTTAAGTTTTTGTTTTCTTTAAGGTTTTCATATTGAAATTCAATGAACGACATAGGATGCTTTAGGACATCACTCATTTTTTCTTTGCCGTTTTTTAAAATGTATTCGTCAGGATCTTTTTGCCCACTTAAACGAACAACTTCCACTTGAATACCAGCGTTTTCTAACAAACGACCATTTGTCATTGTCGCAAGAGAACCGGCTTCATCATTATCAAACATTAAAAGTACTTTAACGTGTTGTTTACTAATTAAGGCAATTTGCTCTTTGGTTAAACTCGTTCCCATCAGAGCAACCGTATTTTTAAATCCGCTTGCATACATTCTAATTGCATCCATATTTCCTTCAACTATAATCAATCTTTTTTCTAGTCGGATAGCATTTTTTGCTCGGTGTAAATTAAATAAAATGTTGCCTTTTTTAAAAATTATCGTTTCTTTGCTATTTAAATATTTTGGAGTTCTGTCTTTTTCGTAGACACGACCCGTAAAAGCCACAACATTTCCTTTTTCATCATGGATCGGGAATAAAATCCGATCAGAAAACACATCATGATATTCTAAATCTTTTTGGTTAACTAATCCTACTTTTAAAAGTTCTTCATTAGAAATATTTTTTTTGGTTAAAAAGTCCCTTAATTGATTGTTAGAAAATGATAGTCCTATATTAAATTCTTTTATCATCTCGTCAGTTAGACCCCGGTCAATTAAATATTTCTTTGCCGGAAGACCAGCTTCTGTATTTAAATTGTTTTGATAAAAATTTGTTGCCAAAGCCATGATTTCATATTCTTTTGAAAACTTTTCTTTTGGTTTATATGTATCACTTATCTTAATGGATATTCCAACTTTTGCAGCCACTTTTTCAATTGCTTCTACATATGAGATATTTTCATAGTCGCTTACAAATTTAAAGACATTCCCCGCTGCTCCACAAGAAAAACATTTAAACATTTGTTTTTCTCTAGATACGCTCATACTTGGAGAATGATCTTGATGGAAAGGACAAATTCCAAAAAAATTTTTACCTTTTTGAGTTAAAGGAATATAGTCACCTATAATCTCAACAATGTCTGCCTCTTCTCTTATTCTTGCTACTTCTTCTGCTGCAATCTTCGGCATATATACTCCTCCCTAAAAATATATATTCCCTTTAAAAGCTGAAATTCCTTTTTTTTATATAAAAAAAATTGTTAAAATCGACATTTTTTAACAATTTTACGGAAATTTTACACTTTTTTTGCATATACTATAGTTTTTTCTCCAACCAAATTTTTCTAGTAAAAAGAAGCAGGATTTGACCTATAGCAAGAGCATAATAAGAACCATCTAGAATATTTTCTATTTCTACTAATAAAAATGAGAAAACTCCTACGGCAAAGCCAAAGATTATCTTTCCTTTTTTGGTTACTGGTGAATATTCATTTGCTGGTAAAAAGAGGATTGCAGTTACCCATAGGTGGCTGTTTAATACTTCTCTTAAAAATAAATAATTTGGATTTATTATCCCATAAAATAATGAAGGTAAGAAAAAACCACATATCATGTATATAGGCAATTCTTTTTTGTAATAAAAATCGGTATTTAATATTATATATAAAAGTATTAAAAGAAGAATACTGGTTGTCCCAAAATTCCCTACCCCTCTTCCTAAAAATAAATCTAGTGTCCCATAGAGATAAGGCGTTGTATTTTCTATTTGATTTTCATAGGAAATTGATAATAAAAGGCTACTTAAACATAATAAAATTTTAAAAAATAAAACTCTAGATATCGGAAGTTTTAAATGAATACATTTTATGATCGAATACAGAATTACTAGAATAAGAAATAGCCAAATTGGAAATCTTGGAGGTACTATTAATCCTAAAAATAATCCTTCATATATTTTGGAAAAAAGATTCCTTTTTTGAACAAGGTTGGTTAAGATTTGACTTATTACTCCTAAAAGTGGAAAGAAAAGCAGGCGAATTGCTTCGTAGTACTCTTCCTTTCCGATTAAAATATAGCTTATTGCATTTTTGTATACTCCATAGATAATCATTAAAAGGAAAATAAAATTGATGGCTTGAAGAGCTTTTTGATTTCTTTTCTGATAATGCATGACAATTTCCACTTACTCTTCACTCCTTTTCTTTAAAAATTCATTTAAATCAATAAAACTTGGACAAATAAACGTACATAAACCGCAGTGAATGCAATCGTTGTTTGGATATGCCCCTTTAGTTTGAACCGCTAAATAAGGATGGCATTTTCTAGGGCATACTTCATCACACTTTCCACAATGAATACATTTTTTTGGATGATAAGTTAACGGCTTCATGAAATATATTGCTCGAACTTCTTCGGTAATAACTATATTTTCTATTTGAATTTCTTGACGATTCATAATTCCATTTAAAAATATTTTGTAATCTTTTTCTTTAAATTCAATATAATTTTGAATAAGTTCATTTGCTCGTGTTCCAATTTTGACACGAAATACTTGGGGATTTTTAATAGCATTTCCAGTTATGGTTACATAAGTCACATCTTTTTGACGTTCACGAATGGTATTTAAATATAGATCTACTACGGTTTCTGTTTTTAAAATTACGGTGTCATTAGTTAGTTTTAAATATTCTCTTAAAATTTTTTCGTTTCCAATCGGATAGTAATCTGGCAAAATGGAAATCGTTATGTTTGGGTACGTTCCAATGCACTCTTCAAACGCTTCGATACTTTCTCGGTCATTTTCTTTTAAATAAATTCGTATTTCTGGAATATGATATGTTTCAGCCAGGCAATCTAGCATTTGCAAAATCGCAGTAGTTTCATGTTTATGCATAAATGGACGATTAGCAATATAGGGCTCATCCTCTATACCATTTAAAACCAATCTTTTTTTGTTTTGAAATTCTTGGGTATCGAAACTTGAATTTTCTTTAATTTTTTGAGCAAAATTTGTTTTAATATTTACAGTAGTAAATTCATGCATTCCTTTATATAAATCTTCTTCTTTATAGTCATTTTTTATTTCTAAATATTGATTCTTTCCGTTTTTTAGTATTCCTACAATTCTTCCACTTACAGAACTATAAATGTTCTTGCCGTTTATTTCATAAAGCTTTTCCCCTTTTTTTACTTTTTTTATTTCCACATCTTGAAGTATTTCTTCGGTTATTGGCAAATAAATATATGTAGGTTCTAAGTAATTCGTTATTTGACTGCTTACTTTAATTGAAGCATCTTTAGCAATTGTGAGTAATTTTTTCATATAATTCCCTGCCTATTTTTATGGTAATGTGAAAAGTTTTATTCACTACCACTTATTTTTTTCTTTATTTATAACAAATTCTATCTATTTTTCTTTTACCTCTATTTTTTATCTAGAA
>CAJFEV010000017.1 GCA_904374795.1 uncultured Bacilli bacterium
AATATTGGCTAAAGGAGAAACAGAGGAATTAAAATTTGATGGTACAGTAGATAATAATTTAAGATATGTTGGATCGGATCCAAATAATTATGTATCTTTCAATAATGAATTATGGAGAATTATAGGTGTATTTAATAATATCGATAATGGAACAGGAACAAAAGAAACAAGATTAAAAATTGTAAAAAACGATCCATTAAGTGACGGCACAATTAATGCTTTTATTTGGGACAATTCTGTAATTGAAAATGGAAAACGAGTAGATGGTGATAATGATTGGAGAGTTTCAGGTTTACAAACTTTATTAAATGATACTTACTATAATAGTACAAGTACAGTTTATGATGATGATTCAATAAATTTTAGTACAACAGGATTATCTGTTCAAGCACGTTCCTTAGTTGATAATGCTGTATGGAATTTGGGAAGTACAGCAACTTTTAATGATGTGACGACAAAAATGTTTTATGAAAGAGAAAGAGGCACAACCGTATATGAAGGAAGAGCAACAGAGTGGACGGGAAAAATAGGACTTATATATCCAAGTGATTATGGCTATGCAACAAGTGGCGGGGGAAATACAACAAGAGAGTCATGTGTAAATTATGTATTGTATAATTGGAATAATTATACCGAATGCTACAGTAATGATTGGCTATATACAAATAAAGATTTTTGGCTATTAACTAGTTTTGCTAATAATTATAGCGTTTTTAATATAGAAGATACTGGTCAACTTAATGGTCAAGATGCAGATGCTTTTTCTTATTCAGTTTATCCAAGTTTATATTTATCTTCAAATGTAAAAATTACTGGAGGAGATGGGTCTGAAAGTTCACCGTTTATATTAAGTTTATAGTATTTAAACCTTTTAAAATTATCGCTAAATAAAAAAATTTTAAATAATCTTTTTATGAGTATGAGAATGTAAAATATAAAATGGAAGACTATCTTCCTTTTTTTCTTGTCTTGTAATGTTTAATGGTTTTTGATACAATTAATGTATATTTAAGAGGTGAAATATGGAAAATACGACATTGTTTGATGTTTCTGTTTTAGAAAGTGCAAACGTTAAAAATGTCATCAAAGAAGTGTGCAGTTTGTTAAAAGAAAGAGGTTATAATCCGGTTAATCAGCTGGTAGGCTATTTTATGAGTGGCGATCCTGGATATATTTCCAGTTATAGGGGAGCTCGTGATAAAATTTTAAGTATTGATCGTTCTGAAATAATGGCTTATATCTTAAGGGAATATTTACGATGAGATATTTAGGATTGGATTTGGGAACCAAAACTTTAGGTTTGTCTTTAAGCGATAAGACGAATACTCTTGCAACTCCATATATGACTATTCATTTTGAAAATCAAGATTATTCAAGTGTTTTGGTAAATCTTGAAAAAATTGTTAAAGAAAAAGAAATTACGGATTTTGTTTTGGGGTTGCCTAAAAATATGAATAATTCTTTAGGGTTTGCTAGTGAAAGAAGTTTGAATTTTAAAAAAATTTTAGAAGAACATTTTTTGTTGCCTGTTCATTTAGTCGATGAAAGACTTAGTACGGTTGAAGCCGAAAAAATTTTGTTATTGAGTGATAAAAGCCGAAAAAAGCGAAAAAAAGTGATTGATAATGTTGCTTCATCTCTTATTTTAGAAACATTTTTAAAAGGAAGGAAAAAAGAAAATGAATGAAGAAAAACCAGTAACTAATAATGTCTTTACTGTTAAAGATGAAAATGGAAAAAATATAGAATGCGAGATTTTGTTTACATTTGAGTCTCCTGAAACAAATAAAAATTATATTGTTTATACTGATAACACGAAGGATGAAGTGGGCGCTTTAAAAGTTTATGCGAATATTTATGATAAGAATGGAAATAGCAGAGATTTACTTCCTTTAGAAACTGAGGAAGAATGGAATACAGTCGAAGCCATTTTAGCCAAACTTGAAGAAAAGGATGAGAAGTAGTTCATGAAGAAAAAAGTTATTCTTATTATTTTACTTGTTTTTCTTGTTCTTTTGTTTTCTTTAGGTGCCTTTTATGTTTGGGGAATGGGCGCGGTTTCTAAGGAAGAAGAATTGAAAACATTTGTTATCGAACCTGGGACAAGTAAAAGTGATGTGGTTAAAAATTTAGAAAATGCTGGCTTGATTCGAAGTCAGTATCCATTGTTAGTTTATTTGTTTTTTAGTGGAGGAAATATTCAAGCTGGAGAGTATGAATTAAGTACTACTATGAAGCCTACTGATATGATTCAAAAGTTTATTGATGGAGATGTACTTATTCATTCAATGCAAGTTACTTTAGTAGAAGGTAAACGTTTAACAGATTATGCAGATGTTTTGGCGGAAAATTTAAAGTTTACTGCTGAGGATTTTTTAACACAAGCTAATGATCGTTCTTTTTTAGAAGAACTTGTTTCTAGTGATGAATATTGGTTTTTGACTAATGAAATTTTAAACGAAGAAATTTATTATCCATTAGAAGGATATTTATATCCGGATACATACGAGTTTTTGGAAACTGCTAGTCCAAAAGAAGTACTTTTAACTTTACTTAATCATACAGAGACCAAATTAGAACCTTATAAGGAATCTATTTTGAATAGTGAGTATACTTTTCATCAAATATTGACTTTAGCTTCTATGGTTGAAAAAGAAGCAAATAGTGAAAGTGATCGAAAGACTGTAGCTCAAGTATTTTGGACTCGTTTACATGAAAACTGGTCATTAGGAAGTGATGTTACAACTTATTATGGTGCTCATAAAGAGATTGGGGTAGATGAATTGACCTGGAATGAACTATATGATTCTAATCCTTATAATACACGTTTGACAGATGGTTCAATGAATGGTAAACTACCTATTGGACCAATTTGTAATCCAAGTATTGTAAGTATTTCGGCTACATTAAGTCCTAGTGATACAAATTATTATTATTTTGTTGCAAATGTTTGTACTGGTGAGGTATTTTTTCAAACCACTAGTGAGGAATTTTATCAAAAAAATTTAGAGTTAAGTAATACCTGTGCGGCAAATTAAATAGAAAGAGTGAAGTTCAATGAAAAGTTTGATTATTGAAATGGAAGAGTATGCAAAAGAAAAAAATATTCCTATAATGGAAAAAGATGGAATAGCTTTTTTAATGAAATTTATTAAAGCTAATCATGTTAAAAGTGTTTTAGAAATTGGGAGTGCTATTGGTTATTCTGCAATTTTGATGGCTTCAAGTAGTCCAGATGTAAAAGTAACTACTATTGAACGAGATGAAACAAATTATATGGAGTGTTTAAAAAATGTTAAAAAGTGTTCATTTGAGCAAAAAGTGAATGTTGTTTTTCAGGATGCTTTAGATCTTAATTTGGCAGAGGGAACTCAATTTGATTTAATTTTTATTGATGCTGCAAAAGGACAATATATGAAATTTTTTGAAAAATATAAATACTTTTTAGCACCAGGTGGAGCAATTATTACAGATAATTTAAAATTTCATGGTTATGTAGGTAAATCTGATACTATTGAAAGTAAGAATTTACGACAACTAGTTACAAAAATAGAGAATTATGTGGAATTTTTAAAAACAAATGAAGAATTTGAAACTCGTTTTTATGATATTGGAGATGGGTTGTCTGTGAGTGTGCGTAAAAATGAAAAATAGATTTCTGATTATTCCGGGTAAATGTACTTTAGAGAAAGTTTCAAATTGTGACTTTCTTTTTCCTTTACAAGGTTTTTGTGTTGGTATGAGTCAAACTTTTTCTTTAGAAAGTATTCCAGATTGTTCTTATGTTTATGTAAATTGTTTACTTGATTCTATTCAAATTGAAGAATTTCAAAAGTTGTTACCTCTTTTTCCTAAAAAAGTCAAAGGAATTGTTTTTGAGGATTTGGGAATTTTAAATATTTTACAAGAAAATCATCTACATGTGGAAACCATTTTTTATGGTACTCATGCTATTTGTAGTTCTTATACTGCGAATGCTTTTTTACAAGATGTAGATACCGTTATTCTTTCTAATGATATTACTAAAGAAGAAATCGAAAAAATTTTGCAGAAAGTTACTAAAAAAGTAGGGTTATATATTTTTGGACATTTACCTTATATGTATTCACGTAGGACTTTACTTACCAATTATAGCAAACATTATTCTTTGGATTATAAAAATCAGAGAATTGTTAAAGAACAATTTAGCAAACAAGAATTTTTAGTTGTAGAAGATGCTTATGGAACAATGTTTTATGATACTCGTGTTTTTGATGGTCGCGTTTTTTTAGAAAAGGATGTTTCTTATTTTCTTATTGATCTTCATTTAGAAAATATTTCTTCAGTTAAAAATTTTATGGACGATTTTTTACGTGGTAAGGATTTTCCAAATTCTACTGATGGTTTTTTGTATCGAAAAACAATTTACCGGTTACCACCTAAAGGAGGTGCCAAATGATTGAATTACTTGCTCCGGCTGGAGATTTGGAAAAGTTGAAATTTGCTTTACTTTATGGAGCAGATGCTGTTTATGTTGGCGGACAAAATTATAGTCTTCGCGCTAATGCTAAAAATTTTTCTTTAGAAGATTTACATGAGGGTGTCTTATATGCTCATTTATTAGGGAAAAAGGTTTATGTAACGGTTAATATTATTTTTCATGAAGATGATATTTTCGGTTTAGAAGATTATTTAAAAGAATTAGACAAAATAGGGGTAGACGCAATTATAGTTAGTGATTTGTATGTAGTTCGTTTAGCTGTTATTTTAGGTTTATCCTTAGAGGTTCATTTATCTACTCAAGCTAGTGTATTAAATGAGAATGCGGCTTTATTTTATAAAGAAATGGGAGTAAAAAGAATTGTTCTTGCTCGGGAAGCTAATGTACGAGATATACAAAAAATTAAAGAAAAAACGGGCTTGGATTTAGAATGTTTTGTACATGGAGCCATGTGTACGTCTTTTTCTGGACGTTGTGTTTTGTCAAATGTTGTTACGAATCGTGATGCCAATCGTGGGGGATGTGCTCAAGTATGTCGTTTTACTTTTGATACAGATGAAAGTCCTTGTTTTAGTATGACTAGTAAAGATTTAAATATGATTTCCTATATAGAAGAGATGATTCATGTTGGAGTAAATTCTTTTAAAGTTGAAGGAAGAATGCGAGGAATTTATTATATTGCAACCGTCATTTTAGCTTATCGAAGAATTATAGATAAAATTTTAACTCATTCTTTAACAGATTTTGATAAAAAGTATTATTTAAAAGTTTTAAATCGTGTCGCGAATAGAGAAAGTGCTCCTCAATTTTTTAAAGAACTTCCAACCGAAAAAGAACAATATTTCTTAGGAAGAGAAGAAGTCTCGAATCAAGATTTTTTAGGTTTAGTTCTAGAATATGATGAAAAGGCAAAAAAAGTTAAAATAGAACAAAGAAATTATTTTAAAATTGGTGATGTTGTTGAATTTTTTGGACCGGATATGGAAACTTTTTCTTATACAATACATAAAATAGAAAATGACTTGGGTGAAAGCATTGAAGTAGCAAATCATCCAAATATGATTGTATATTTACCTATAGATAAGCCTTTAAAAAAATTTGATATTATGCGTGTAAAATTGTTTGACAAAGATGAAGATTTATAGTAATATGTTTTGGAATGTTAAAAAGGAAAGTGATAAGAAATGAAAGACGAAATAATTTTAACTCCTGAGGGGTACTTAGAATTAGAAACTGAACTTAATGAATTAAAAACTGTGGTTCGACCACGTGTTATAAAAGATTTAAAAGATGCTCGTGCTCAAGGAGATTTATCAGAAAATGCCGATTACGATTCAGCAAGAGATGAGCAAGCTCAGGTAGAAGCACGTATTAAAGAACTTGAATATAAGTTGGAGCATAGTAAAATTGCTGAATCTCAAGGTGAAGGTGTAGCTTCTATTGGTTCTACTGTTGTTATTCAATATGATGATGAGGATGTTGAAGAATTTAAAATTGTTGGTTCAATGGAAGCTGATCCATTAGAAAACAAAATTTCTAATGAAAGTCCAATAGGAAAAGCAGTCATTGGTCATAAAAAAGGTGAGGAGTTAGAAGTTGCAAGTCCAAATGGCTCTTACACCATTTTATTAAAAGATGTAAAATAACGTGCCATTCACGTTATTTTTTTTGGAAAGGAATTGATTTAATGAGAGAAAAAAAGTATTTGCGAGATAGTTTGTATTTGGGACAGGTTTATCCGAACTCTAATTTAGTTCGCAATTCCCAAGGATTATTAGCTTCATCTTTATGTAAAGAGATGCGAAATATTTTATTTCAACCCAGTCGGAATTTATTTAGCATAGATTTATTAAATCCTCATATTACTTTATATCCTGTTTTAAATTTTAGTAGTGATGAAGCTTGTTTTAAATCTTCTTTTATTGTTAGTAAGGCATGCAGCATAGATGATTTTCTAGCGTCTTGTGGCTTTTCTCAAAATTTAACAAAAAAAGACATTCAGATGATAAAAAAATATTTTTTGCTTTTACAAAAAATTTGTTTATATCGTCAAAAAGTAACAGTTTTTGATTTGAAAAAATTTCATAAAAAAAGTAGTTATGAAATTTATGAAAATATTTCTTCTATGCCTTTACAGGTTCGCCGTATTTTACAAACACCTTGTTCTTTTCAGCCATTAAAAGATGAAAAGACAATTTTACGTTAAGGTGTTCTTTTTTTTCTTTATTTATGATATACTTTTTGTAGATTAAGGATGGTGTAGAAATTGAATAATAAAGGATATGCAGTTAAAGAATTACTAATTTTGTTTGCAATATTGGGTATTGTTTTTACTTTTGCTATTACCAAAGTTAGTTTTGCTTATCAACAAGCAGATAATGAAGAAGAACAAATTGCTATGAGGAATAATAGTTTACAGACAGCAGCAGAAGCTTATGTTTCATTACACAAAGATAAATTTGAAGAACCTGAAACCTATTTTTTTGGAAGTGAATTGGTAGAAAATCATTTTTTGGTGGATGTCGAGGAACTGGGTTATAATTCTGTTCGTTTCAAAGTGACACATAAAGAAGGAACTGAGGAATATACTGTGGAGATTGTGGAGTAATGGCTCTTACTAAAACCAAGTTTTTAGAATATACAAGATGTCCAAAATATATTTTTTTAGAAAAAATTAAAGAAAAAGCCTTAAAAGAAGTTCCTTCTCGTCAAGAATATTTTGAAGAGGAAAAAAATACTCAAATCAAAGAACTTATGGATGCTATGATTGAAGTAGACCAAGAAGGGAATTTGGTGGATAAAACAATTCAAAAAGATAAGAAACTAGAGGCCATGCTAGAGTACTATAAAAAAGTGGAAATAGAAGCTAGTCGTCTTTTTTCTAAAATAAGTGAAGGACCTATTTATTATGGAGAAAATACCATAAATCAAAAATCTTTTTCTTTTTTGTATCAAAATATTCCTTTATTATGTTATGTTGATATTTATAATGAAAATAAAAAAGAAATAAATATTGTTGAAGTAAAAGCTACTACTACGAAAAAATATCTTGAATTCAGTTCAGGTTATCCTAAAAAATGGAAACATTCGATTTTTAAAAAGAAGGGAAATATTTACTTTTTTAAAGATGAACTAGGTATTGATATAGAAAAGGAAATGCCTATTAAAAATTATGAACGCGAGAAAAATAAATTAAAGGATCGATTTGGTCTAGGACAATATTTTTGGGATTTAGCTTTTCAAAGATTTGTCATTGAAAATTCTTTAAAAGAACAAGGCAAAGATATTTCGCTACACTATTATTTAGGCGTTTTAAATCACAAATATACCTTTAGTGGAAAATATGAGAAAAACACCCCAATATATGAACCTGATGAAAATAAAGAAGAAGTTATTACTTTTTTTCAATGTGATCAAATTACAAAAGAGTTACAAGGAGAAATTCAAAAGTCTTTAGATGAATTATTTCAAAATGTAAAACACCCAAAAGATATTTCTTGTCCTCTAGGGGTCAGTTGTGGTTATAAAAAAGTGAATAGCTGTAAATTCTTTTCCACAGTTTGTGGCAAAAAAATTCCGGCTACCAATAGTGTTTTACATTATGTCAATAATCCATTTGGTTTCGTTTTTGAAAATGGTAAAAGGCTTAAAGGATTAGATTTAGTAAACGCAGGATTTTATGATATGTTAGATATTGATGAAAAATGGATTACAAAAGAAAATCATAAGATTCAAAGAGCTTGTTATAAAAATCATATAGAATATATTAATAAAGAAAAAATAAAAACAGCTTTAGATTCTTTAGAATATCCTATTTATCATTTGGATTTTGAAACTTTTCCTTGTCCGCTTCCAAGATTTAAAGGAGAACATCCCTATACACAGAGTCCTTTTGAATTTAGCTTACATATTGAACACTCTCCCGGCGTTTGTGATATAAAAAAAGATCATGTTGTATTTTTAGCTAAAACGATGCAAGATGAAAGAGAAGAACTAATTCGATGTTTACTTAAAAACGTAGATGTACATAAAGGTACTTTATTTGCTCAGAATGTTGCATTTGAAAAAGGAAGAATTAAAGAACTAGCAGAGATTTTTCCTAAATATCAAAAAGATTTATTAGAATTATATAATCGAGGGTTTGATTTACTTTGGATTATTAATAATAATAAAGAATTTTATCAAAAAAAAGGCTTTAAAGGAAAAGATTTAGAAACTTTTAATTTTTATGATGAAAGATTAAGTGGCTCTTTTTCTATTAAAAAAACTTTACCTGTTTTCTCTGATTTATCTTATAAAGATCTTGAAGTAAAAAATGGAACAGAAGCAATCATTGTTTATGCAAATTATGAAAAAATGACTAAAGAAGAATTTAAAAAGAATTACCAAGCCTTACTAAAGTATTGTACTCAAGATACTTGGAGTATGGTTCTTATTTTAAATTCATTAAGGGCTTTAGTACGGTAATTGTCAAAAAGTCGTCAAAAAAATGGAAAAGTTATTGTATGTTTAAAAGAGAATATCGTATTATAGTAATGTAAGGACGTGATATCTATGTTATACCCTTCTATTGACAAATTGTTAACAATCGTTGATTCAAAGTATAAACTTGTTCATGTGGCTTCTATTAGAAGTAAACAAATGCTAGAAAACCATCATTTCCAAATGGCTGAGAATGAGTATAAGAATAAAAAAACGATTGGTAGAGCTTTAGAAGAATTAGATAAGGGACTTATTAAAGTTATCACGCATGATAATGATAAATAAGTCTTTTCTTATGCCAAAAACATTTTTTTGTGATAAAAAAACAAGCAAAAATTTTAAAAATTCATAAATTACTCATGAAAGGAGTATTTTATGAGTCGAATATTATATGAGGGGGAGAACCAAATTACTAATGGATATCGTAAAAATGTTCATGAAGCAGTTGATGTCGTAAAAAAATGGTATCAGCAAGATGCTATAATTGCACATAGTGATGGAACGGTTGTTTTGGTTCAAACTGGTCAAAAAAATAATCCTGGTTCTACAGGAAATGCAAGTTACGGGAATTTTGTTAAAATAAAACATGGAGATGGGTATTATACTTTATATGCTCATTTAAAAGATGTTTATGTGAAAAAAGGAGACACGGTTCAAGAAGGACAGCAAATTGGATATATGGGTGATACAGGAAACGCATATGGTGTTCATCTTCATTTTGAAGTAAGAAATACTTATGATGTACGAATTGATCCAGAACCTTATTTAGATGCGGATTTACCTCATGAGGAGCGAAATATTTTATATCAAGCTTATGATAATGTAAAAAAATATTGGCTTCCTAATGTCGCGGTTGCATCAGGTGAATATGCTGGAAATTTTGGAAATCCTATTGGTGGAATCTATGCTGATCAATATAAAATGCGTGTCCATGATATGAAAAAAGGGTATTGGCTTCCTTGGGTAGAAAATCGAAATGATTATGCTGGAAATTTAGGAAATGATATTGATGGAGTACAAATTGAAAACGCTACCTATCGTGTTCATTTAAAAAATGGAACTTGGCTTCCTTGGGTAAGTAAAGTAGATGATACCAATCAAGGCTATGCTGGAATTTATGGAAGAGCTATTGATGCTATTGAAATAAAGTAGCTTTTCCTTTCTTTTTTTTTGAAAAAAGCAAAAAAATACTTGCATAGATATTATTTCTATGGTAAGATTAATACGTTCTTGGGGGATTAGCTCAGCTGGCTAGAGCATCTGCCCTGCACGCAGAGGGTCGCGGGTTCGAATCCCACATCCTCCACCAGATTGATAGGAAACTCGAACTTTTCGAGTAGTAATAAATATTAACTAGAAGTACCGTCTAGTTTTTTTGTTATTATGAGGAAAGTGAGGATTTTTATGAAGGAAGTAAAAATATTAGAAGTTGAAAAGGAAGTTTTGAAAAAAATTGATATGATATGTAGATTTGCTTGTTGTAAGTCCACTATTAAAAAAGGAAGTATCATTAATATCAAAGGAAGTAATATTGCTTATGTAAGTCCACATATTATAACAATCAAAAAGAATAATTATTTAATATTCAATGGAAGTGATAAAGTTTTTATAAATGATTATTCTAAATGTATTAAATTAAAAGATATGGAAGTTCATATTAAAAACAATTAAATTTTTTTTAAACTAGACGTACAAAAAGGAAGTGAAATACTTGAGGTTAAAAGTATGGACTTTTTGTGCTTTTAATCTCTTTCAAAAAATAATAGAAAGAGAGATGAATTTATGAACGATGAAAAGAAAATTGCAGATATTTATATTAGAGTTAGTACACTCGATCAAGTAAGAGAAGGTTTTAGTTTACCTGAACAAAAAGAAAAACTAATTGAATTTTGTAAATTTAAAGGATATGAAATTCATGAAGTATATGCTGATGAAGGAATAAGTGCTAAAGATGATAAAAGACCAGCATATCAAAAAATGATAAATGATATTAAAAACGGCACAGTTAATGTTATAGTTGCTCTAAAATTAGATAGACTTACAAGAAGTGTTTTTGATGTAGAGAAACTAATGAAGTTGTTAGAAAAATATGATTGTGATTTAGATTGTAAAGATGATGATTCTAATACATTAACTTCTAATGGAAGAATGTATATAAGATTAACGACTGCATTTAGTCAAAATGAAATAGAAAGATGTTCAGAAAGAACTAAATTTGGTATGGTTGGAGCCATCAAAGCAGGACACATTCCAAATAGAACACCAATAGGTTTTAAAAGAGATAATAAAAAATTAGTTCCTGATGAATTAACAAAAGATATTGTAATTAGAATGTATGACTTATATTTAGAAGGTAAAAGTTATCAAGGTATTGCTAATGTTTACAATAAAGAAGAAGTTTTAGGAAAAACAAATTGGTTAGATTCTACTATTCAAAAGATAATGACTAATGAACTTTATAAAGGAGATTTTGTTCATGGTAAAAGAAATACACATCCTGAATATTATGAAAATGTTGTTGAACCAATAGTATCAAAAGAAAAATGGAATGCTTGTCAGTATCAAACTAGGAGGAACGCTAGACACTATGAAAGAACTGCTACTTATCTATTTACTAATAAATTAAAGTGTTCTATATGTGGGAATTTCTTAGGTGGTAAAGCTACTACTAAAAAGAAAACTGGTAAGAAATATTATTACTATAAATGCGAAAAATGTAGAACTAACTACAAAGAAGATGTTATAAAAAATGATTTACTACTTCTTTTATATAATCTTTTAGAAAAAGATACTTTAATAAACAAATATTACACACCATTTATTAAACACAAACAAGATGATAATAGTGAAGAATATAAAAAAGAATTGAAAGAACTAGAAAAGCAAGAAGAAAGAATTAAATTTGCTTATTTAAATGGTATTGTAAAAATGGATGAATTTGATAATGAATTAAAAAGTATTCGATATAAAATTGATAATATTAATAAGAAGTTGGAAGAAATAAAACAATGTGAAAATTTTAATTTTACTACTAGTGATTTAATGATTTTAGATGATAAAAGTGCTTTAGATAAGATGTTAAATCCAGATGTATTTTTACAAAATATTCTAAATATGGCTAATGCTCCAAGAGAAGAAATAAAAAGATTAATTGCTATTTATATTGATAATATAGAAGTTAACAAGGTTGGAGATAAAGAAGAAATAGTAAGAATTGAATATAGAGAAAGTTTTCTAGCAGAATTAGTTAATTATCATAATAATTATGGTATTCCTTATAACTTGAAAGAAATAAGAGATGGTGATGGTTATAAAATACCCGTTAATGATGAATTACAAACAAGTAAGGAAGCACAAGAATATTTTAATAAACTAAAAGATTTATATTTAAAAGATAAGTTAATATTTAATTATTATGAAACTGAAACAGATAGTCAATTAGAAAATACTGATTTTATTCATAATAATGAATTAGAAAAAGTATTAAGATTAATTCCATTATCAGATAAGAAGAAATATAATGATGATAATTTGAGATTAGGTGTTATTACTTTAGATTTAGAAAGTGCATTAGATTATAGTATAAAAAGATATATGGAGAGACAAAATGAGCTATGCAATATTTAGATGTCAAAGTATTAATACATTAGCAGATTTATCTCATATTGGTACTCATAATAAACGAGAAAAAGAATCTTATAAGTCTAATCCTGATATAAGAATTAAAGACAGTATTAACAATATTGAATTAGTAAAATGTAATAAAAAATATAGAGAAAAGTTTTATGAAATTACTAAAGAATATCGAAAAGAACACGAAGAAAAAATGAAAACTATTAGACAAGATCGATATAAAAGTTTTGAACAAATGGTAGATGATTCTAAAAGTTGTGTAGCAGATGAAATGATATTTACAAGTGGCCCAGATTTCTTTAAAAATATGACCAAAGATGAAATATTAAAATGGGCTAATGGATGTATGGAGTTTGTCTATAATGATTTAGGTTATACTAAAGAACAAGTACTACATTCAGTATTGCATTTAGATGAAAAAACACCACACATTCATTGTGTAGTAGTTCCTCTTGTTAAAAAGTTTGATAAAAGAGTTAATAAAGAAAGATATTCTATTTCTAAAAGAGATTATATAAAAGACCAAACTAATTTAAGTGTATTACAAGATAAATATTGTTTTAGATTAAATAATTTAGGTTTTAAATTAGAGCGTGGAGAAAAAGGAACTAAAATTAAAAATCTTTCATTAGGACAATTAAAAGGTATAACTAGACATTATGAAAGACTTGCTAATAAAAGTAAAAAGAATATCGAAAATGAACATTTGAAAATTATTAATATGTTAAAATTTTCAAAAAAGAAAACTTTTTCAGATTCAATTATTCTTAACGGTGAATCATATCACATCTTACTAAAATATTTAGATTTATATACTAAAGAAATTCAAAACCAAATAATATATCAAAACTTTTTCAATGACTTAGATAATTATATTTTTAATTACAAAGAGTTAGAAAAAGAATATAACCACTCACAAAAAATAATAGATAATTTAGAAGAAGAATGTGAAAGATTAGACCAAAATAATAATGACTTAATTGACTTTATCAAGCATATATTAGAAATATTAAAAGCCTTTTTTAGAAGAATTCTACTTTCTAAAAATGAAAGTGATAAAAATAAAACTATAAATATTTTAAAAGAATGTTATGAAAAAGATTTATACAACTCTTATGATTTAATAGATATTTCTAAAAATACTGATAAAGAAACAGAAGTAAATGATTTTATAAAAGAAGAAATCTTAGAAAAAGAATACGACTACTTTGATTAGCCGTATTCTTTGTTTATACTAAATTTTTGATAATTTAGAAACACACTTGCAAATTGACATATCAATTAGCGTTTGTAAAAGGACTTGTCCTTTTAAATCCTAAATCTTATTATAATTAATATATTTTTTTATTATCTTTTTGGACCTCTATTATTATCTTGTTGACCATAACCATATTGTTCTAATAATTCTGATAAATAACTTCCATATCTTTCTTTAATATAAGCAGCAACTTTTTCTTGTTGTGCTGTAAGAACTTGTTGAGTCATGTCTTTATCATTAATATTAAACTTTGGCGTAATACAATCAAAATATGCTTTTTCAAGTTCTGCATAACGAGCATAATCTTTGTGTGATGTATCAATCATCATCCTATCCCAATATGCTTTATCAGCTTGTTCAACATCTTCCATTGAAGCGTGTTCACCACCATCAATACTTTTAAATACAATACCTTTCCCAAAATCAGTTCGTGGATCAATTTTTTCTATATCTTCATTAATAGTCATTGCCTTTTTTTGAGATTCAGTCCAAGCATATTCAGGCTTTAGTAAACCTCTTTCATCATACATATTATCTCCCATAATTTCACCTCTCAATAAAATTATAACACAAATTTAACGATAGTAGTTAATAATTAATAATTTTTATGATATAATTAAACTAACTTTCAGTATAATTATTAAGATTATGCTGTTTTTTTATGGAGGAAATATTTATGAATAAAAAAGAGATAAAAGATAACGCATACAAGAATTTAGAAATAATTAATGAGTGGATAAATAATTCTGACAATAAAACTTCAGTTGCTCTTGGTCTTATTGGAATATTATTAACTATTCTTTTTACTACTAGAAATTTATTTGAAAAAATAACACAAATAATCTCTTCAATATTCTCAAAAATTGATTTTAGTGACATACTTTTTCTTATCATTTTTGCTATATCTATATGTTTTTTTGTATATGGAATGTGGTCATTAATAAAAGTGTTAATTCCAACTTTAAAAATGAAAGTATGCAATATAAAGTCTTATTTATTTTTTGGGAGTATTGCACAATATTCTAGTTATGAACAATATAAGAATGATGTGTTAAATGCAAACATAGATGATGTAATAGATGATTTATTAAACCAAGTCTATCAAAACTCAATTATTTGTAATAATAAATATAAAAATTTTACAGTTGGTATTAAATATTTTATAATCGGATTTGTGGGTGCTATCATAATGTATAATTTAGGAATTTTAATTTATTTGTAAGGAGTTGATTTATATGTACTATGATTATAAGGAAGGAAAAAAGAAGGTAGAAGAAATTTTAAATAATAATACTGAAATTCAAAAGAAACAGGTTCCAAAAGATGACAGCAATTTTACTTATGATAATGGAGTTAAAAGCTGGATTGGTTCAATTTTTGTTGATATTGTTGGGTCAAAAAAATTAATCGAAGGTGAAAAAGATATTATTGTTGCTAAAGTATTAAGGTGTTTTTCATCTGAAATAATTTCAATAATGAATAGTTCTTATAATGTAAGACAAATAGGAGTTCGTGGTGATTGTGTTTACGGAGTATTTTCGACACCAGACAAAACAGCTGTATATGAATTATTTGTTATTTCTTCTTATATAAATACATTAGTAAAAATGCTAAATAAATTATTTTCAAAAAAAGGATTTCCAAATATAAAGGTTGGAATTGGAGTGGGTATAGGTGAAGATTTGATTGTTAAGGCTGGAAAAAAAGGCACAGGAATAAATGATAGAATTTGGATTGGTAAAGCAGTCATTGATGCTTGTGTTTTAGCTGATAAAGCTGGAAGAAATGGCAAAGACTCAATTGGATATAGTGAACTTGCATATATAAATTTCATAGATGAATTATTAGAAAATTCTCCAAAGGCAAAAAGTTGGTTTACTGAAAGTTTTGATTATACAAGAGGAAAAAAAGAATATTATGGTGAAATAATAAATATAGATTTTAATAAATGGATTAACGAGAACTTGTAATTACTAATAAAAATTGTTATAATGTAGTTAGTTAATAGTTATTACTAACTATTTCTTTTGTCCTAGAAGTTGTTTTACTTCTTCCTTTAGGGCACCAAGAATGTTAATAAACCCCTTGAATAAAGGGTTTTATTTATATATTTCAATTGGAATTACTTAAAAAATCCTTAAAATTTATTTAGGGTAAATTATTGAGTATTTGAATTGCTTTGTCTTCATCTTCTGGTAAAAGATGAGCATAAATTCTTAAAGTTGTGTTGATATTATCATGACCTAGTCTTTTGCTAATGACAGATATAGGTATTCCTTTTGAAAGTAATAGAGATGCATGACTATGCCGAAAGTCATGTATTTTTATTTTCATTTTTAAACAAAATGTATTTCTTGTTATAAAAAAGTAGAAATTTTAGAAAAAATCTTATACAATGTAAGTAGAGGAGATTTGAGTTTATGAAATATTTTGAAAACGAGAACCTTGATAAGGTTTATCAGAAAATTTTGAATGTATTATATGTTGGTTTGTTTTTGTTGGTTTTAGGTATTGTTTTGTTTGGGTATAGCATATTTAAAAGTGAAGAAGTAAAACCTACTTTATTAGATGATATTATTGTGAATAATCCAGTTGAGAATGCTTATGGATATATTGATATCATTTCTGAGCCAGTTTTATTTGCTGAATATGGTGAAGGAGAGAAAAAAGCCTATTTTGTGGAAGATGAAGAGTATTTGTATGTAGTAGAAATGGATGATAAAAAATACAATGAAATTGTTTCTAAAGAATATCCTGTTCGTGTTGAAGGAAGTACTGCTTGGGCAGATGATGATTTAAAAGAAATTGCTATTGAAACCTTAAATGAAAGTTTAGATAGTGAAAATCAATTGCTTGCAAGTGATTATGATGACATTTTTGGGCCACTTACTTTAGATTTAAATACTACACCTTTATTTATGAATGACTGGATATTACTTATTGGTTTAGTTTTAGGAGTTATCGCCTTAATTTTACTACTTGCATTTTTCCTTTCAAAAATCCGTTACCAAAGATCATTAAAGAAAATGTCTTTTGATGAAAAAGAAAAAATTAAAAAAGAAATAAATGATGAACAAAAGGCTTTTTATTATAAAAAAGCTAATATGTATTTAACTGAAAATTATGTGATAAATTTAGCAAATCGATTTGAAGCAATTCCTTATAAAGATATTGTTTGGATGTACCCATATACTTTAAGATATTATGGCATGAAAACATATCAAAGTATTATGTTAGTTACGAAAGATAAAAAAAATCATACGGTATGCTATATGAATGTTTTAACGAAAACGAATAAAGAAATTTATCAAGAAATTTATGAAACAATTTTGAGTAAAAATTCAAAAATATTAAATGGATTTACAAAAGAAAATAAAGATAAAATGAAAGAAATTAAAAATAAAAAAGCATCTTAGGATGTTTTTTTCTAATAGGGGGATGTATGATGAAAAAACCAGAAGAAGTGCATATAACCAACGAGGATTTTTCGAATTTGGTTCTTACACAGATTGGGCAAGGATTAGATGCTAAGGTCTATCGAACCAAAAAGAAAGTTTTGTTTAAAATTTATCATAATTATTTGCTTGATAAAAAAGAAATGATGACAAATGTTCCGGTAGACGAAGAAGGAGTAAGAATTTTTCGACGTGATGATTTTAGAAAAAATCGATCAAAAATTTTCTTTCAAGAAAAGAATGATTCGGATATTAAATTTATTACGAAAGAATTAATTTCTCGAGCAGTTTTAAAAAAGGATGAGATTACTTTATCTACTTTGCCTCAAGCTTTATTATATGTAGATCATCATTTTAAAGGTTGCATTTTAAAAGATTTTTCTTGGAGTACAAGTATTTTAAATGTAAGATATTTACCTTATTCTTTGAGAATTTATATGGCTAAGCAAATTCTTATACGGGTAAAAGAACTTTTAAATCATCATATTTATCCTGTAGATTTAGCTATGAAAAATATAAAGAATAGTAATGTTTTATGGAATTTTCCACTTACTCCAGAAATTATTGATTTAGATGGTCGTTCAACGCTTTATCCTAATACATTTCATGATTCATTTTATAAAGAAAGTATTTTTCATTTAAATTGTTTACTTATGGAAATACTTTTTGGGCGTGACGAATCGCTTATTCTTTCTGAAAATTTGCAAAAAGAAGATATTTTAAATAATTGCCTTTTTTTAGAACAAGAAAAAGTACCATCTGTTTATATTGATGGTCTTGCTTCTTTAAGTTTATCTTTAACGAATTTAGAAAAATTTTTAAAAGTTAAAGAAAGATAATTTTTAAAATTTGTTCAAAATAAAGTGTTGTATGATCTTTTAAAAATATTTCTATATTTTGATAATTTAAAAAAGCAATAGAAGAACTTTTTTCATAAATGTATCCATTATAATAATAAGTAATTTTAATTTCTGATTTTGTATGATAAGCATCTAAAAGTTTTTTTTCGTTTTCTAAGAGAGTATCTTCACTTAAAGTTGGCTTAGAGCATTTTTCTTTTTCTTTGGTGATTTCTTGTTCAACATCTTTAGTGCGAAATAAAGATTCAAAGGGTGCCCATTTACTATTTTCTCTTTTTCTATTCATGATGACCTCCTATTTTTTGATTTCGATCTTTAATGGTTGAGTTATCCAGTAGACTTGAAGCTTTTAACACACTATTTTTTCCAAATCTTGTATGTACTTTATCTAAAGCAATTGAAAGGCTTTCTTGTTCTTTAATTTGTTCAAAAGATTCAAACAAGTTTAGTTGAACGCCTTGTTTTTCTTTTAATTTTCCTAAGGAAATACTCACTTTTCGGATAGGCATATTTTCTTCATAGAATTTGTCAAATAGAGTTAGGCAAAGAAAGTAGAGAATATCTTCTTTATCTGTTGGTTGTTCTAATTTTTCTGAATGATAAAAGCCACTTCCTATTTCTTTAGAGTAAGTAATACCAAGGCCTAATAAACTCGTTTCTTTTTTTTCGCTTCTAAGTCTTTTGCTTAATACTTCCAGCATTTCTTTAATGATTAAATGAATTTCTTCATTATAATAATTTTTAAAAAGAACTTGACTATGACTAAAAGATTTTTCTTTAGGATTTTGTTCAAAATCTTTGATACAGGAGTTATCAATTCCGTTTGCGTGTTCCCATAGCTCTTTTCCAATGATTCCAAATTTCTTTTTTAAAAAGTTTGGATCTTGGTGTGCTAGATCGTAAACGGTAAAGATGCCTAAATTATTTAATCTTTTTTCTAGTCTTGAGCCAATTCCCCAGACTTTAGAAAGAGGAGAAATGGGCCATAGTTTGGTTGGAATATCTTTAACATTCCATTTGGCAATGCCGTTTTTATACTGTTTAGCTTCAATATCCATGGAAAGTTTAGCTAAAAGAAGATTTGGACCGATACCACATGTGGCGGTGAGTCCTGTTTTTTCTTCAATAGTTTTTAGAATTTCTTCAGCTAATTCATAATCACTTTTCTGAAAATAATGTAGGTAATCTGTTACATCTAAGAAACACTCATCAATTGAATAGATGTGCAAATCTTCAAAGCTTACAAAGTCTGAGTATATTTTTACTACTTCTTTTGATTTTTCTATATAAAGTTTCATTCGAGGTGGAACAATTGTATAAGAAATATTTTTGGGAATTTCATAAAGTCTTGTTCTTCCTTTGATTCCTTTTTTTCTTAAATAGGGACTTACCGCTAGAGTGATAGCTCCATTTCCTTGTCTTTTACTCGCGACTACTAAAGGAGTAGTAAAAGGATCTAATCCTCGGTCAATACATTCTACAGATGCAAAAAAGCTTTTTAAATCAATACATAAAATATGTCTTTCCATAACTCCTCCTTTAGAACAAATGTTTGTTTAATTGTAACGCATTTTTAAACATTTGACAAATGGTAATTGTTGGTAAAACTATTCAAAACTCATTAAATTAAAAAAAATACATTTTTACGAAATTTAAAAAATGGTAAAATTTTAAGAACTCATTTTAAATTTTTGTTAAGCAAATTTTAAAAATGAGTTCTTTTTTTCAATGACTCAGAAAAGGAGACTTGCTAACCAATGTCAAGTCTTTTTTAATTATTATTTTTTCTAAAAAAGAGCAGATTTCCCCATACCCCAAAATTAAGCTTAATTATATAGTGCTTTTACTCTTGCATAATATATTCTTAAAAATTTATTTAATCCTGCAATTTTGGCAGCTGTTTTATTTTTTCCTTCTGTTTCTTTTCTTAACATAAATAGATATACTGCATTATCCGTTTTTGGCCTACAAGACTTAATACTTTTAGTTATTTCATAACCAACTTTCCTTAAATATTTATTTCCTCGTTTACTTATATGTCTATTAGTTGAATTAAAATTTCCTGATTGATATGACGGCACATCTATACCACAGAATGCTATTAAACAATTAGCATTTTTAAATCTTCTTATATCCCCAATCTCTGCAATAAGTCTTGATCTTGTTTTTGGACCAACACCTTTCATATTATTAACTGTATCAAATTCTTTTAATTGCATTGCAAGTTCATCCATTTTTGCTATAATATCATTAGTTACTTTTATGGTATCTCTTAAAAGTAATATACAACTATTTATTGATAGTTGTAATGATTCATTATATGGACATGAAGTTATTACTGTTGGAGCTTTTGTGTAAATGTTTTCTCCAATAGCTTTACCAACTTTATGTCTATATTTTTTTGCCATATTATTTATTTCATCAACAAATTCTTCCTTGCTTTTTTCTAATACTAAACTCGGATATGAATATTTTTCGTAAATATCTAATAATAAATCATATCTATTTTCTTCATCAATAATCTTTTTAATTCCAGGAAATGTTTTATCAATCATATTTGTTAATTGAATTTTTAAACTAGTTTTAATTTTTGTATATTGACAATATTGTCTTGAAAGAAATTGTAACTGTTCCCTTGTTTTATCTGACAATTCAAACTTCCTTAATTTAAACCATTTATCACTACAATAACTTGCTAATTTCAAAGAATCTTTTCTATCATTTTTTACTTTTCTAAGATCCATATCACAATACTTTTTAATTACTAAGGCATTTTCCACGCAAACAAAATAATCTTTTTCAATTAATGAATTGAGTATTGGTAAATGATAGTGCCCCGTAGCTTCCATTAAAAATTTAATTTCTTCTTTCTTAATGTTTTTGATTTTTGATAACAAAATATCAAATCCTTCTTGATTATGATTTATTTCAAATGGTTCTTCTATAATTTCACCTTCTGTTGTTATTATTGAAATTGCGCTTTTACCTTTTGAAACATCAATTCCTACTGCATACATAAAATTCCTCCTTAATTTAAATAACTGGTTCCATCTCTTTTACATATCTTCATCCTGGCTTGTGACACGAAAGTACTAAATGTATTTCAACTTGCTTAATCGAATGCATTATGCAAAGGATGGTCAACTGTCCTCCTTTACGAACGCTAAGTTCAGGTGAAAATACGTTGACCAATTACCTCTTACATAATAATAAAAAAGAGTGTAATAATCAATTCTTAAGAATTAATATTACACTTATATGGTACCAGGTG
>CAJFEV010000018.1 GCA_904374795.1 uncultured Bacilli bacterium
AGGTCTAGCTTCCTTACTTCTAATCACACTTTTAAACATAGCATCATTTAACATATTGATTTCTTTTAATTTCGTATTCAATAAATTTCACCTCCCATCTGAGTCATTTATATCAAAAGGGAAAAGGAAGGTCAAACTGCAGATTTCAGAGATTTTATCCTAAAAAAGAACCAATTTTCAAATTTGCTTGTTCAAATTTTTAAATTGGTTTTTTTATATATTACAGATTTTTAAAATTGGTAGAAATTTTTTGATAATTTAGACTCTGTTTGATGAAATTTTAATAAGTTAGTATTATTTTTTTTTGCTATTATCAACGAATCGTTTGTTGTATTTTTGCTGCCTTTTTGCTTAAATGAAATTAGAAAAGAGGTAATTTATGGATACAGAAAAAATTGGGGCTTTAATTGCTAAACTTCGTAAAGAAAAAGGTTTAACTCAGAAAGAATTAGCCAATCAATTACATATAACAGACCGAGCTGTTTCAAAATGGGAAAGAGGACTTGGATGCCCTGATATTTCCCTTTTAGATGATTTGGCTAAAATTTTAGGAGTTTCTATTTCTTCTTTGTTAAATGGAGAAGAGGAAGTGGAAAGCGCAATTAAAACAACGATTACTTATGCAACGGAGAGTCGAAAACAGAGAATAAAAGAAAGGGTCAATTTCCTTTTTATTATTGTTATTGTTTTTTTCTTATTACTAGCAATTTCTGATTTTGTTAAAGTAGAAATGCGTTTTTTAAAAAAATATCCGTCGCGTAGTATTTCTTCTTTTCAAATATTTGTTGGAAATGAAGAAACTTATACTAGGGATGTTTTTGAAGAACTAGAGATGAAAATAACTACGGTATTACAAAATCAAGGAATTTTTAAAGATAAGGATTATGAAATAATTCAAAATTATCTAAAAAAGCTTCAACAAGAAATGATTGGAGCTAAGAAACTTTATTATCAGCAAGATTATTCTTATAAAGAACTTACTGAAATTCTTTATGATGAATTTGTTTATTTTCGCTCTGTAGAATACGAAAATCTGATTTCTAAAGTTGAAAAAATTTTAAAGCAATATGATTCAAATTTTGAAGCGTCTTATGATTTGGGTTTTACTTTTGTATATCGTAATGAAATTGAAGAGTATATTAACAGTATTTACCGTCTTGATATAAGCGATGAAAAAATTGGCGAAAAAGTTATTGGTTTATTACAGGATAAATACGGTTATTATGTACAGGTTGTAGATTCGATAATGAAAGTGGGTGAAATTAAGTGAAAAAAAATCTCATTAAATTACTACTTATATCCCTTTGTCTTTTTCTTTCTTTTTATCTTTTTGTACGAAATTCAGATGGTTTTGTGACTGTGCTTATCTTTTTTTTGATTTGCTCGTTTGGTATTCCTTTGTTTTTCATTTATAAATATCCTAAAGTAAAAAAAGTAGTGGCGGGATGTTTACTTGTTGAATGTTTAGCTCTAATTTTCCTTTTGAATGCATGTGTTCAAAATCAAGAAATTATGTTAAATACCACCTTTTTATATACTCAAAAAAATTTTTCTTTTGAAGCTTTTTCTTTATGTTTGTTTTTCTCTTTAGAATTTTTGCTTTGGTTAATTCATGGTGATGATTATATCCAAAATACAAGAAAAAGTGATTTTTTTTCTTTCCTTATTTTTGGCATTCTTTTGGCGATTCAATTTGCGATTTTGTTTCATCCTTATTTAACTTCTTATCAATCTATGGAATATTTTAGTCAGTTTGTCTTTTATTTTTCCGTTTCTTTTTTTGGATATTTTCTTTATAGATTAGTGAATAGGAATTCAGGTGTATCTTGAATTCTTTTTTTCAACCACAGGTTTGTTGCATTTTCTTTATCTTTTTGATTTAATAATTTTAGAAGAGAGGTAGTTTATGGATACAGAGAAGATGGGAGCTTTAATTGCTAAAATGCGCAAAGAAAAAGGTTTGACTCAAAAAGAATTAGCTGATCAATTGCATGTTACAGATCGAGCTGTTTCAAAGTGGGAAAGGGGAATATGTTGTCCAGATATTTCGCTTTTAGAGGATTTGGCCAATATTTTAGGGGTTTCTATCTCTTCCTTGCTAAATGGAGAAGAGGAAGTAGAAAGTGCAATTAAAACCACGATTACTTATGCAACGGAGAGCAGGAAGCAAAAAACAAAACAAATTGTAAATCAATTGCTTTTGACGTCGATGAGCTTTTTGCTATTGTTTACTTTACTTATGTTTTTAAATGTAGAAAGGAGATTTTATCAGAAATATACTACGCGAGTATCTTCGGGTGGGATATTCATACAAGAAGCATCTCCAGGAAAAGCTTATGAATATGAAGATATATTTGATGAAGTAGAAAGTAAAGCGTTAAAAGTTTTACGTAATCAGGGAAAGTATACAAATGAAGAGTATGAAGAAATAACTGAGTATGTGCGTCGTATTACAAAAGACGTTCAAAAAAATAAGGAATTATACTATAAAAAATCTTTATCTTTTAAAGAAATTTATCAACTTGCTTGTCTAGAAGAGTTTGTCTCTATAAATTCGTTTGATTATTATCCGATGATAAGCAAAACGTTACAAAAATATCAACCAGACGTTCAAATAGAAAATTTGGGCGAAGCAAGTATTCGTCGATCAAGTAATGTATTAAATTCTTATATAGATAATATTTTTAGTCCAATTCTTTCCAATAAAGAAATTGGCGAGAATGCGATATATTTAATTAGCAGTAAATATCATTATTATGCAGATGTTTTGTCTTTAATAATAGAGGTAGGTGGGTTAGAATGAAAAAAACATTTTTAAAACTTTCTTTAGCAACAATTTGTCTTTTCTTTTCGTTTATAGGTATACTTCATAATTCTCCTTATATTAGTACGATTTTTTCTCTTATTTTGTTAAGTGTGTTTGGAATTCTCATTTTCTTGATTTATAAATTTTCTAAAAAGAAATGGATAGTTTGTATTAGTACTTTTCTTCTTATTGTTCTTTTTAGTCTTCTTTTACAACAGAGTATTCGGGTTGGAGGATTCAAATATAATGAGAATCTCATTTATACCCAAACGTTTGTCTCGTGGGGAATTCTTTTCCAAGGTATATTCTTTCCTTTACAATTTGCTTTTTGGCTTATTTTAGGAAATGATTTTGTTTTGAATTTAGAAAATAAAGAAAATATTTCTATAGGAATAACAAGTATTTTTGCTTTTATTGAAATTCTTCTTCTTTTAAATCCTTATGCTAACAATAGTGATAGTTTCTTAGAAATTCACTATCCATATTATCTTTTGTTTTCTATTTTATATATTCTTTATATTGTTTATCGTTTTATTAATAAGAAGGAAATTAAATGTATAAAGCAAATGTAAAATTTGAGGGAATTTTCCTGTTTAAAAGTGTCATAAATTGACATCTTTTTAATCTTTACGTATACTAATAATAACAAAAGGATTGATTAGGATGAGAAAAAAATATAAAGTGACATTACTAGGGATAGCCATATTGATTTTGCTTTTGTCTGGTGTAGAAGCTCATTATCAAATGTATAAAAGTGAAGAAAAAGATTTAAGCGCTTTTATAAAAGTAGCGGAAGGTTTGTCCATTAATTATTTAAATGGAACGGATATTCATGTTACTAAGAGAGAAAGTGAAGTATCTTTTTCAGTTACGAATCAATTGGATGAAACTTTATATTATAATATTGATATTTTAAATCCAAGTAGTTCTTTAGAAGGTGTTACATATCGGTTAACTTCAGATAATCCTAGTGTTAGTGAAGCAATTGGAAATTTAGAACAAAATGCGATTGCTTCAAGGATTTCAATCGATCCTGGAATAACGCATAGATATACTTTAGAAATTTTGAATCCAAATTCGAATGACTTTTCTTTTGAATTAGAAATTCTTCCTGAAGAAGTTGAAAATTCTTTTGCAAATACTATTTTAAATGATAATGATATAAAGGAAAGTACAATGACCTCTTTTAATGCAAGTGCAACTGAAAATGAAGGATTAATCCGGCAAAGTACAGAGTTAGGAAATATGTATTATTTTAGAGGAAATATAACAAATAATTATGTTTCGTTTGCTAATAATTTATGGCGAATCGTTAAAATTAATGAGGATAATTCTGTAAAATTAATTTTAAATGATACATTGGAAAATCTAGTCGCTATGAATACAACGGAACTTGCTGGAAATAATGATTTTTTGACGAGTACGGCTTATCAGAGTTTATCTGATTGGTATGCTACGTATTTAACTGATTTTGACGAATCGATTTCTAGTACGTATTATTGTTTTGATAACAGTGTTACTACATCATCTACTGGAGAAATTATTTATTTGTCTAATACAAGATTATTTACTGATTATTTGCCGAGCAATGTTTGTGGCGGATTGAACGTTTCATCAAAAATAGGTTTACTTACAGCTGATGAAGCGGTGATGGCTGGTGCGAGTGCAGCTGAAAATACGAACTACTATTTATATATTGATGGATTACAAGTTTCGTGGTGGACAATGACACCTAATAAACGGGAAAACAATATTATGTCTTATATGGCTTTAAGTACGAATGGTTCTTTAGTTCGTGATATTGATGAAACTTCGTCTATTTTCTTGAGACCAGTTATTACTTTAAGTCGAAAGACACGAGTTACTGGAACAGGAACTTTGGAAGATCCTTATCAATTGTCGGAAAATTAAGGATATTAGAAGAAAAAAGTTGATTTTCTTCTTTTTTTTATATTGTGCCAAAAAATTGCGAATTGACATGGGGGGGGGGGGGAGGTATTGTGATAAAATTATCATAGAAAACTATGGTGATTTTTTTATGAGATTAGAAAAGTTTAAAAGAACTGATAAAAAGCAGATTGGCATTCTTGTTTTAATAGGAATATGTATTTTATTAGTAGCAGGAGTATTTTTTTATACATCCTTTGCAACATTTCAAGTACAACAAGAATTTAATATAATCAAAGGAACTGTACAAGATTTAGGAGATGTATATTTTGCATATTATGTGGACAATGAATTAGTAAGTGAGATTCCTTTGCAAAATAGTGGATATGTTTTTGATGAGGAAAAATCCAATTGTACAAATGATGCTCATGTAACATGGAATTATGATGAATGGTTTCCTGAAGTAAGAAATTTGACTGAAACAAGAACAAAATGCACTTTATATTTCAAAAAGACTAAAATTGTAGATACAGTTTTAGGAGAAATAGAAGTATATGGGTATACCCCTGATTTTACTAAGAGTGCGTGTGATGATGAAACGTGTGGAAGCCATGAAAAAGGAATATTTGAAACAACAGATGCAGATGGGACAACATATTATTATCGAGGTTCAGTTGAGAATAACTATGTATATTTTGCTAATCGTTATTGGAGGATCATAAGAATAAATGGAGATGGAACAATAAGAATGATTTATGATGGAACTGTGGCACATGATAATGGAGAAGTAAGCGAGGATAGACAAGCAGCAACATCTCCATTTAACTCTGCAAATAATGATAATATGTATGCAGGATACATGTATACAAGTGGGGATGCGGATGGAATAGGTACATCTTCTGCTATCAAAACGGCAGTAGATAATTTTTATACAAGTGTGTTATCTTTATATTCTCGGTATATAGATACGAATGCTGGATTTTGTGGAGATAGAAGTACGTTAAATTTACAAGATGGAGTAGGAACTGGAACAGAAACAACTTATAATCAAGGATATTTAAGAGTGGTGGAAAGTGCTCCGAATCTAATTTGTGCAAATGCAAATGATTTATATACCGCATCTTCATCAAGTCAGGGGAATAAAGCTTTACAATATCCTGTTGGATTAATAAGTGTAGATGAAGTTTTGCTTGCAGGGGTATCAGGAGGGGTATTTGATGGAAGTTATAATCATCAGAAAAGAAGTCTAAATAGTTATTTAATAAATGGGAATACTTTTTGGACAATGACACCTGCTGGCAGTTATGTTGCATTTGGAAATAAAGGATGGTCTTCGTATATATTTCGTGTTAACTTAAATGGATATTTTGATGACGATAAGGTTACTGTAGTATATGGCGTTCGACCTGTAATAAATCTTCGTAAAGATGTAACAATTACTGGTGAAGGAACGAAAGAGAATCCATATCAAGTTTCCTGATTTGCGGATAGTTTTAAATTAAGTTAGGAAATAAAAGAAAAAAAGATGAAAGATGTCCAATATGCAATAAAGCCTCGATGAAATCAAGTTAATCCAATATTAAATAAAGCTATTACTCATTTTTTGCTTCTTTTCTCATTAATCATGTATGTTTTATGAGTGATAATTTTTTTGCTTCTATAACAGGAATTATTTTTAAAATATTTTGTCCTAGCGGTGAATGTCTTGTAAGTTTGCATTAGGAATATTTTTTAAGTGAAAGCCGTTGGATTTTTGATACTTAAATAAAGATTCTATTTCTCCAATAAGTAAGGATTGTTTAAAACACAAGTGTTGTGCACTTGTGCTTTTATCTTTTATAAAAATTGTTTTAATTTTTCAACCGCTTTTTCTTGCATATCAACATATTCTTTGATTAATTCATAAACTTTTGGATCAGGACTTTTATGATTCAAAAGCTTTCTTCCTTCAATAATTCCCATATTTGTTCCTTGAAGGAGCAGTTCCGTAATTTTTGATGTACTTGTATCCATTAAAGTTTTTATTTCGATTCCATACCAAGTTAAAGCTTTGTTTATTATATTTGTATCGTGTGGTTCTTTTTCGCTGTAATCAGGGTAAATTTGATGTATCTTTTCAGAAATTTTTTTATAATCGTTATATTGTTTTTCTAATTCTTCTTTTAATTTTGTGTCTTCAACTTTGTCTAATATAAAGTGAATTGCATCTTGACCCATTGTAGCGCCTTTATTTAATTCATCTAATATATTCATTTCTTGTTTTTCATTTTTCATTTTCCAATTTATCCTTTCTATTTCTAAAGATAGTATGTTGTGTTTTATGAAAAAATATACTCAAAAAGTCAACTTGCGACAATACTTTGTATACGGTAATGTAAATTGGCGTGTATACATAAGTGTAAATTGTTCGAAAAAAGTGACTATTTTTTTGATTTTTTGATAAACTAATATCAGGTGAGCAAGATGATGAACATATTTCGAGATGTTGTAGATATTTTTACAAGTTTTGGTATAGTAGATTATATATTATACATTGCTGTAGTGACTCTCATTATTCTCATTGTGTCTTTAATATATGTAATAAAAAATGAAAATGATGAAAACGAAGAAATAGAATCAAAGGAAGTGAGTAATGAGATGCAAGATAAGGTACCTATTCATGAGGAGTTAGATTTACAAAATATTGTAAATACATTAGATGAAAGTCCAAAACCAATCATTGATATGACTGCTTATGAAGAAGAACAAGAAAAAAAAGCCATTATTAGTTATGATGAACTTTTACAAAGTGCAAACTCTAAACCCATTTCTTATGATGAAGAAAAAATGATTGATGATGTGATTCCTGTAAAAAAGATTCAAACGGCTTCATTAGAACTTCCTAAAATTAAAAATGAAACTATTATTCAAAATTTAGAATTAAAGCCAAAAGAGCCAAAGATTGAAATTAATTCAGAAAATTCTTCATCAAAATTATTTTCTTATGAAAAAGAAGAGGCTTTTTTAAAAGCTTTGAAAGAATTAAATGAATTGTTAAATTAAAAGTTACGTGTTAAAATATGGGTAACTTTTTTTATGGGGTGAAGAAAATGAAATTTCAAATATACACTTTAGGATGTAAGGTAAATGCCTATGAATCTGAAATGATGAAAGAAAAGATGTTAAAAGCTGGATATATTTATGATGAAAAGAAACCGGATATTCTTGTTATCAATACTTGTAGTGTAACAAATAATGCCGATCATAAATCTTTAAAAATGGTAAGACATTTTAAACGTCAATATCCATTAAGTACGATTGTTGTATGTGGGTGTTCCTCACAAAATAATAGGGAAGCATACGAAAAAGAAGGGATAGATATTTTACTCGGAAATAGGGAAAAGAGTAAAATTGTTTCTCTTCTTAAGGCTTTTTTTCAAACACATGAAAAATATACATATATTACAAAAGAAAGAAAATTATCTTTTGAAGATATGGCTATTTCAAAATTTACGACTCATACAAGAGCTTTTGTAAAGATTGAAGATGGATGTGATAATTTTTGCAGCTATTGTATTATTCCTTATGTAAGAGGAAGTATTCGTCACAAAGATTTTGATTTGGTGTTAAAAGAAGTAGAAACTTTGGTAAATAATGGACATCAAGAAATTGTTTTTACAGGAATTCATACCGGTTCTTATAATAGTAATGGCCATGATTTAACAGATTTGATTCATGAAGTTAGTAAATTTTCTTCTTTAAAAAGGATTCGTATTTCCTCAATTGAGGCAACTGAATTGAACGAAAAATTTTTACATGAGCTTTCATGTAATTCTAAAATTTGTAATCATCTTCATATTCCGTTGCAAGCTGGTTCTGATGAAATTTTAGAAAAAATGAATCGTAAATACAACATAGATGAATATGAGAAAATTCTAAAAAAAATTCGCAAAATTCGCCCGAATATTTCAATTTCAACTGATATTATTGTAGGTTTTCCTGGAGAGACAGATGAACTTTTTGAAGAGACATTAGAAACTGCTAAAAGATTTCAATTTAGTAAAATTCATGTATTTCCATATTCGGTAAGAGAGGGGACAAAAGCCAGTCGAATGCCTATGCAAATTGAAGAGAATGTGAAACATGAAAGAAGTAAAAAACTCATTGCTTTATCTACTGTTTTAGAAAAAGAGTATGCCGAAAAATTTCTTGATCAAACTCTAGAGGTGTTAATTGAAAAAAGTGGAAAAGAAAGTATTGGGACAACCTCTAATTATCTAAAAGTGAAAGTTTCTGCGCAGATACCCAATAATACAATGATTACTGTAAAAATTCTAGCTTATAACAATGGAATTTTATATGGTGAACCTGTTTTATGTCAAATTTAAAATAACTTCATAGAAAAAATAAATTATGCAATTCTTTCTAGTAATATTCTCTTTTTTTTGATAAAATACAGATAGAGAATAAAGGGTGAAAAAAAATGTTTCAATCTTCCGAATTAAAAGTTTTGCAATTATTTGATAACAATCGCTTTTGTGGATTGGTTAAGTATAATCCACGAATAAAGTATAATACAGAAATGACTAGACCTTTTATACGAACTGTAAAAAGAGAAATCTTATCGATTGGAAGGGTAAACTATAATTATTTGGATAATTTTATTATGAAATCGTTAAATGATATTTATGCGCATTTACATGAAGGAAAAGACCAAGAAGTCATTCGTCAAAAAATTGTCGAATATCAAGAGCTTTATGCATTGTGGCAAAAAATTGCTGTTGCTAGAGAAAATAACGATTTACAAATATCTAGTTATTATGATGATTTGCTTTATCGATTGTATTTAAAAGGCTATCAAAGTTGATGGCTTTTTCTTTTCTTCTTAAAATGTGATACAATGAAAAAGGTGATGGAGATGGAACAAATTGTTGGAAAAATTAAATCAACCATATTTCAAAGTGATACAGGTTTTTTTGTTGGCACTTTTCGCGTGAAAGATACAGAAAATGAAGAATTAAAAGATTTAATAAATAAAACAATAACCATAACAGGCTTGCTTTTAGAACCCAATGAAGAAGAAATTTTTGAATTGTCGGGAACCTATCAAAAACACGAACGTTATGGCTACCAATTTCAATTTCAAAGCTATGATAAAAAAATTCCAGAGGGAAAAGATGCTTTAATAGATTTCCTAGCGAGTCCTTTAATTAAAGGATGTGGGGCAAAAACGGCTCGGCAGATCGTAGAAACATTAGGAGAAAATGCTTTGGAACTTATTAAAGAAAATCAAGCAAATCTTTTGCTCGTTCCAGGAATGACTTCTAAAAAGGCTTCAAATATTTATTTGAGTGTTTTAGCTCATTCAAGAATTGATGATATGCTAGTCACTTTAAGAGCTAAAGGCTTTACCATGCAAGAAGCAACGAAATTAGTAAAACTTTATCAAGATAAAACTTTAGTTTTTTTAGAAGAAAATATTTACTATTTTAAAGAATATATTTCTTTTGATAAACTGGATCGAATTTTTTTAGAAACTCATGATTCTTTGGATGAAACTAGACTTTTAGAATGTACAATAGAAGCTATGGAAAGAAGAAGTAATAGCAGTGGAGATACCTATTATTTTTTTGAAGAAATAAAGGATGCTTTAAAAGGCTATTTTAAAATTCTTTTAGAAGATGAGAAATTACAAGAAGTTTTGGAACAATTAGTTGCTAAAGATAGAATAATTGTAGAAGAAGAAAAAATTTTTTTAGCAAGTTATTATCAAATGGAAGCGGATATTGCTCATATTTTAGGAAGAAAACTTACTTATCCAAAAAAAGAGTTACCAAAATTTTCGACTAAATTACAAGAATTAGAAAAATTGCTGGGAGTAAAGTATAATAAGGAGCAGAAAGAAGCAATTAAACAAGCTTTAGAAAATCCGGTTTCTATTATATCTGGAGGCCCTGGAACAGGAAAAACGACGATTGTGCATGCCATTACTAAGATGTTTATTGAATTGTATCATTTAAGTCCTATTGATATTACGAGTAGTATTGCTTTAATTGCACCTACTGGTAGAGCGGCTAAAAAATTATCAATGAGTACCCATCTTCCGGCAATGACAATCCATCGTTATTTAAAATGGAATAAAGATACAAATGATTTTGGGATAAATGAAGAAAATAAAAATCATCATAAACTTATTATTGTGGATGAAACGAGTATGATTGACACCTATTTATTTTCTTCTCTTTTAAAAGGAACTTTAGAAAGTGCTCAAATAATTTTAGTTGGGGATACTTTTCAGCTTCCTAGTGTAGGAGCTGGTCTCATTTTAAATGATTTAGTTTCATCTAATCTTTTTTCTTATACCTCTTTACAAACGATCTATCGTCAAAGTGAAAATTCGTATATTCCTTTACTTGCTAAAGAAATTAAAGAACACCAATTAGATACCTCTTTTAAGGAAAAGAAAGATGATTATAATTTTATTGCTTGTGAGAGCAAACAAATAAAAGAACTTTTAAAACAAATTATTGAAAAAAGTATTCATAAAGGGTTAAAAGTAGATGATATTCAAGTCCTAGCACCTATGTATAAAGGAGAAAATGGAATTGATAATTTAAATGGATTGCTTCAAGAGCTTTTTAATCCGGCTAGTGAAGAGAAAAAAGAAACAACATACTTTGATGTAGTCTATCGTGAAAACGATAAAGTTTTACAACTTGTAAATAATCCAGATTGTAATGTATATAATGGGGATATTGGATATATTACGGCTATCAAAGAAAAGGCGGATAGAAAAGGAATAGAAGTTTTTATTGATTTTGATGGCAATCAAGTGATTTATTCTAAAGAAGATTTGAATAATATTAAGCATGCTTATGCAATTACGATTCATAAAAGTCAGGGAAGCGAGTTTCCTCATGTGATTTTACCTGTTAGTAAAAACTATTATAAAATGCTTTATAATAAACTTATTTATACAGGAGTATCTCGAGCAAAAAAAAGTTTGGTAATTCTTGGCGAGGAAAATTCCTTTTTGATGGCTGTTTCTAATGATTACTCAACAAATCGTAAAACCAATCTTTTACATAGACTTTTACATACCGTTAAAATTTAAGTATATTTTTCTTTCTTTTGGACACCCTATAAATGAGGTGAAATGAATATGAAAAATATGATTATTGGTATGGGCATTGGTATGGCTGGTGGAATGGCTGTAGCAAGCTATATGTTAACAAATCCAAAAACAAAACATGAAGCAAATAAAATGATAGATGACGCGGTTACATCTGCTAGTGAAGCTATGAGTGATTTGAAGAAAACTATGCGTCGTAAATAACATAGGCAGGAATTTTCCTGCTTTTTTGTGCATAAAATTTGATATGAAAATTTTTGCTTTCCTTTTTTTGGCAATTCTTTTTTTAGATTTTTGTTGTTGTGCTGTTGCTAAAAAAAAATAAATTGTCTAAAAGAATCAAGTTTGGTTCTTTTTTTCTTTTGAGTGATTGACAAGTGGTATGTTTCTGCATATAATGTATATTGCAAGGTGCCATACAAAATGGAGGAAATATGAAAGATGAAAAAATATTGTTTCAAATAAAATCTTTAGAGAAAAAGATTTACCAATATTTTTTGCAAAATCAAAAGCTTACATGTCCTTATAAAAATATGCCAAAGCCGACACCGACTCAATTACAAATTATCGAGTATTTAGCGAGTCATGTTCATGAAGAGGTATATCAACGTGATTTAGAAAACATTTTTTCTTTGAAGCGTGCGACTATTTCTGGTGTTTTGCAAACAATGGAAAAAAATGGTTTTATTTCACGAGTTGTAGATAAGGAAGATACAAGAAAGAAAAAGATTTTGCTAAATTCTAGTACAAAGGAAATTTTTTTGCAGGGAAAAAAGAAAGTTGAAGAAATCGAAGGGATTCTTATGCAAAATATTTCTGTAGAAGAAAAAGAAATTTTTGGTAAAATTCTTTGTCAAATGAAAAAGAATATGGAAAACGTTCTAAAAAAATAGAAATTTGGATGGTGTCTTAAAAGAAGGGAAGGAAAAAATGTTTAAATTACTTAAGCAAATGAGAAAAAAGGACTGGGGATTAATTTTAGTCTGTATATTGTTTATTGTTCTTCAAGTTTGGCTTGATTTGAAAATGCCAGATTACATGTCTGAAATTACCACTTTAGTTCAAACAGAAGGCAGCAAGATGAATGATATTTTATTAAATGGTGGTTATATGCTTTTGTGTGCATTTGGATCGCTTCTTGCGGCGGTTGTAACCGGTTATTTTGTTGCTAAAATCGCGGCAAATTTTTCGCGTGATTTACGGAAAAGAATTTTTGATAAGGTAGAAGATTTTTCTTTACAGGAAGTCAAAAAGTTTTCAACAAGTAGTTTAATTACGAGAACGACTAATGATGTGACACAAATTGAGATGTTAATTGCTATGGGTATGCAAATGCTTATAAAAGCACCAATTACTGCGGTGTGGGCTGTCACGAAAATTTTAAATAAGAGTTGGCAATGGAGTGCTTTAACAGGTGTTGCTGTCGTGATTTTATTAAGTGTGATAGGTTTTTTGATTGCCATTATTTTACCTAAATTTAAAATTGTTCAAAAGCTCATTGATAAGATAAACGGAATTACTAGAGAAAATTTAACAGGTATTCGTGTTGTAAGAGCATTCAATGCTGAAAACTTTCAAGAAGCAAAATTTAGTAAAGTGAATAATGAGTTAACAAATTTACAGTTATTTAATCAAAAGAAATTGGCAATTATGCAACCAATTATGTATTTAGTTATGTATGGTCTAACTTTAGGAATTTATTTAATTGGAGCATACTTAATTCAAGATGCAGTTCTTTCAGTGAAATTAAGTTTATTTAGCGATATGGTTGTCTTTAGTTCTTATGCTATGCAAGTAATTTTGTCATTCTTAATGCTTGCTGTAATATTCATGATTGTTCCAAGAGCTTCGGTTTCTGCCAAAAGAATAAATGAGGTTTTAGATGAGAATATTGAAATTCAAGATTTAGTAAGTGTAAGTGCTAAACCAAAAGAAGTGGGAACTGTAGCATTTAAAAATGTTTTTTTTAAATATGCTGATGCAGATGAATATATATTAAAGAATATTTCTTTTGAAGCTAAAAAAGGAGAAACGGTTGCCTTTTTAGGTTCAACGGGTTCAGGAAAAAGTACTTTGCTTAATTTAATTCCAAGATTTTATGATGCAACAGAGGGAGAAGTTTTAGTAGATGGAGTAAATGTAAAGGATTATAAACAAGAGGATTTACATGATCTTTTAGGATACGTTCCTCAAAAAGCTGTTTTATTTAAAGGAACGATAAAATCAAATGTTGCTTATGGAGAAAATGGAAAAAATATTACAGATACGAAAGTAAAAGAAGCTATTCATGTTGCTCAAGCAGATGATTTTGTTTTAAAACTAGATGATACATATGATCATGCAATTGCTCAGGGTGGAACCAATGTATCAGGTGGGCAAAAACAACGTTTGTCAATTTCACGAGCTATAGCTAGAGATCCAGAGATTTATCTGTTTGACGATTCATTTTCTGCGTTAGATTATAAAACTGATGCCACTTTACGAAAAGAATTAAAAAAATATACAAAAGATGCTACAACATTAATCGTGGCTCAAAGAATTGGTACGGTTATGAATGCCGACAAAATTCTGGTTTTAGAAAATGGTGAATGTGTAGGTATAGGAACTCATAAGGAATTATTAAAAAATTGTGAAGTTTATAAACAAATTGCTTTATCCCAATTATCAAAGGAGGAGTTAGAAAATGCATAATCGAGGAAGTGTAGGCGCTCCTGCAAAATCTTTTAAAGATGCTATTAGAAGATTATTTAGTGAGTTAAAAGGTTATCGTAAATTAGTTGTAATAGCTTTAACATTGGCTATCTTAGGTTCTATCTTATCTATACTAGCTCCTGATCAGCTATCAAATTTGGCTGATGAAATATCAAAAGGGTTGGTAATTAATACAGAAAACTTGCAAACGGTTAGTGAGAAAATTACAGAAAATGTAAGTGAAGATAGAATCGCCGCGATTTTGAGTCCAAATTTAACTGAAAGTAATATTCAAAATATATTAATAGATCCAACAATTTCTTCAGAGGATAAAGCGGCTTTGCAGAATCTTTTGACAAATAAAGAGGTTACAGCAACTTCTTTTGCCAATCTTTCTTCAGATATTTTAAATAAAATTTTTACAACTACAACTTATGAAGGTGTAGAAATATCTAAAGAAGAAAAGATATCTTTTTTAGGACTTATTCGTGGTGAAACACTAAATGTTAGTGAGGATTTCATTCGCGTTCTTTTTCCAACTATTGAAGTGTTAGATACCACTATTTCAAGTGAGGAACAATATGCATTTATTAAAATACTAGGAACATTAGAAGGAACTGCGGATACCATTACGCTTTATCAAAAAATGGATGAATTACCTGAAAGTATTGAAAGTTTGATTGCACCAACTATGGATATGGATGCGATTTTAAAAATTGTCTATCTTTTAGTCGGTATGTATGTTGCTAGTGCTTTGTTTACCTATATTCAGGCAATATGTATGACGAATGTATCAAACAAATTTGCTAGAGATTTACGTGAGAGAATTTCTAAAAAAATCAATGCATTACCACTTAAATATTTTGATAAACACTATACTGGAGATACTTTATCTAGAGTTACAAATGATGTTGATACTATTCATCAGTCTATGAACCAATCTTTGGGGTCACTTGCTAGTAGTATTACACTTTTTTTAGGAACCATTCTTATGATGTTTATAACAAACTGGATTTTAGCTTTAACTGCAATTGTGTCTAGTTTAATCGGTTTTATCGGGATGTTGTTTATTTTACGAAACAGTCAAAAATATTTCGTCAAAAGACAAGAAGAATTAGGAAACTTAAATGGACATATTGAAGAAATTTATTCAGGCTTAAACGTAGTCAAAGTTTATAATGGTAAGAAAGCTTCTGATGAAAAATTTGATGTTTTTAACCAAAATGTTTGCGAAAGTAGTTATAAGAGTCAATTTCTTTCTGGTTTGATGATGCCAATCATGAATTTTATTGGTAATTTTGGATATGTAATGGTCTGCATAGTTGGTGCTCTTTTAACCATGAATAATGTGATTTCTTTTGGCGTGATCATTGCTTTTATTAGTTATGTTAGATTATTTACTTCACCGTTATCTCAAATCGCGCAAAGTCTAACCTCTCTTCAATCAACTGCTGCTGCTAGTGAAAGAGTCTTTGAATTTTTAGATGAAGAAGAGATGAGTAGTGAAAAAGATATGACTTTAAGTTTAGATGAAAAGAGTGTAAAAGGAAATATCGAGTTTTCACACGTTGTATTTAAATACGATGATGCTGATGAACCAACTATTAAAGATTTTACAGCGAAAGCTAAAGCTGGAGAAAAAGTTGCAATTGTAGGACCTACAGGTGCCGGAAAAACAACTATGGTTAATTTATTGATGAAGTTCTACGATATTAATGGTGGAGACATTCTTATCGATAGTGTTTCAACCAAAAAATTAACACGAGAAAATGTTCATGATTTATTTACAATGGTTTTGCAAGATACATGGCTATTTGAAGGAACAATTAGGGAAAATATTGTTTATAATCGAGAAAATGTAACAGATGAACAAATATATGAGGTGTTAAAAAAAGTCGGATTAGATCACTATGTTAAAACTTTGCCAGAAGGATTAGATACTTTGATTGGCGAAAATGACGATTTATCAGCTGGCGAAAAACAACTCCTTACTATTGCTCGTGGTATGATTAATGAGTCTCCATTCTTGATATTAGATGAAGCTACTAGTAATGTGGATACAAGAACTGAAGAACTTGTTAGTAAAGCTATGGATGAACTTATGAAAGGAAAAACATCTTTCATTATTGCACATAGATTATCAACAATTAAAAATGCTGATTTAATATTAGTTATGAAAGATGGAAATATCATTGAACAAGGCAACCATGAAGAATTATTGAAGAAGAATGGCTTCTATGCGGAACTTTACAATAGCCAATTCGAATTATAGAAAGAAGGGAACACATGAAAAATATTGTAATTACAATTGAAAGAGAATATGGTTCAGGTGGTAAATATATTGGAGAAGAAGTGGCTAAAAGATTAGGCTATAAATTCTATGATAAAGAACTTTTAAATGAAATTTACGAAAAAAATGACTGTAATTATGCTTTGTTAGAGGAATTTGATGAAAAAACAAAGTCTTCCATTTTAAAATCTTTAGGCTTAGTTAGTATTGAAAATGATAGCATGTTTACAGAAGAAAAATATCATGCATTAGTAAAAGCAACAATAAAAGAACTTGCTTCTTCTTCATCTTGTGTATTTATTGGTAGAGATACAAATCAAATTTTAAAAAATGAAAAGAATGCTATTCATTTCTTTATCTATGCGAAAGATGAAGAATTTAAAATTAAAAGAAAAATGGAACGTGAAAATTTAACCTATGAAGAGGCAAAAGAAAAAATGCATGAAGTAGATAAATCACGTAAGAAATTTTATGAATCATTAAATAAAGGACATACTTGGGGAATTAAAGAAGATTATGATTTTTGTATTGATTCTTCCGTTTTAGGAATTGATAAAACGATAGAGCTTATTTTAGAGATTATTCAGAAATTTCAAAATAATGAGGAGTGCAAAGATGAAAGGTAAGAAGTAAACTTGCCTTTTTTTAATTTTGTAGAAAACCGAGGTAGGAAGATACTTATAAAACCACGTGCTGTGTGCGTAAGACATGAAGAACGATGGCATTCTATAATACACTGCGTAAATATTTAAGTAGACTATGCGAATATCAAAATAAGGAAAGAGTGCATTAATTTTAAGAACTTGCAAATTTAAAATATAATTATAGAAATAGACATTTTTGGACAGAAGGATATTTTTGTATACGGTTAAATTTAACAAAAATACAATAAAAAAATATATTCAAGAACAAGAAATAGAGAATGAAATACTAGATAATTGGCAAACAAAAAAATCCAAATGGAGGCCACCAATAATTGTCCTTATGTGCCTTAACCAAAAGCATACAAGTGGATATTTAATTATGTTAAACTTTTAGTTATGCAGAATGCCACATAACTTTATATTTAAAAATATGACTGTTTGGTTATAAAATTATGCAAATTCATTTCCTTTATGATATAAGAAATCGGAAGAGGAAATATGGAAAAGAAAAAATACATTTTATCTATATCTTTTTGTTATCATGATTCGGCTATTACTTTTAGTGATGAAAAAAAGATTTTATTACATTTAGAACTAGAAAGAATAACAAGAAAAAAACATGATCGTTTTAGAAATGTTAAAGAAGTAGACGATTTGGTTAAAATAGGTTTAGAAACTTTACATATTAAGATTGAAGATGTGAAAAAAGTTTTCGTAACAAAATGGAATAATTTGTATGAAGGATCCGAAGTAAATATTTTAGGAAAAAACTTTTATGCTACTTTGACTTCTCATCATAAAAATCACATAGGTACGAGTTTTCCAGCTAATTTTAAAAAATGCGTAATTTTATGTTCTGATGGTGGTTCAGAAGATGGCTATACCAAACTATATTATAAAGATGGTAAAAAAATATGGTTAGTAGCTAATTTAGATGATGAAGTTTTTACAGGAAAATTCTATGGAACGGTTGCTCAAATGATTATTGAACCAAAGGGAAGTGTAGCGCATACAAGTGGAGTTGGTAAACTAATGGGACTAAGTTCCTTTGGAAAAGAAAATAAGGAAGTGAAAAGATTAATTAAAAAAAACATAAGAGAATTAAATACACTTCATTTTAAAGATGTGAGCAAATTGCAAGAATCTTTTCATTTAAAAGCAAATTATGAAAAAGTATGGGAAGATTCATATAAAAAAGACATTGCCTATACGGCTCATAAATACTGGGTTAATGAATGTGCTAACTTTTTAAAAAAACATAATTCTTTTTCTAGGAATATCTGCTTAGTTGGTGGTTGTGCTTTAAATATTAGTTTGAATTCTAAACTTTTAGATGAAAAAATTTATGATCATGTTTATGTGAGTCCTATCTCTACAGATTCAGGGCAATCTCTAGGAGCTATTTTATATCATTATCCAAAAATAAAATGTGATTATCCTTATCTTGGGAGAGGTTACGAAGCAAATGAACTATATGACAAAAAAGAAATTATAAACGATTTGCTTTCAAACAAAATCATTGCTTGGTATCAGGGAAGAAGTGAAATTGGTGCTAGAGCATTGGGGCATAGAAGTTTTCTTGGACTTCCAAATTCTATACAAATGCGAAAAAGAATTAGTGAACAAATTAAAGGAAGAGAACCATATCGTCCTGTAGCAGCGATTATTCCGTATGAATTCGTTCATGAATATTTTTATCAAACCTATAATTCCCCTTACATGACTTTTTGTGCTAAAGCAAAACCTATTACTCAAAATTTGGCACCTGCTATAGTTCACTATGACAAGACAACTAGAGTACAAACTTTGAATTATCAAGACAATCCGATTTTATATGAAATTCTTCTCGAATTAAAGAAAAAAAACTTAGCGCCAATTTTAATGAACACCTCTTTAAATGTCATGGGAGATCCTATAGCAGATACTGAAAAAGATGCTATAGAAACATATAAAAAAAGCAAAGCAGATGCTCTTTATATGATAGTGTGAAAAGTTTTATGGAAAATGAGTAACATTAGATAAAAATATATCAGTAAGAAAATATTGATATAAATCTATCAAAAAAAGATAGAAAAAT
>CAJFEV010000019.1 GCA_904374795.1 uncultured Bacilli bacterium
GAAATTTCTTCTTGCTCTAAAGTTGTAATCTCTTCATTCATTTTTTTTACTTTTTCTTTAGTAGCTTCTGCTTCTTCTTTCTTTCCTTCACTCATCATACGTCCAATTTCTTTGGCAAGTTTATTTTTTTCACTTCGAAGTTCATCTGCTTTTTTCCGAGAATCTCGCCATTTTTCATCTAGCTCATAAACTTCATCTACTAAGGGAAGTTTTTCCTCTTGAAATTTTTTCTTAATGTTTTCTTTGACCAACTCTTTTTGTTCTCTTATTAATTTAATATCAATCATATTCTTTTTCCTCTTTCTATTTAAGACATCTTTTTAAAAAGAAAAAACCACGACTTCTCCATGAAGGAGCGAAATAGTCGCGGTGCCATCCTCTTATTTTTCTTAATTTAGATAACGGTTTTACCCGTGGATGATTAGTCCCTCTAAAAAGTAGAAACAAATTTACATTCTTACTTCTTTTCATCAACCAGAAGCTTTCTAAAAAGAATTTTAAATTTGTCATGTCTTTTTTTTGATTTCTTCTATAGTATATCACAATTTTTTACTTGGGTGAAGATTTTTCACTACCCAAACGTCTAACACGGCTATATATTTCTGTACATTGTTTATGAAATTGATTTTTATGATTTTCTATTGGAAAAACATGAACACCTTTTTTATCTCTTGGAATCGTGTAATCTGGAACCCAAAAGCCATAATAATTATAGATAATATATTTTTTGTCTTTTTTTAAATCTTTACAAAGAACTTTACCTTGAAAACTATAAAATTCTTTAGCTAAACATGCTTCGTTAAACTGATTTATTTCCCGTAATCTTGAAGAAATAATTTTACCATCTTTATAATATTGTTCTTCTTTTTCCCGTTCATAATCTTTATTCATATATTCTTTTTTTACTTTTACCACATTGTTATTTAAAAACAATATGTTCATATTCCAAGAAATTCCATCTAGATCAATTATATTCAATTCACAATGCTTTAAACTTTCATTTTCTCTATTGTAAACAAAACGACTATTGATTTCTTGAATGTCTTCTACAAAAGAAATTGTAAACTCCATAACCTGCTGTCTTTTTGAACTATAAAATCTTTGATTCGCATATATTTCTTCTATTTTTCCTTTTTTTACGTTTTCTAGTAGCATATCTATTTTAATAAAAGAAGGTAACGAGACTAAATTGACAAGAAAATTGTCTATTATCAATCTATTTTTTATATATTCAATATTTTTCATTTTTCCATCCTTTTTAAAGCCTTACAAATTTTTTCGTAATTTGGCTTATACTTTTTTTTAACTCGTAAAATATCTTTTATTTGAATATTTTTTATCCGGCTTAAATCCATATTATGCTCCATATCAATTTTTTTGATATAAAGTGCTGCTTCATTTTTAGTCATAATGATAGAATCAATATAGTTATTATATGATTCGCCTTTTTTTCTCGTTAAAATTTCCACTACTTCTACTATTTCTTTAGAAAAGCCAAGATTTAAAAGGTCATTTGCCGTTAAATTTGTATCTTCTAAAATATCATGTAATAATCCCATAATTTTTTCGGTTTCATTTCTTCCACGAGAAGATACATATTCTAAATGTTTTATATAAGGTTTACCTCCCTTATCCAATTTTCCTTCAAAATATTTTTTTACAAGTTTTTGAGTCTCTTCTATATTCATAAATCTATTATATCAAATCATATTTTTTTTGTATAGCATCTTTTCTTAATAAAATCCATTCGTTTTAAAAAAAAGCCCGTTATTTTAAATAAAGGGTTTGTGTATTTTCTTCTTTTAAAACTAATTCTTTTAAAATCTTCAATCCTTTTTCTTTATCAAATTCGCATCTAGATTCTACATTCCTTGTTGAAGAGTTATATTGACCAATAACAAGATCAGGAAATGCTTCAATATACATCTTTTTATTTATTAAAAAAGATTCCTGATCATTCGTCAATTTTTCTGGGAGATAAAATAATCCATATTGTTCTTCAAGATTTACGTCTAGATAGGGAGGCACGTAGTAAATCGCCAAAATATTTGCTTTCACTAATTCTTCATCGCTGGCATAATGTTCACGTTCTTGTGATTCTTTTTTTGAAAGAAAAAGGGACAAAAGCTTTGATTTTTGATGTAATCCTTGAATTGCTTGTATATGAAATCGTAAATTTACTGTTCTTAAAACTTGTTCAACTTCACCATTTGGATAAACATAGGTAATAGCATAATTTCTCAGATCATGTAAATCCGGGTATAATGTATCCGGCGAAACCGTTGAAGGAATTTCCTCCAACGTTTTCCCGTGCAAATAATATATCATTATTTTTTCTCCACAATTCTATTGTGTAAATATTCTAAAAATTTTTCTTTTGAAACTGTTGTGGTTTCTTCGCTGCCAAATTCCCGGTAGCTAATTAAATTTTCATCTACTTCTTTTTGACCTAAAATAACTGTTACTGGAATCTTTTTTATGACACTTTCACGCATTTTATAGCTTAACTTTTCGTTTCTTGCATCTAAGGTAACTCGGTAACCATTTTCTTGTAAAAGATGTAAAATTTCTTCTGAATATTGGGCATGGTATTCCATATTAACAGGGATAATATTTACTTGTGTTGGTGCAAGCCATAAAGGATAAATTCCTTTTGTTTCTTCAATTAAGAAAGCAGTAAAGCGGTCAAATGTTCCAAATATTGCGCGGTGAATGACTACTGGTATTTGTTTTTCACCATTTTGATCAATATAGCTTAATTCAAATCTTCTTGGAAGAAGAAAGTCTAATTGGCAGGTAGATAATGTTACCTCTGGTCCAACTGCTGGTTTTACTTCAACATCTAATTTTGGTCCATAGAAAGCAGCTTCTCCAATGGCTTCAAAATACGGAATATGCAAAGAATTTAGTACTTCTCTTAATTTGTTTTCTGCTTGTTTCCACATTTCATCATCATCAAAATATTTTGTCTTATCTTTTGGATCTCGTAGTGATAAACGGAATTTATAGTTTTTAATTCCAAAGTCTTTATAAACTGCTAGTATTAAATCTACTACTTTTTTAAATTCCTCACCAATTTGTTCTGGTGTTACAAATAAATGAGCATCATTTTGACACATGCAACGAACACGTTCTAAGCCTTTAACTGCTCCACTTGCTTCATATCGAAAATCTGTTGCAAATTCGCCAATTCTGATTGGTAGATCTCGGTATGAATGCAGTTTATTTTTATACACTAACATATGATGTGGGCAGTTCATTGGTCGTAAGACAAATTCTTCATCATCAATTTTCATGGATGGAAACATATCTTCCTTATAATGATCCCAATGACCAGATGTTTTATATAAGTTTACCGTTCCAACACAAGGTGTGTATACATGCTGATAGCCCATTTTTTGCTCTTTTTCATAAATATAATTTTCTAATTGCTTTCTTATAATTGCTCCATTCGGAAGCCATAAAGGCATACCTGCTCCAACAAGTTCATGATTCATAAAAATTTCTTGTTCTTTCCCAATTTTTCGATGATCTCTTTGTTTCATTTCTTCTAGTTCGTTTAAATACTCTTTTAACTCTTGTTCTGTTGGAAAACAAACACCATAAATTCGTTGTAAAACTTTATTTTTTGCATCTCCTTTATAATAAGAGCCACTAAATTTTAATAGCTTAAAATATTTGCATTCTTTAACTGTATCAACATGTGGTCCACGGCAAAGATCCGTAAAATCTCCTTGAGTATAATAAGAAATCACTTCCCCTTCAGGCATGTTTTCAATTAAATCTATTTTATACGGATCATTTTTAAACATTTCTAATGCTTCTTCTTTGGTTAGCTCATGACGAATAATTCTTTTTCCGTCCTTACTAATTTTTTTCATTTCTCGTTCGATTTTTTCTAAATCTTCCTCTTTTAAAGTTACATCTCCCAAATCCATGTCATAGTAAAATCCCTCACTTATTACTGGTCCTACCCAAAATTTTGCATTTGGATATAGATGACTTACTGCTTGTGCAAGCAAATGCGCACAGCTATGGTTTAAGATACTTAATTTTTCATTTTCTTTAATATTTATCATAATGTTCTTTCCTTTCTGCTTAATATGCATATTTTCGATTATTTACTCTTTTGTAACGAGTAATTTTTACAGTAACCTCAGGTTCTGGATTCTCCCTTTGTTCTTTTAACATTTTTAAAATAGCTAATTTTGCTTCTTCTAATTCTTTAAAATTTTTACGATATAAATATTTTTTATATCCTTCACTCATTTCTTCAGAATTTATTTGGATATTCTTTAAAGTGTCTTCTCTTTTTTTAGCAAGTTCTTCGTCACTTATATGTTCCGTATAATGAAATTTTCTAACAAGAAAATATGGAAGTACTTGATTGTAATCATCTTTTACTAAAAAAAGCGTTCCATTAAATACTTCTTCTTTTTTTATTTTACTAAACGGAATATGTTTAGGCACTTGAATTTTTTCAGGAAACTGCCCCTTTCTCAATTCCAATTTTCGCATCATAATTTTATGCGATACTAACACATTTTCTTTTTTGGGGCAATTTAAGCCACAGTATTCCATAAATCGATATATGGAAATGATGGTTCCTTGTCCGAAACTTTTCTTTTTTTTCATATTTTCCCTTTCTCACACATAAAAAGGATGATACATTAGGAGTGCTTTAAGGCACGGTACCATCCTTATTTTTCTCTTAATTTTTGGATAACGGCAATACCCGAATCTTATTAGATTTCTACAAAAGGAGTAACAAAAGAACTTTTCACTTAGTTCCACCTAACCTAAGTTCTCTATGCAAAAGATTTCTTTTATCATGTCTTTTGATCACTGATTTACAAATTAATCTTAGCACTATTTTGAGAATAGTTCAAGATTTTTTATTTTAATACATAACCAAACGTAAGCCAAAGAAAAATTTGACATTTTTTATGGAGCGTAATCCTTCTTTTCTTTTCATGCTAATTTGCTTTTGGATATTTTGTTTGTAGAAATTTTCTTTGACATGTTTCTACTTTATTTACTATTTATGAGCTTTTACTCCATATTTTTTGGTGATAGGATCTTTAAATAAAAAGTTTTTTAATGGCAATAATGTGGCAACCATATAAAAGCCAAAAATCACAAATAACAATACAGTACCTATATAATTTAAAACATAAGGCACTGATGGACTTTCCAAAATGAAATAGAAGAAAAATTGTCCTAAAAATATAGCAATATAAAAAATCAAAATATCAATAATTAAAACATGTTTCTTAAGCAAATATGAATACATATAAAATAATACTGGGATAACCATAATCATTATTAATAGACTTAAAGATTTTGCTAAAAAATAATTTCCATTTGCGCCGTACAAAAAGCCATCAATTAATCCCCAAAGTAATGTTGGTGTTAATGCGATTTTAATATGTTCCCAAGTACTTTCATTCACCGCGGCAAAAAGCCCAATAAATTTATTATGATTTGTCCAATCATATAAGAAATGACACATTGTTCCTACTAAAGAAATAATAATAAATGAAATCCACATATTTACATACCTTCCTTTCCTTACTGTAATAGTCTTTTTCCATTTACTAAAGGATTTAAAACTCGTTTTTTTATTTCTGAATATTTTAAATCCGGTATACTTGTGATTGTCTCGAATTTTTTTATTACATCTTGCATCTCTTTATCTTTCGTATTTTTCATAATATACCACAGTTTTTCTTCATCATATTTATATAAATCTTTATATGAAATTTCTTTTTTTTCTATGAAAAGTTTTGTAATATTTGCTAAAAGATTCATCATATACATATCTTCTTTACTATGACAAAATTCATCGATTTTTTGATTTATTTTTAAAACTTTTTGAGCTATCCTACTTTTAGAAAATCCCAATTCATCTTTTCCTTCTTCATTTTTAAAAATCGTTAAATCGTCTATTATTTCTACTATATCTTTTTTGGTAATATTCTGTGTCCAAGCAATGCTACTTGTAATAATTCCATCTAACCGATCCGCACAGATTTTTGGTCGTTTATTATCAACAATAGAATATTTTTTAAAATTCATGATCTTTTCTAACTCCATAGAATCTTCTTTCAAAAGATTTACTATTTGTTTATCCTGTTTTAGTATTTGCTCTGTGTATTCTTCTGTACTTTCTTGTGTCATATAATCGCCATTCACATAATCAATTACATGAGAAAAACAAGGCGTAGCAATATCGTGAAATAAAGCACTAAGAGTGGCTAATTTATCTTTTGTCATTTTATAGGTTAAAAGGGCTACCGAAATGCTGTGGTCATAACGACTTATATATTCTTTAAAGTTGAAAATATGTTTTGAAGCATAATCCATTCCACAAAAATAGCCTACTTTTTTTAGACGTTTTAAAGACGGAACCAAACCATATTTTTTTAAAAATTCTGGCATATCTTGAAGTCCTAATACATCTAAATAAAATTGCTCCAAAGACACTTCATGGGTATCTTGACACATTCTACAATAATAGGTACCACGACCATTTACAGTTGTTTTTTCTATTTTTGTACCACAGATGTCACAAAATTTTCCGGCTTTATTATGTACCATTAAATGTTGTTGAAATCTTCCTGTAACACCTAATGAACTTGTATAACTACGAATTGTTGTCCCACCATCTTTTATGGCTGCGATAATAATTTTTTTGGAAGAATTTTTTATTCTTTCACATTCCTCGAGTGTAATATCTTTTCCTTTTCTAAAAGGAGAAATTTTTGCATCAAACAAGACCTCATCCGCATAAATGTTTCCTAAGCCACTAATTATCGTTTGATCTAATAATATAGTTTTTATGGGTATGTTTTTTTTAGAAATTTTTGAAAACAAATATTCTTTAGTTAAATCATTACTAATCGGTTCAATTCCTTGCTTTTTTATTCCTTCAAAATTATATAACTCTTCTTTTTTTACCAGTTTCATTCTTCCAAATTTTCTTGTATCATGATAGCGCATACTCATACCATCTTCAAATAAAATTTCTATATGTTCATGTTTTTCTAAAGGATCATTTTGTTTTTTTAAAAAATACTTTCCTTCCATTCTTAAATGACTTAATAAATAATGGGTATCTGTTTCAAATAAAAGCCATTTACCCATTCTTTTAATATCGATAAATTCTTTATGAATCAAATTTTCTTTTATTTCTTTTTCATCATTTAACACAATGGGTTTATAATAGATTTTAACATCAAGAATTTTTTTATGAAGAATTCTTTTCTTTAAAGTATTTCTTACGGTTTCTACTTCTGCAATTTCGGGCATATTTTCACTTCTTTCAAATCTATTATATAGAATTTTTTTCAAAATAAAAAGAAGAAATTTTCTTCATTAATTCATTTCTTCTTTTTATTTCATAATTCTTTTTAAACTTTTAATAGCATTTTTTTCTATTCTCGAAACCTGGGCTTGACTTATATTTAATTTTTTAGCAATTTCCATTTGTGTTTTACCTATAATATATCTTTCAATCAAAATTTTTCTATCTCTTTCCCGTATTTTATTCATTGCTTTTTTTAAAAGTATGCGCATATCCCGTTCTTCATTTTTTTCTTTTTTATCAGCAAGTTGATCTTGTAAATAAATAGGTTCCCCTCCATCATTATAGACTGGCTCAAAAATACTTACAGGTTCTTTTAAACTATCTAAAGCATAGGAAATCTGAAAAATTGAAGTTTTAAAATATTTTGCGATTTCTTCACAGGTCGGTTCATAACCATTTTTTTGGATAAATTTTTCTTTAAATCCTAATATTTGATAAGCAAAATCTTTTAGTCCTCTACTTACCCTTACAGAGCTTTGATTGTCGCGGTTATATCTTTTTACTTCGCCAATAATTAAGGGAATTGCATAGGTAGATAGTTTTAAATTTAATGAAGGATCAAAATTATCAATGGCTTTAATCAAGCCAATTACTCCTACTTGAAATAAATCATCCATATTATTTTTCGTATTTTGAAATTTTTGTAAGACGCTTAAAACCAGTTTTAAATTTCCAAGAATTAATTTTTTTTTTGCTAATTCATTTCCTTCGTGGAATTCTTGAAAAAGTTTTGCTTGTTCTTCATTTGTTAAAACTTTCAATTCACTAGTATTTACCCCCGTTAATTCTACTTTGTATCTTGCCATATAAAAAATCCTTTCACATTAGTTATGCGAAAAGATTTCGATTTTTATACATTTTTATATTTTAGCTAATGCTTCGATTGCTTCTTTTAAAGTACTTACGGATATGAGTTCAATGTCATACCCCTTCTCTTCTTTTACTTGTTTTGCTTCTTCATAATTTCCTTTTGGAACTAAAAATACTTCAGCTTTCTCATGAACAGCTCCAATCAATTTATATTTTACGCCGCTTATCTCGCCAACATTGCCGTCAACATCTATTGTGCCTGTACCAATAATTTTTTTGCCCTTGGTAATATCTTCTTCAGTTAGAGCATCATAGATTGCTAGACTCATCATTAATCCTCCTGATGGACCTGATTCACTTTGTTTCATTTTAATTGAAGCGGTTGGATCCTCTTCATAATTATAGGTTACGGTAATGGCAATGCCAATTTTTAAGCCGGATTCACTTTGATATATTTTAGCATAGCACTCTTTTTGCTCGTCACCTCTTAATACTTTAATGCTTAACGTATCTCCTTCTTGATGCGAATTGATGATTTCTCTTAACTCATCTGTACTTTTGATTTCTCTTCCATCAATTTGTAATACTTTATCAAAAAGTTCTAAATCCGTATCTGCTTCACTTTCAATATATGTAATATTTACGTTTTCACTTTCTACAGTGACGGGCTTTCCTGCTTCTTTGTAAGCTGAGATAATCGCTGAATCAATCGATTGTTGAGTAGCAATTTGATCCGCTTTAATCGTTTCTTCAAAACTCTGATTATCATAGGTAATCTCACTATCGGGAACAATATCCCAATCGGGAATTATATAAGAAAGAAGTAAAAATGGAATACTTCCTTTAACCATCGAAACATAAGCCATACCAAGTTCTCCTTCTGAGGTATAGCCACCTTCTACACTAATTCGCTCACTTAAATTTACCATTCCTCCAGGGGTGTAAATCTTATAGGGTAATTGTATTTGAAAAATCGCTAGTATTAAAATTAAGACAATAAAAAATTTATAATTTTCTTTTATAAAACGTTTGCATGATTCTAAAATTTTTTTAGCCATTTCATCCTCCACTATAACATTATAGCAAATTTTCTATTATTATGAAAAACTCTAAGAAAAAATTGACAAATCTTGACAAAAAGTCTTGAAAAAAATTTTGCTTTTGTCATATAGTTTACTATGAAACAAAATAAAGGACCTTTACTTTTTTTTACGATTTTTACAATTATTCTTTTTAAAAACAATCAAGCTATCCATGATGCCATTTTATCTTCTTGTGAACTATTTATTACTCGCCTTTTTCCTTCTTTATTTCCTATGATGGTTTTAAGTGATTTGTTTATTTATTTTGATCTTCCTTTCCTTTTATGTAAATGGATTGGTCCAATTTTTCAAAAAGTTTTTCATACAAGTCCTTATGGCGCTTTTGCCTTTTTCATTTCTTCTTTTTCCGGTTCTCCTGCTAATGCATATACCATCAAAAATTTACATGAACAAGGATATTTATCGGTAGATGAAGCAAGCCATGCTTTGGCTTTTTCCTTTTTTAGCAATCCTTTATTTTTATATACTATGCTTTCTTTAATTTTTCCTAATGATCTGTACACCGTTTTAAAACTTATTCTTTTACCTTATTTTATTAATTTGTTTTTAGGTTTTTGTCTAAGAAAAAAGACAACTACCCTACAGGAGATAAAACCGAGCTCACGAGAAGATTTCGGCAATTTCTTATCTAAAAGTATTAAAAAAGCTATGAATACGCTTCTTTTTATTCTTGGTTCGGTTACCATTTTCTTTATTTTAAATAAAATTCTTAACCCAACAAATATTCCACTTTTCTCAGGAATTTTTGAGATTAGTCAGGGACTTAATACTTTAATAACCGCGGAACTTTCTTATAAAATAAAAGAAATTTTGGCTATCTTCTTTATTAGCTTTGGAGGTCTTTCCATCCATTTGCAAATTAAAGGAATTTTAAGTGATACCAAAATTTCTTATAAAACTTTCTTTCTTTACCGAATTTATCAAAGCCTGTTAAGTGTTTTTCTTATCTTCGTAATTTAAAAGTTTTTGGAGCAAAGTGATAAACTATAATTAATGAAAGAACAGAATATAGAATGCAGAATAATGTTAAAAACGCTCCAAAAGATAAGGTTGGTAGATGAAGATCAATCATGAAATAACAAATGAAATATGTTAAAAACTGAACGACACTATACGTACTGCTTTTCATTTCTGTTTCAACATTATAAGGTTGTAATAAATAATACATAACTAAATAATGTATAGAAAAGAAAACACTCATTGCAAGTATAGAAATAAATAAAACCACATAATTTAAGGGATTATCTGTACCACCTGTGATAAATAGCAGCACTGGTAAAGCAATACCTATTATGCTTGCTGGGATTAAATTTAAAGAAATCAAAGTTTTTAATCGTTCTTTGAATATTCCTAAAATCACTTTAGGTGTTCTATAGATTCGGTATGTAAGCATACTATGATCACAATTTAAAAACATAGCGTTTGTAACCGTTTGCCCACGATTTAACAGATACATAATAAAAACAAAATATGGTAAATATGTCATTAACAGATGATTAACTTCTTGATGAATATCTTTGTTAATTAAAAGGGCAATGACAACAAAAACAAATATCAAAATTAAAACTATCGCTTGTTTTTTGATAGCCAAAGTAAGGATTTTTCGGTGTCTTTTTACAAATAAATCATGAAAATACGCAAAACCAGTTTTGGTACTTGTAAACTTCTCATTGTATTCAATATTTTTTAATGAAGATGCTCGAACAATTTCATTTTTAGAATTATTTATATACATATTGTTGTTAGAAAGAAGTTCTTTATAAACTTTTCGGTAGTATGGAAATTTCCAAATAGAAATCCAAAAGAAAATGCTTATTATAAATGTTATCCCTAATAAAATTACAAAAAGGAATTCATTTATGGTTATTTTTAAAAATGGGATTCCATATGCACAAAGAAGGAATACAAGAACTAAAATCCCATAACTCTTAGGTGGATTATTTTCATTTATAACTATTTTTTTCTTGATATATTTTCGTAAATTTATACCCGCCATAATTATTTTAGCTGAACATACCAATAAAGGCATGATTAGACTTATCCAAAGAGGAATGCCTACCAAAAAACTAAAAAGGATAGTAAATGGAAGGAAACCTAAAAATGTTTTTCCCATTGCATAAAGATAATTACTTAATGTATATTCCCGGGCATCCATATTCATTAGAACTATCGCATAATATTTATCCTTAGTTGGATTAAACATATATGTATTTAATATTGCACCTGCTAAAGTCAAAAAGAAAAACAAATGAAGAAATGTATCTCTAGCATTGGTTTGATACATAGTTAAAAAAGCAAAAATCATTAACCATAAATAAAGGATTTTTCCTAAGAAGATATTTAAAATTTCTAGTAAAATACTCACAATATTGCCCAAAATTTTTATAGCTTTATTTTTATATAAACTACTTGGCAAGATTTTTTTGATAAGAGGTAATTGTTTTAAAGAATAGATAATGCTATTTACGCGGTATGCATTTCTTAAACGAAATGAAAGGCAAAAAGTTTTAAACATCATCTATTCCTCTTTTAAAGCTTCAATAATCTTTTCTTTTAAAGATTCATCTTTCTTAGTCTTTTTATCTATATGCTCTAAAACACCTTTATTCAATAAAACAATTTCATCACATAAATCTAATGCTAATTCCATAATATGTGTAGAAAAAATAATAATGTGATCTTTTTTTATACTTTTAAGCAAATTTTTCATTTCCTCAGCAACAACAACATCAAAGCTTGTCAAAGGTTCATCTAGTAAAAGCACTTTGGGATTCATAATGATATTTACAAGCATCTGCATTTTATTTTTCATGCCATGGGAATAATCTTTTAATAATTTATCACGATCCTCTTCATCTATTTTTATTAAATCAAAATACTCATCTATTGTTTTTGAATTTTCTATTCGTTCTTGATTTATTTCGATAAAGAATTTCAAAAATTCTCGACCAGTTAAAAATTCTGGAACATTTGGTGTAGACAAAACATAACCGATATCTTGAGCCTCTATTTTTATTTTTTTCTCGTCTTTTAAATAAAATTCTCCGGAATCTATATCTAAATCTTCATTTAAGCAATTAAAAAGTGTTGTTTTTCCAGCACCATTTCTGCCTAATAAACCATAGATTTTTCCAATTTCAAAAGTAAAATTTATGTTTTTTAATACTTCTTTTTTCTCGAAATTTTTCTTTAAATTTTCAATAACTAACTGCATATAAAAACTCCTTTAACTTTTATTAAGCATATCAAAAAAAGGGAAAAAAGTACAGGCATTTTTGATGTTTCTACATATGCTTATATAGAAAGGAGTATGGTTATGAATAATAATTGTGATTATCAAAAGGCATATAATTATGTCCAGGATTATCAAAAGAATCATCCAAGCCAAGGATGTTGCTGCGGGACAAGAAGTATTACAGGACCTACTGGACCTACTGGACCTGCCGGACCAGCAACTATAACTGTAGGTACAACAACTGAGGGTTTACCAGGAAGTACGCCATCCGTTGTTAACGCAGGAACTAACCAAGCAGCCGTTTTAAATTTTGTGATTCCAGCTGGCGCTACAGGACCGACGGGACCACAAGGAGCAACAGGGCCAACAGGTGCTACGGGACCTAGTGGCATTGGAACAACTGGTCCAACTGGACCGACGGGTGCAACTGGACCTGCTGGAACTGGTGCAACTGGACCACAAGGACCGACTGGACCTACAGGTGTTACAGGACCTACTGGACCTACAGGTGCAACCGGACCAACGGGTATAACAGGACCAACGGGCGCAACTGGACCAGCTATTACTTTAGCAATTGGGACAGTTAGTACTGGCGCTCCTGGAAGTACTGCGGCTGCTTCAATCAATTCTTTAGGTGGAAATGCTTATTCGATTAATCTAACAATTCCTCAAGGACCTACTGGACCTCAAGGTACTGCCGGAACTGCTGGTGCAACCGGACCTACTGGAGCTACAGGACCGACGGGTGCTACAGGACCAACGGGAACCGGTGCAACTGGACCGACTGGACCTACTGGACCTCAAGGTACTGCTGGAACTGCTGGTGCAACCGGACCTACCGGACCGACTGGACCTCAAGGTACTGCTGGAACTGCTGGTGCAACCGGACCTTACCGGACCGACTGGACCTCAAGGTACTGCTGGAACTGCTGGTGCAACTGGACCTACTGGACCTACAGGTGCAACCGGACCTACTGGACCTACTGGACCGACTGGACCTACTGGACCATAGTTTTTCTGAAATCATTCCTTTATTCTCATGTAAAAAAGGCAAGAATTTTTCTTCTTAGCCTTTTTTTTCTTCTTTTAAATCAAATTGCATCGCATCAAATAAGGATTTTGTTACTGTAGAAAGTTCTTTTTCATCAAGAACTGGATAAAGTTTATCTGGTTCTATATTATTTATTGCAGCTTGTTTGTAAATTTTTACATTTTCAGGATTTATATTTTCTTCTTCATCAATTTCTAAAAGTAAATAATAGATTGTATTATTTTCAATTACCATAGATGAAATTATGTATTTTTCCTCATCAATTGTTAAAATATCATATAGTTCATAATTCATATTATCTACTTCTTCCTCCCAACTCTTGATCAACTAAATTACTTACTTGATCACCAATGTTTCCCTGCAAATTTATAGAATCAATATCAAAGACACCTGTTGGAATTTTATTTTCTAAATAATCTTCTTCTCCACTTTTCGCTACTCCTGATACACTTTGCAACACTCCACCAGTTGCTTTAATATTATCAATTTTCTCTTGACTATTTGAGTCCTCTATATTAACTGTTTTTATTGTACCATCTGGCATTTGATAATTTTCAGCTACGATTCTATAAGAATCATTTTGATAAGTTGGCTTCAACGGTTCATTTAGGTCTGTATTGGCATATATAACAGGATTTTCATTTAAAGTAAAATCTGTTCCTAATTTTGGCTCTTCCTCAGCTTTAGATGGTTGTTCATTTTCTTCCATTTTTTCTACATTATCAATAATAATTGGCTCTAATTTTTCTAATTCTTTATTTTCATTTTGGTCTAAAATTTCTGTTTCTACTTCTTTTACATTAGTATTTTGCTTTCCTAGTTGATATCCCATACCTGCAACAGCAATTAAAGCACCTACAGATAAAGCAATTTGAACTGCTTTCTTTTTTATCATTAGTTTTATTACATCCAATTTTTTTGGCTTTTTAACTTCTTTAACTTCAACTGGCTTAGCTAATTTTTCCCAAATAGATAAATAACGATTGGCAACTACTTCCATTATTAATGAATATTTTTTATCAAAGGTAAAGACATTTCCTTTTATTTCTTGTGAAACTTTTTCTGTGACTGGTTTAGAACAAATCTCATGAATTTTAAGGGTATAATACTCTAATTTTTTTTCATCGGTTAATGTTTTTATATATTCTTCATCGATTGTAACATCTAACTCTTCTTTTGAATTTTCTTGTTTAAATAAAAGCAATTTTGATGCAGCTTTTGTAAAAGGTTCGGTATATAAAGAGTCAATTTCTACCGTTTGATTATCCATAAAAAATTTTACGGGATTTTTACAATCTTTTAAAAGAATTTGATTAATTAAATCTTTACAATAATTCACTTTTTCTTCCTTATTTAAAGATTCATAATATTCATCATCAAAAACAATTTTTCCGATTTTATTTTTTGAATCTTCAAGAGCTTGACTAGACATTTCATTTTGTATAAACTCTTTAAAAGAAGATTTTGAAAGTATTCTAAGTTCATTATTTAAACTTACAGTCTCTACTTCAGTAATTGTAGAACAATTTAAAATTTTATTTTTTTCATTTTCAAACTCTTTTACTTTTTCTTCGCATTCTGTTCGCACTTTTTCAAACATTTCAATTAATCGCCAAAACAAAGAAACATCCCTTTGATCTACCAGATATTTTTTCCCATTCCAAACAACATTTGTCGGATTATCTATAAAATTATTTGCAATTTTATTTGCCAAATCATCAATATAATTCAGTTTTTCATCTATACTTAATTTTTCATAGTAATTTTGATCAATTGCGTATTGATAATAACTTGTTTTTTCATGTTCTAATTTTTTTATATTCTTAATTAACTCTTCATAAACTTCTTTATATTCAAAGGGAATTTTTTTACCATTTATAATACAAGGAAGCAAGCTTTTATCCGCAAAAACCTCAATCTGAAGCATTAAATTAGCCAAATATTGAATTTTTTGATTCTTAGACATTGTGTCAAATAAAACACCATCAATAGAAATTTTTGGTAAATATTCATCATTTAAGATTTTTTCAATTTGCTTTAATTTACTCATCAAAATACCATATTTTCCTCGAAGATGTCTCGGTATTCTTTTAGAAAAACGCTGCCCATGGTAAATATCTTTATATGTTATTTTGCGTCCTTTAGAATTTTCAATTTCTTTTAACACACTTAAAATTTCTTTGCGTTCTTTCATCCATTGTTCTCTTTCATCTGGAGAAGATAATGGCATCAGTAAAGAGCTAGTTTCTTGAATGATTTCTTCATCTTTATTTTCGGATTGCCAATCAGCTTCCGATAAATAATTATAATTTTTAAGAGTTTCTTCATCTATTTTTTCTAAATTTTCCAACGCGTTTTCATAATCTTGTTGTTCTTCAGCATTTAATATTTCTTGATTTTCATAATATTCAATTTTTTTTGAAAAATTTCTTCGTTGATAGAATAGATGAATTAATCTTTCTTCACTTTCTCTTAATTCCTCTGGAATGCTTTCAATTTCACTTTTAAGATTTAAAGCTTCTTTTGTAAAAGCTTGAATTGTATCATAATACAGAACTCTTTCTTTTAAATAGGAATCTAATTCTTGTCTTGTTTTTTCATCATTGCTTTGTAAAACTTTTTTCTCTAAATCTGTAATTACATTATTTAATTCAGGTAATAAATTTGTAAAATCATTTATATCTTTAATTAATTCTTCACGCTTTTTAATTTTTTCATCGCGTTCATTTAATGTAGGCTCTAATTTTAAAATAACTTTTTCGATTTCTTCATTCATAATAAACCTTTTATATAATCAATTTTATAAAAATATTAACTCATACTATAATTGATTAATCCTTTCTATATTATTAAGTATATCATATCTTAGTTCTAAATGAAAATTTAGTAATTTTTTTTTGACATTTTTTAACAAAAGGTGGAGGATTTCCTTTTAATTATAACCCTCCACCTGAGCCAAACGAATCTAACTCTTCTTGAGTGACAATGATGTTGATTCGCATTCGTCTATTGCCACAAACGAATAAAGCTTCTCCTTGATTATAGTATTTAATGCTATCTTTTTCACTTTCATTTAAATCAATAAGTTTAGCTAAATCATCCACCGCTTGTTTTCTTAGTCCCATGACTAGATAATAGGAAGCATTATCGAATATTGCTTTTCCATGAACAAGTACGTTAGGTGCTGCGAAGTCTGTTGGTTGCTGTGTAATGATAATGGTTCCTGTATTATATTTTCTACTACGACGTTGAATTTGTGCTAGGAACTCTGCTCCCAGTTCATTTTTTGTTGATAATAATACATGAGCTTCATCGACACACATAACTGTGTTTACTGTTGGATCCAAACATAATCCCCAAGCATACTTTAAAATGTTAAAGAATAACGCATTTCGAATATTTTCATCTGCTGTCATTAATTCTTTAATATTGAAAACAATAAAATCGCTTTGAATATTTAAGGTAGTATGTCCTGTAAAATAATATCTAAGTTCTTTTACTAATGGTCGAATTTTTAATTCTAATCTTTCCATAACATCTCGCTCATGAGTTCGTTCGGTCATGGATAAAAGTCTTCCTTTTATGGTTGCATATACATCATCAAAAGTAGGATAATCTTCACTAGTAAACTTAGTGTAATCTGTATCATAATCAATTTTATATCGTTTATACGTATCTTGAACTACTTCACTAAACATTGTAAGAACATCTTCTTCAATATCAGGAGAATAATATTTCATAAATGCTTTTAATTGTTGAATAGTTCTAGTTAATACTGTATATCCTAAACCTTGATTAATTTCCTCTTCATCTGCATCGATAACAATTTCAAGGGGATTTACCATTCCGAATTCTCCACCTTTTCCAAGATCCAAGAAATCTCCTCCCATTGATAAAGCCATTTCTTCTAGTTCACCTTCTGGGTCAATACAAACAAGTTTGTATTCATTTCTGATATGACTTCTAAGTAATAATTTGGCTGCAGTAGATTTTCCAGATCCTGAAGCGCCAAGGATAATAATGTTGGCATTATTACGATTATTCTCTTTTTTTATTTGATATAGAAATTGGTTAAATAAAATAACTCCACCAGAGAAATCTACTCCTAAAAGAGTGCTATTTCCAGGGTCTTTAATACTATCAAATATAAATGGATACATGGCGGCGATTGTTACAGATGGAATTGGTGCGCCTACACGGTCTTCTATGTCTTGTTTAGGAAAAATAGGAATCATGGATTTAATAACTTTTTCTTGTTCAAACATTAAAGAGATTCCTCGCATACCTAATGCATCAAGATAATTTCGAACTTGCATTTTTTTATTTTCCATATCATCTTTTGTCTCAGCTGAAATTAGAATATGTAATTGGAAATCAAAAATTCTTGATTGAGTTGCAACTAACATAGATATAAACTGTTCTAGGGATTCGTAATCTTGACGGATACGTTCTTGAATCGTTTTGTCATGTTCACTTTGATAGCGAGTTTTTAAGTCAGCAATTTCTTTATTGATCATTCTCTGTAAGGTAGATAATTCAATTGGAATGTGTTTAGCAACAATTTTAATTCCTGAAAGATTCGTTAAATTAGCAAGATATCCAGGTTGAATGAATTTTGGATAACTTACAATGGTTAAAATAGTACAGTATCTTCCACTCATCATAAATTCTGTTGGTTTAAATTCAATCCCCTTTGGGGCTATTTGTGCTTTTAAATTCATTATGGACTCACCATCCCACTAAAAGTTGTCGCTTGACCGCCATTAAAGAAATTATCTAAAATTACTCGTAAGTCATTATTGCTTGTTTGTTGACTATTTAAACCGCAATTAGCTAAATTACTAATTAATGTATGTAATCTTTTTTGAATGACATCCATTCTTTTTTCTTTAAATAAAATATAATATTCAGTATCTACAACGTTATATTCAGCGCTCATGAACATGTTGGCTTTATTAATATCTTGAGTAATTAGTTTTCTTGTAACTGGATTTGTTGCTTGGTTGTAAAGAATTTGAAGTTGGGAAAGATATACATTTATATCAACGGGACGATCAGCAACGATTAACCAAAATTCAAAATTGATTGCATTATAGAAATTTCTTAATTGGTAAATCACATTATCTCTAGTTCCAGCATCTAAAATAAAGATATTTCGAGGAGCAACTTTAACTCCTGTTACATATTCTCCGTTTTCTAGCTGAATCATTCCGTTCATAATGTTTTTTAATGGTACCCAATCTTCACTCCATTTACTAGACAATTCTTGTTTTTTATTTTTCGCCATCTTTATAACACCAGCCTTTCCAATAATACCTCTTTCTATTCATTATAAATGTAACAATATTTGTAATTAATTGCAAGACATTATGATAATTAGGAACGGGAATGACTAAGAATCCTGATATTAAAGCTGGCATCAATATTAATATAGCCATATTGAAAGTCATTCCTTGAAATATTAATAACATTATAACTGTAATCGTAACACCAACACCAAAAATAATTAAATCAATTGGTGTGAAAAATCCTAATATAAGTTTAGACTTTTTGGTATTTGCTGGTATTAAATAATTTTGATCCATAATCTATCCCCTTTCTATTTATTTTTCTTTGCAGCTTCACGTTTTTGCAATTCTTTATATTCAATACTTTGTTTTAATTCTTTATTTTGATCATTTAGTTCTTTAATTTGAGCTTTTATACCCTTTGTTGGGTTACCATTATTATCTAAAATAGGATTCCCAACCATATCCATACCTTCAAATATTTGCCGCAATTCAGCCTCGCTAAGTGCAGCATTTGTTGACTTTCTGTAAACATCATTTTCTTTTAACACAAGATCATTAATGTCAATTCCATTAAGGTTAAAATCCGCTTCAGCAGCGCTTTTATAATTTTCTTTTGCAAACTGTGCTAAATTATATGCAGCATAAGCAACTGCCTTACGATTTTTGTGAATTGTATCATATCTACTTTGCTGCATAGTATTCTCTAATTGAGCTATTAATCCATTAATGTTTTGGCCATCTACCGTAGTTACACCAGCATCTCTTTTGGCTTTATAATCATTTAATAATGCATCCATATTCTTATATGGAGGAGTTTCAAATAGTTCTTTGTAAGATTCGTCATAAGTCTTTTTAGCATCGTCTCTAAATTTGATTTTTGAAAGTATACCACCCGTAAATCCACTTCCAGTAGTCCATTTATAAACGTCTTCAGCAGCTTCTATTACTTTAGCTCTTGCTGCACCAATAAGTCCATTATTTGAAGCAACATAATTTGCTCTTTTTTTACTATTTTCCCAACTAATGTCAGCACCTGTTCCAGCTGCTTTTACCATATCGCCAAAGTTTTTAGCATCCTTCCCCCCATTCTTGTATGCATTAAACATACCAGAAGTGCTTCCAACAATAGTTGATAATGCTCCTGTACCAATTCCTGCAATTGTACTACCAGCATTTATAAGTCCTGACTTAATATCTCCTCTTCTAAATGCATTAAAAGTATTATAGCCTTTTCTAGCAATATTTTGTCCTGCAGCAATGACATTTCTAGGTATTCCAGTAACTCCTGCCCCAAGCATAGCTCCACCAGCAAAGAATCCACCAGCTTTAAGTTTCTCACCGATACCAAGTTTTATGCTTCCTGAATTTATGCCTAATACATCACTTATCATTTTTGGGGCTTGTTTTGCGAAAGTTAATATTCCCATAATGATTATTACTAAGGCAAGCATTCCTTGAATCCCGCCACTAAAGAAACTCCCCCACATATCACTTTCGACTAATCCATTTATTAAATATATCGAAATATACATAATAGCAACTCTAACAAATATTTCAAAAAATATTGATAAAGTTAATTTTAGCCATTGGTCAAAAGTTCCTTTTTTTCCTGGCATAGCTCTCATTATTACAGGAATTGGCGCAACAAGTTGACAAAACGCGAGTTTTGCTACACGCACTCCTAAATCCAGCGTAAATGACAGCATAATATAACATAAATAAACCCCAGCTATTGTTGATATTACGACTTTATAATCAATATACACTTCTTGTCCTGCATTTTTTCCACTTACGACGTTTGCTCCTTCAACAATAGGTTTAGCTAAACCTGTTAAGGAGCCATAATTCCCATCATGAAGTATTTCATATTTTACATCAAACCAAGTTTTTTGACTATCACCTAGTCGTACATTATAGTTGTCTGAATTCAAAAAAGTATTCAAAACAGTAAATGATATTGCATCTCCATATCGTATCATGCTATTTTCATTATCGTCCGATACATCAATTGTTGGTGTTCCAAAAACTAAAGAACCGATTACATTGGATGATAATATATAATTTTGTAATCGATAGGCATACTCGAAAATTGATGGTAATAACCCTAATATTACTAATGAAATAACTAAATTGGATGCTAATTTTGATACACTTTTATCTCCTTTTGCTAATTTTTCCGGATCAACTAAAGCGTTTAATAAAGCATATGCTAAATAAAAAAGCATGAATACACCTAATATAGAATATATTCTATTAGCAAAATTATTATAAAAATTGTTGTCAAAAATTTGAGCCATAGATAATTTCATAAATAATTGATAGCATTGAGCTGCAAACCAGTAAATAACACTATCAAACCAAAGCATTACTGATTGAAAGAAACTATTTATCCAATCTCCTAGGAAATTCATTGTAAATATTCCATTCATTTTTACACCTCCCTTATGTTCCGATGTTACATCTACTTAAATCGTATAAACCGAATAACTCAAACAATATATCTAAAATGAAAGGTAAAAAGAAAATGATTAATCCTACAATTAAACGTTTAATTGTTCTTCCATTTGCTTTTTTCATTTCCTCTGCATTAGAAGCAGCAATTGCTTTAATGTAATCAAACGTAGACAGAGCGATTACAATTACTGGAGTAGCAATTTTTATTAGGGTAAATAATCCTTGAACAAAGTCGTACAAGTCTGTATAGTTTCCGTCTTCATCAATAAAGATTGTGCTACATCCATCATTTTCTTCTCGCTCTACATTTCCAAAAATTTCTCCCCAATCCGAATAACAATCTTCTGTTCTTCCAGAAGCATTTGGATCACATGCATCATCACTACTTGTTGTTCCATTACCAGTTGTATTTGAGCAATTGTTTAGAATGACTGAATGGAGTCCCATATACTGATTTAAAGGTCTAATCACTTCATGCTCAATATCTTCTTTTGAATACCATCCACTTGTTCTATATGGTTCATTAACTTTAGCAGTATTTATTACATAATATTGATCACCATTTTTTAAGGCTATGGCTACATAATGTCCTGAATTCCCTGAAGAAAATCTGCTAGCACTAGTTACTGAGGCTAATACAGTTTTATTTTGAGCTAATGCTGTATCTATCGCAGCAATATTTCCTTCAATTTTTTCAACTTTCATATTAAAATTATCAAAAAAAGGTTGGCTTTGAATAATATTTCCATATTGTCTAGCTTGCGCATCATCGGGGTAATTATAACATAAATAACCTGATACATTTTGTGGTTTTATATCCACCGCTCCATAACTTGCTAAAATAGATGCAATAGTGAGGGGAAAACATCCTGATGTACACAAATTATTCTGTCCGTCGCAAGTATTTCTTGAATTTTTACAATACGGAATATCATCAAAATCTACAGCCGCATAAGTAATAATACTATCTTCAGTCAATTTACATTCTGCAGCATTTGCTTCTATATTAAAGCAAAAAAACATAATGATTAAAAATATATATATTGTTTTTTTCATAGTAATTCACACTCTCATTTATTATATCATCTTTTATATTTGATTACTAGGTAAAATTACTCACCTATTCCACATGTACTTATGTCATAAAGTCCAAACAATTCAAATAGGATTTCTAATAAATATGGTAGGAAAAATACTAGCAAACCAATTACTATTCGCTTGATAGTTCTTTTATTTGCTTTTTTCATTTCATCTGCATTAGATGCAGTAATTGCCTTAATATAATCAAAGGTAGACAGAGCAGCAACAATTATTGGAGCCGCTATTTTTATTAAAGTAAATATTTCTTGCATAAATTCATGAAACTGTGTATAGTTTCCAAATTCATCTACGAAAATTGTTCCGCATCCTTCACTATTCTCTGTGAAAACATCAATATTTGCAAATACATTAGGATATGGATCTATAGTTCTTCCGCCACTAACATACATTGAACCACTTCCATCTTTTTTTGCTCCTGGAGCCTTTTCTGCAATAAAATTGGCTATTGTTTGAGCAACTTCTGATTGATTATTTAAGTAAGATGTGAATTGCTGTTGATTATCCATAAAAGCAGTTTCTAAATAGTATACAGGAATACTTCGATTTGAATAAAAATTCGTAATTGTACCTAAACTTCCCACACTTGTTGCACCCGAATCCGTGTCTCTTTTATACTGTCCATATCCTACTCCGATCGCATCAGCAACAGCTTGAGCAAGCTCTAAACCGGAATTTTCTGTAGTATTATCCCTTCCAAATACGACACTATAATCTCCGCCGCCTCCGTTAAAATGGACTTCTAATACTAAGGAATAGTTTGCAATTCCTTTTTCATCTACATGATTCAATAGATTTTTACTATACGTACCTATTGATGCTGTTCTAAAACCGCAACAACTACTTGTATTTGGATTTGTACAATTTCTAGCTTCATTTCTTGTTGCCGGATCGTTTGACCAATAGGCATCTCCTACAATTTGATTTGCTATTTCATAATTTATTCCTAAATCTTCTAGATATCCTGCAATTCGATTAACTAATTTTCTTGCTTCAATATTTTCATAGTAGCTTGTTCCATTAATTGTAGTGCTTGCATGATTGCAATCTTTTCCTAAACCATGAGCTGCTATTAATAATACGGTTTTACTAGCAGAATCATTTTGAGCAAGCAAATTTAAAGTGTCTGTTGAAATACCAATTCTTTTAGAATCTTTTATTATATTATAGATACAAGCTATACTTAATATTGTGCATAATATAATTATAATTTTTTTCATATAACCACACATTGCTTTCCTTACCAATTTATTATAGCAATTATTTATAAACATTTCATTAAAAAAACTGGATTTTTCCAGTTTCTATTTACAACTTCCAACATCCCATATGCACTTAAAGCACTCTTCGTAACTTCCTTGATATGTTGTTTCCCAACCATCAACCCAGCCAAATATCAAATCGATAAACGCTGGTAAAAAGAAAATACATACACCTGCTATGCAACGCATGATTAGGGATTTAAAGGATTTTTTTATTTCATCATCCTTTGAGCCTACCACAGCTTTAAATAAATCAAGCATTCCAAACCCTATTATGATAATAGGAATCAAAATTTTTGCTAAACGAACAATATGTCCAATAATGGTAAAAGTATCTTTTAGTCCTTCACAATAGTTTGTAGTGTTGGATGTTACGTTTGTTTCAGTATTTGTGTTTTGATTTGATTCAGAACTTGTATTTACAGCCATATAAAAGTCACATGCTTGAGTTCCATTGCTCATATTGCAACAATAAAAGTAATCATACTTACTGTCAGCATTATTTATTTCGTCTGATGCCGCTCTTCCATACAGAGTTGTTTCATAAGTCCATAATTCTTGATTCTGTAAATCACATACTGCTGCTGCTGAAACATTCTGACAAATCATAAAACTCAACAATATTATAGCTGTATACAACGCTTTTTTCATTATTTACACTCCCTTACATTTAGCACACACTTTTGACAAGCATTAAATTCTCCTTCAATGCTAGCCCAAGAATCTACTAATGAGAATATAAAACTTACAATCGTTGGAATTAAAAAGATTACTATACCCGCTATAACACGAAAAATTAAAGAACGGAATGATTTTTTTATTTCATCATCTTTTGAACCAACCATTGCTCTAAAGAAATCAATCATTCCAAATGCTATAATAATTATTGGAATAATTATTTTAACTATTAGTACAATGTTTCCAATAAATTTTAGTGGTTCTTTTAATTTACCACAGTATTCTGATGACTCTAAAGTAGTATTTGTATTATGTTCTGAATTTTGATTTTCTTGTGTCGTATTTTGGGTTTCTTTTTCGCTATTGTAATAATAGATATCTCCTGGCTCTCCTGGACCTTTTGCATTGCCCATTTCAATGCGATTTTTGCTTGTAATTGAAGCTCCCATTTCTACTAAACGATCAAATGTGTAAGTACGACAAGAATTTTCCGTTTCACATAATACATAATTTCCGTCAGCATTTTGATAGAAGTACATTCTCGTTTTTCCATATAAAGTCTCATAATAATCTTCTTGATATTCTTCATCATAAAAATATGAATATCCTTGATAAATAATTTCTTCATCTGACAAATTAAAAGTTACATTATCTTGTCCCGGTTGTACAGAAAAGCATTGAAATGGTCCTTCAGCACATAACATATAATTTCCATCATCCATAAGATAATAATATCCAGCAGCATTTGCTGTTAAAATAGATGTAAAAAATATTATTAGCGAAAATATTATCCATTTTATTTTCATTATTAATTCGTCCCTTCTATTTTACATGAGTTACTATTGCATGAATTTACATCACAATCAGGATTTAACAGGCAATCTGTACAGCAACACCATGAATTTTTATAATTTGACCAATCATTTACCCAATTTAGTATAAATTGAATGATTCCTGGTAACAAGAAAATTGCAATTCCAGCAATTATTCTTATAACAATTGATTTTACAGATTTTTTTATTTCATCATCTTTTGATCCAGTTACAGCTTTATATAAATCTACTACTCCAAAAGCTATAATGACAATTGGAACAATAATTTTTAGGAAATTTACAATTGTTCCGATAAATTTCATTGGTTTACGATATGAAGGACTTGCACATATATAGTCAACATTGGTATCTTCAATATTATAATTTGGTGGAGACTCTTCTTCCTCTTCTAACTCTTCTTCTGATGATGGTGGTGTCGGATTTTCTTCTCCCTCATCTACATAATTGTATTTATCAGGATGAGTTGTTATATAAAGTACTGTTTGCGTTTCCATACCATATAAAGCTAAATATAAATCATTAGAATTTGGAAATGTGACGTCATCTCCATTTATATTAAAAATATCATCATAATCCGAACTATCAATAGCAATGTATTTATTCTGTGCTTGAATAGAGACAAACATGGATTTGTCAACAATTTCATGTTCGACATTATCTAAATAAAAATAAGATTTTTTTGTTTCTGGATCATATCCAAAAGAGAATTCAAAATTTCGATTCATTTCATCACTATATTTTTTATAAGTTCTGCTTTTGATTATATCTTTCGTTTCTTCAGCATTTTTATATAAGAAACATAATCCCATTTGTCCATCTCCAGCAGCACACGAATCTAATAGTTCTGCAGATGTAGGATTATTTATATTCACACCAATAAATATTTGAGATGGGCATCCGTTTCCGCGATAATTTTCTAAAAAATCAAGTAATGTTTCTTCATCAATATCTAATGGATAATCTCCAACGGTAATTGTGTGAAGTCCATTATTATCATATAAATTGTTTTTCTGACCATTTAATGTAACGTATACTCCTTTAGAATCGGCAGTAAATTGTATTCTATAGTTGCTTGATGGATATGGATCTGTATCCTCATATTGTGTTGAAACAAAAGTACAATTTAAAGAATCCAGCTCTTCTTTATATTTATCATATACATCATCGTATCCACATCCTGTTAAAAAAAGAATAGTTATTGTACTTAAAATCATTAATTTTATTTTAAATTTCATATAAATCCCTACTTTTTCCTTCTTTTTTATTATAACAATATTTAACGTGAAAAACTAGTAATTTTACATTACTAGTCATTATCGCTCTCTTGAATTATACATTTACTTGAATTATTTGGGTCTGTAAGACAATTAACACAATTTGAAAAGTCACTTGTTTCTCCAGGTGATATGATATCATCTGCGATATCAAAAACGAAATTAATTAATGATGGCAATAAAAAGATTAATATCCCTATTACTATATTTCTAATAATATTTTTTACTTGTTTTTTGGCTTCATCTTCTTTTCCTGATGTTATTATTTTAAATAATGTTACAAATCCCATAATAATTATAATTGCTGGTACAAGTATTTTAGCTATAAAAATAATTAATCCTATAAATTTTAATACCCTTGATACGGTTGGTTCTCCACAAAATCCATTTAAATTAATATCGCAATTTTCTTCGTCTTTACATAATTTATTCGGAGAAAATCCTTCTTGTTTTTCTGGTTCATGTTCTACTACTTCTCCATTATTTCGATGCAATAAAACTTCTTCTCTTCCCGTTCCGTCTGATGTATATAAATAACATTTTTCTGCCCCGTCTTCCTCTCTACATAATTCATAAATTTTATCTGGACAAGTAGTGAGATGACTAACTCCCATTCGAATATTAGCATATGCTGGATCACTTGATTCTATTTTTGCAAGCGAATCTCCAGCATTAAATCGAATAATGAAATCTCCATATTCACAATTGTTATCGTAATTTGGTTCGACGGCTGTGTGTTGGCAGGTATTTGCATCCACATTTTGAGTAGATTCTTCCTCTATTAAAGAAGCACTATTGGAGTATCCTCCAGATGAAGTAGCAGACACGCCAATTGTAGCCGAAACTAAATCCATTTCTCCATTTCTTTCCTCATTACTTTGTTTATAGAAAATTTTACTAGGACACGCATAAGGTTTGTCAGGATCGTCAGTTTCAAAATCGGATATGGTCATGGCTATTGAACCTTTTTTACACTCAATTCCGCTTATTGTGCTTTCGCATGTAAAGGTTGGTTCTCCACAATCAAATCTTACAGTCACTTTTGCAAAATTTAAATTATATTTATCTTTCAAATCATCTGATAAATGAGTGTTTTCTGCAAGTTTACCAACACTATAAACACACTCTAAAGCTGCTGCATCCGCTAATTTAATTGTACAAAAAAATACAATAGCAAAAAAAAGAATACGATTAATTTTTTTCATTATAAATCCCACATTTCTTTTATACGTTCATTATAGCAACTATTTCAAAAAAAAACTAGTAATTCTACTAGTTTTTTACACTTCTCCCTTCCATACATCGTCGGCTAATGGCGCACATTCATTTCCGTATGGTGATGATATACATGCTCGACATATGTTGTAATCATCCATTGCCCCAGAAGATGAGAAGTTAGAAATCATTCCAATAATTACACTTACTAATGTTGGAATAAAGAAAATCAAGATTCCAGCTATAGCACGGAATGCTAAAGATTTAGTTGCTTTTTTAATCTCATCATCTTTAGCAGCTACAACTGCTTTACCTAAATCCAACATTCCCCAAACAATTAACAGAATAGGAATTACTATTTTAAATACTAATAATACAATGCCGACAATTTGCCAAATATTTGCTGTATTCATGCAAAATCCAATTTCTGAACCAGCTTCAATTGTTCCATTCATAATTTAAAACCTCATTTCTATATCTATTTTATATTTAAACGTTTCACAAGTCAAGAAAAATGTATATATAACGTTAAACTAATCGATTTCTTCAATTTTCATTAAGTTTGTTGTTCTGTTTTCATCATTATTTGGAAATCCGCCAGTTATCACAATGATATCTTTAGGTTCTAATGCTATAAATTCTTTTGCTTTTTTTACACTTTCATTTAATACAGCATCTGTAGAATTCATAATAGGCATTTGTGTTGGATAAATTCCATAATTTAACATTAATCTTCTTCCATCTTTTTCATTTGGAGTTAATGCTAAAATTGGAGATACTGGTCTAAAATTGCTTATCAATCTAGCAGTTCTTCCATGTACAGTTGCTGTAGTAATTAATTTAGCATTTAAACGATTTGCTGTATCGACTACAGAAACTGCGATAGCATCACGAACATTTTTTACTTTGCGAACTTGTTCTATACAATTGTATTCCGCGTATTTTTCTGTAACTTCGCAAATCTTTGCCATTGCTTCTACTGTTTCGATTGGATGAGCTCCTACAGTTGTTTCACCAGATAACATTACAGCATCAGTACCGTCTAGTACTGCATTAGCTATATCACTTGTTTCAGCTCTCTTTGGTCTTGTATTTTGCATCATAGTTTCAAGCATTTCCGTTGCTACAATACATATTTTGTTTAAACGACGGCAAGTCTTAACCATTTTCTTTTGCTCAATTGGCACGATTTCACTTGGAATTTCAGTTCCTAAATCACCACGAGCTACCATGACACCATCACTTACACTTAAAATTTCTTCTAAATTTTGAATTCCTAAAGCACTTTCAATTTTGCAAATTATTTGTAAATCTTCACGGTGATGTTCTTTTAATATTTCTTTTACTTCTAAGACATCTTCTTTTGTATTTACAAAAGATAATGCTAAAAATTCTCCACCATGCTCACATGCATACTTTATATCTTCACGGTCAGCATCACTTACATAAGGAATATCCAACTTTACTCCTGGAACACTCATGCTTTTTCTGTTTCCTAAATGACCACCTGCAATAATTTTACAAGTAACACCATCGTTTTCTTTGCTAATTACTTCTAATCTCATTTTTGCGTTTTCTAGCAAAATGGTATCACCTACATGTAAAGAATCTAAAGCTTCAGGATGGTTAACACTAAAAGATTCTTCTGTTCCTTCTACAGTTTCTTTAACAAGACGAATGTTGTTTCCTTCAATTAGATCAATCCCGTCATTTTTCATTACACCCGTACGGAATTCAGGTCCTTTTGTATCCCATAATATAGCTACATTCATGCCGGTTCTTTTTCTTACTTCACGCACTGAATCACAAGCTTTTTGTCTTTCCTCTAATGTTGCATGAGAAAAATTAATTCTTGCTACATTCATGCCTTTTAAAACCATTTGTTCCATAACGTCTGCTTCATTACTTGCAGGCCCTATACTACATACTATTTTTGTCTTTTTCATAAACTACACCTCTTTTTAACGAACACGAACGATTTTACTATATTTTCTTAAAAAAATCAAGTATAACAAACAAAAATTGAGACAAACTAAAAAGGGGATGAGATATGACTAAAGAACTATTTTTAAAAAATTTAAAAGTATTTATTCAACAAGGAACATGTGCTTTTACATGTGTTAACTATATAAAAAAAATCTTTTTAGAAAAAAACTTTATAGAAATGACAGAAAATTCTGCTTGGAAAAATCTTCCAAATACTTTTTTTATTACTCGAAACGATAGTAGTATTATTGCTGTCAAAATTCCTGAAAATTTTGACAATTCTTTTCATATAGTAACTACACATTTAGATACACCTGCTCTTCTTTTAAAACCTAATGGCGCTTTTTTAAAGGAAAATTATTTGCAATATAATGTCATGCCTTATGGAGGGCTACTAAATTATGGCTGGCTTGATAAACCTTTATCGCTAGCAGGACGCGTACTTATTAAAAAAGGAGAAAATTGGCATGTTAAAATTGTGGATTTATATGATACAGTTGCGACTATTCCAAGTGTGGCAATTCATCAAAATGATAAAGCTAATTCTAATTTAGACTTGAATATGCAACAAGATCTTCAGCCTGTTTTTTCTTTAAGTGAAGATAAAAAAGATTGGACTACATTTCTTCATACTTCTTTAAAAATTTCAAAAAGCGAAAAAATTGGAGACTATGAACTTTTTTTATATGATAATTCTACTCCTATAACTTTTGGCAAGCATCAAGAGCTTTTACTTTCACCAAGAATTGATAATCTTACAAGTGTCTATGCTTCTTTAAAAAGCTTTTTAGAGAGCAGACCTTCATCCATCTCTGTTTTTTGCTCGTTTAACAACGAAGAGATTGGCAGTTTAACAAAAGAGGGAGCTGATAGTAATTTTCTTTTAGATGTTTTAAAAAGAATTGCTGCGGTTTTACAAATTGATATTGCTGATACACTAGCAAATTCTTGGGTTGTCAGTTCAGATAATACTCATGCTCTTCATCCTAACCATAGTGAATATGCTGATGAAACAAATAAAGGATTTATGAATAAAGGATTTGCTATTATTAAAGAGATTAATTCAACTACCGATTCTATTTTTTCTACTTTACTTAAAGATATGTGTCAAAAGAAAAAAATCGCATTTCAAGATGTGACTGCCAAAAATGATTTAGTAGGCGGATCTACTTTGAGTGGACTAAGTTTACGTCACGTGAGCATTTCTTCAATTGACGTAGGGATTGTACAGCTTGCTATGCATTCTTCTACTGAACTTTGCTCTATCAATGATGTTTTTGAATTATATAAAATGATGAAAGAGTTTTATAATTGCCAAATTATTTTAAAAAAAGGAACTTTTCAATTACGATAAGTTTCTTTTTATTGTTTAAAAAAAGGCGATTATTTTCCGTTCTAAGAAATAATTTGCCTTTTTAAGAGTTTTCTATTCTTTGTACATGTTTTTTTTAATTGTATTCTACTACGTATAAACCGTAATTTTTGCTATTAATAACTAAAGTGGTTTCATTTAAAGGGATCATTTCTCCATCAAAAGGAGTACTTGTACCAAATCCAGGTGCTTTTACCACATGTTCTCTAATCCATTCGCCATTTTTTAGACGGTAAAAAATATAATACACATTATACACGCGTGATGCTAATTTCTCACTAGAATAGGTACGAATAACTAATTTATCACTGCCAAAATGTTGAATATCTGTTATCAATCCATATTCTTCCCAAGATGATTCTTCAATATCCCCGTTAGATGTAGATATAGTCATAGTGTTACGAGATTCATTTTCTTCTAACTTAACTTCCGTTTCATTTGTTAGGCTGACTAATTCTTTAACATTTATTCTATTATAACTATCATTTTTGTTTCTAGCATATTTCTGCCCGACTCGTCCTTCATTATCAAAGGAATAATCAAATGAATAATCCATATATGAGGTACAAATTTTACTTCCTTCAACACTCGCTGTTTGATAATTATATTTAATATAGCAATATTGATACGAGGTGGAACTACTATGATCATAATACATACGAACAATAGATTCTCCTGTTACATGTGAAAGACCTATTAACCCATCTGTACCATTAGAATTCCTTATTGCGTCAAAAGCAGATGAGCCTATATTTTGGCTTGTCCACATATTATTTCCATTTGTTTTGATGATCATGGTCGCATAATCATTGGAAGAAGTAGTTCTCGTTTTACGATTTCCACCAGCAACAGCTATAGTATGATCATCAATCCGTACCGCAGAAATTTCTCCAACTCCATTTCCTTTATATTTTTCAGAAGAACTAGTAAGTTGCTGCTCAGGTCCATAGGAAATAGATGTCCCATTTACATTGATAATTCTTCCGCTTACCCA